>DATHAK010000091.1:0-20290 GCA_035296685.1 Blastococcus sp.
CAGTCCTCCTCCCCCTACGACCTCGCGCTGATCTTCCGGGCGCTGGTGGCCGACCCGACGACGGCGGCGATCCTGACCACGCCGACCGCCCTGATGCCCGAGGTGCCCGACCGCGGGCCCGCGTACCAGATCCAGAACCAGAACCCGCTGCTCTCGAGCTACCCCGGCATCCTCGGCGGGAAGACCGGCTTCACCGACGCCGCACGGCACACGTTCGTCACCGCCGCCGAGCGCGACGGACGCCGGCTGGTCGTGAGCGTCATGGCCACCGAGAACGTCCCCCTGCGCGCGGCCGACCAGGCGGCGCTGCTGCTCGACTGGGGCTTCGCCCTCCCCGCCGGTAGCGACGGCGTCGGCACGCTGGTCGAGCCTGGCGAGGTGCCGGCAACGGCCGCCCCGTCGCCGACGAGCAGCCCCGCTGCACCCCGGCTCCCCGTCGCCGACGGCGTGGCCGCCGCCCCGGCAGACGACTCCCCCGGCTGGGTGCCCGTGGCGCTGGCCGCCGGAGCGGTCGCCGTCGTCGCGGGCACGGTGATCGGCCGCCGGCGGGCGGTCCGCCCCGGTCCACGGGATCCCGGCGGCTCGGTCAGGCGGCCACCGGCACGTCGTCCTCCCGGGGACCGGACCCCGCCTGGAGCCGGCGGAGGGTCGCCGTCCACGCGGCCGTGAAGAAGGCGAACCGCGCCACCAGGTTGATCCAGATCAGCAGCCCCACCGCGCCGCCGAAGGCCGACGCGGTCACGCTGCCCGAGATCAGGGACAGGTAGTAGCCGCCGAGCAGCTTGAGCAGCTCGAACCCCGCCGCGCCGAACAGGGCCCCGGGCAGCAGCATGCGCAAGGGGTGGGACACCGACGGGACGACGCGCAGCAGCCAGAGGAACACCACGATGTCGATGAGCACGGCCAGACCCATGCCGAGCACCCAGGTGAGGACGCCGTTGACCGGCTCGTCGCTCCACCCCAGGAACTCCAGCACACCCGAGGTGGCCTGGGTGACCACGCCGGTCAGGCCCAGGCTGGCCAGCCCGACGCCCCCGAGCACCAGCAGTGCGACCAGGTCCGCCAGGTTGTCGCGGAACACGTCGGACTCCTCGACCTCGCCGTTCCAGATCAGCTCCATCCCGATCCGCAGCTTGTCGATGGTCCGCAGGCCGGCGTACAGGAAGCCCACCACGGCGATCAGGCCGATGACGCCGGAGTCGTCGATCGCCGAGTCGAGCTGGCTCACCAGCTCCTGACCCAGGGCACCGGGAAAGGTCTCGAGGACCACCGCGTAGAGCTGCGACCGCAGGAGCGCGTCACCCGCGAGGAACAGCCCGACGATCGACGCCGCCAGGAGGAGCACCGGGAACAGGCTGAGGAAGCCGAAGTAGGTGACCCCCGCCGCGAGCAGGTCCCCTTGCTGCCGCTGGTACCGGCCGCCGGCCCGGGCGAGGTGGTCGAACCACCGTCGGCGACGCCGCTGGGCCGCCACCAGCGCCTCGCCGCGGGCGTACACGCGGTTCCACCACGGCTCACGGGCCGGTGCGGGGGCGGAACTCACCGCCCGAGTCTGGGGCCTGCGCGAGGCAGCCGCCCTACGGCCCCGCCGCGAGCTTGCGAGTGGCAGGGAGGACGGGGTCCTTCTATCAGCGCGGCGGGCCGGTCAGCCGGTACTCGCGCGCGACCCCCCAGGCGCCGCCCGGGAGCTGCTCGAACTCGGTGAAGGAGTCGACGCGGAACTCGGCGGAGAGGTCGGCCAGGCCGCTGTAGGCGAACTCGAGCATGTCCGGGGGCACGTCGTGGGCCACGGTCACGTGGGGGTGGTACGGAAAGCTCAGCGAGCGGGACAGCGGCCCCCGGCGCACATCGGTGGCGATCAGCTCGCAGTTGCCGATCCCCCGGGCGACGGCGACGAACACGACGTCGGACACCGGGGCGAAGGTCCCCGTGCCGGAGAGGTGCATGTCGAACGGCGGGTGGCACCGCGCCACCTGGGCGAGGTGCGCGGTGATCGCCGTCCGGTCGGCGACGGGGACCTCGGTCGGGGGCAGGAGCGTCACGTGCGGCGGCACGAGCGAGGCCTGCGGGTCGCCGACCTTGGACCGCCAGTCGACCAGCAGCTGGGCCCACGGTTCGGGGATGGGGACCACGATGCCGAGCACGGTGGTCTCCGGCGCCGGCGCCTTGCTCCGCGGGACGAAGGTGTCGTCGTTCACCGGCCCGCTCCGGCTGCGGGCGGCAGGAAGCCGACGCGCTCGTAGGCCGCGGCCACCGTGGGACCGGCGACCTCGCGGGCCCGCGCCGCACCGGCGGCCAGGATCCGCTCCAGCTCCGCCGGGTCGTCGAGGAGCTCCTGGGTACGCGTGCGGATCGGGTCGAGCGCGTCGGTGACCACCTCGGCGACCTCCTTCTTGAGGTCGCCGTAGCCGCTGCCGGCGAAGCGCTGCTCCAGGTCGGGGACGCCGGTTCCGGACAGCGCGCTGTGGATGGTGAGCAGATTGCTGACGCCGGGCTTGCGCTCGGGGTCGAAGACGACTTCCCGGCCCGTGTCGGTGACGGCGGAGCGGATCTTCTTGGCGGTCACGGCGGCGTCGTCAAGGAGGAACACGCAGCCGGCGGGCGGCAGGCTCTTGCTCATCTTCTTGTCCGGCGACTGCAGGTCGAGGATCTTCGCGGCGCCCTCGGGGATCCGGGGCTGCGGCAGCGTGAACGTCTGGCCGAACCGGCTGTTGAACCGGGTCGCCAGGTCGCGGGTGAGCTCGAGGTGCTGGCGCTGGTCCTCACCGACCGGCACCTGCTCGGCCTGGTAGACGAGGATGTCGGCCGCCTGCAGCACCGGGTAGGTGAACAGCCCGACCGTCGCGCCGGCCGTGCCCTCGCGCTGGCTCTTGTCCTTGAACTGGGTCATCCGGCCGGCCTCGCCGAAGCCGGTCAGGCACTCCAGCACCCAGGACAGCTGCAGGTGCTCGGGGACGTGGCTCTGCACGAAGAGGGTGCTGCGGCCGGGGTCGACACCGAGCGCCAGCAGCTGGGCGGCCGAGACCAGGGTGTTGCGGCGGAGCTCCGCCGGGTCCTGCGGCAGCGTGATCGCGTGCAGGTCGACGACGCAGTAGAACGCCTCGGTGCTCTCCTGCAGCCCGACCCACTGCCGGAGCGCACCCAGGTAGTTGCCGAGGTGGAAGGAGCCCGCCGTCGGCTGGATGCCTGAGAGGACACGGGGAAGAGGCACGTCGGCCATCAAACCAGCCGGGGAACGCCGACATGCCGGGGCTCCCCCGTTCCGTACCTGCGCGGGTGACGGTCGTGCAGGTCAGACCGGCGCGGCGGCGTTCACCTCGTCGAGCGCGGCGAGGAAGACGTCGTCCTCCTCGGGCGTGCCCACGGTCACGCGGATCCCCTCGCCGGCGAAGGGCCGGGTGATGACGGCGCGGGCCTCGAGCGCGGCGGCGACGTCCGCCGTCCGCTCGGCCAGCGGCAGCCAGACGAAGTTCGCCTGGCTGTCCTCGACGGCCACGCCGCGCTCCCGCAGGGCCGCGGTCAGCCGGTCGCGCTCGGCCACCACCGCCGCGCAGCGGCGGCGCACCTCGTCCTCGCTGGCGAGCGCCGCGACCGCCGCCGCCTGGGCCAGGCTGGAGACGCTGAAGGGCACCCGCGTCTTGGTCACCGCCTCGGCCACGGCCGGGTCCTCGGCGATCAGGTAGCCCACCCGCAGCCCCGCCAGCCCCCAGGCCTTCGAGAACGTGCGGAGGACGGCGACGTTGGGCCGGCCGCGCATGAACTCCAGGCCGTCGGGGACGTCGGGGTCGGTGACGAACTCGCGGTAGGCCTCGTCCAGCACCACGAGGGTCTGCTCGGGCACCGCGTCGACGAAGCGCTCCAGCTCCGGGCCGCGGACCGCCGTCCCCGTCGGGTTGTTGGGATTGCAGACGAAGACGACCCGGGTCGTGTCGTCGATCGCCGCGGCCAGGGCATCGAGGTCGTGGGTGTCGGCCGGGCCGCCGGGCCGGCCGGGGGCGAGCGGCACCTGGATCGCCCGCGCGCCCGCCACCTGCGCGAGCAACGGGTACATCTCGAACGACCGCCAGGCGAAGGCCATGCTCGTGCCGGGGTCGTTGAACGACTGCGCCAGCTGCTGGCAGACCGTGACCGCGCCGCAGCCGGTGACGATCCGGTCGGGGTCAACGCCGTAGTGGTCGGCGAGTGCCCCGGTGAGGACGACCGCCCCGTTGTCGGGATAGCGGTTGGTCTCCCCCACCGTGGCGGCGACGGCCTCGAGGACGGCGGGCAGCGGCGGGAAGGCCACCTCGTTGCTGGCCAGCTTGACGGCGCGGTCGACGCCGATCTCGCGGGCGAGGTCGGCGGGGTTGCGGCCCGGTTTGTACGCCGGGAGCGCCTGCACCGCCGGCCGAGCGCTCACCACGACGTCCTGACCTCCCGACCTAGGGTGACCCCATGCGCGTACTCGTCGCCGGCGGAGCCGGTTACATCGGCAGCGTAGTCACGGCGGCCCTGCTCGCCGGCGGCCACGACGTGACGGTGCTGGACGACCTGTCGACGGGGCACGCGGATGCCGTCCCGCCGGGGGCCCGCTTCGTCGAGGCGTCGCTGCACGACTCGGCGCCGGTGCTGGCCGACGTCCGGCCCGACGCGGTGCTGCACTTCGCGGCCAAGAGCCTCGTCGGGGTCTCCCAGCAGCAGCCCGAGGACTACTGGCACACCAACGTCGGCGGGTCCCTCGCGCTGCTGGAGGCGATGCGTGCCGCCGGCTGCCGGCGCATCGTCTTCTCCTCCACCGCGGCGACGTACGGCGAGCCGGAGTCGGTGCCGATCCGCGAGGACGCACCCACCCGGCCGACCAACACCTACGGCGCCTCGAAGCTCGCCGTCGACCACATGCTGACGTCCTATGCGGTGGCGCACGGGTTCGCGGCGGTCAGCCTGCGCTACTTCAACGTGGCCGGCGCCGCCCACGGCCTGGGCGAGCGGCACGCCACCGAGACGCACCTGGTGCCGATCGCGCTGCAGGTGGCCGCCGGACGGCGGGAGTCGATGACGGTCTACGGGGACGACTACCCGACGCCCGACGGCACCTGCATCCGCGACTACGTCCACGTCGGCGACCTCGCCGACGCGCACCTGCTCGCGCTGCCCGCCCCCGCCGAGGGCGAGCACCGGATCTACAACCTGGGCAACGGCACCGGCTTCTCGGTACAGGAGGTCGTCGACGCCGTCCGCGAGGTCACCGGGCACCCGGTGCCGGTGGTGGTCGGCGAGCGCCGGCCCGGTGACCCGGCGCAGCTGGTCGCCTCCAGCGACCGGATCCGGGCCGACCTGGGCTGGACGCCGAAGCACACCGAGCTGGCCGGCATCGTGGGCGACGCCTGGGACGTGCTGCGCGCCTAGCTGCCCGGTGCGGCCTCGGTGCGCTCCTCGTCGTCCTGGGCCTCCGGCTCCGGCGCCGGGCTGACGCGAAGCCGGGAGATCCGCCGGCCGTCCAGCTCGAGGACGGTGAGGGTGCGGCCCTCCACCTCGATGCTGTCGCCGATCTCCGGCAGCCGGCCGAGCTCGGCGAGCACGTAGCCGGCGACGGTCTCGTACGGTCCCTCGGGCAGCTCCAGGCCGGTCACCTCGGTGAAGTCGTCCAGGTTGAGCAGCCCGTCGACGTCGTGCGGCCCGCCGGGTGGCTGCCTGCCGTCCGGCTCGACGTCCTCGTCGTACTCGTCGTAGATCTCCCCGATGACCTCCTCGATGAGGTCCTCAAGGGTGACGATGCCGTCGGTGCCGCCGTACTCGTCGATGACGATGGCGAGGTGCTGGTTCTCCCGGCGCATCTCGCTCAGGGCGGTGAGCACGCGGGCTGTTCCCGGCAGGCGCTTCACCTCGCGCGCGAGGTCACCCACCGTGGCGGCCCGGCCGGCCGCATGGTTGGGCAGGAACAGGTCGCGGACGTGCACGAAGCCGACGACGTCGTCCTGGTCGCGGCCGGCGACCGGGAAGCGGGACCAGTTGGAGTCGGCGACCTGTTTGGCCGCCCGGCTGGCGGTCGTGGACGCCTCCAGGAACGCGACCTCGGTGCGCGGGGTCATGACCTCCCGCACCTCGCGCTCGCCGGCGCGGAAGACCTCGTCGATCAGCCGGCGCTCGTCGCTGGTCAGCGACTCGTGCGCCGCGACCAGGTCGCGCAGCTCCTCCTGGCTGATCGACTCCCCGCTCACCTTCGGGTCGCCGCCGAGCAGCCGGACGAGGACGTCGGTGGACTTCGACAGCAGCCAGATGACCGGCCGCGAGAGCGTCGCGATGGCGTTCAGGGGGGCGGCCACGATCAGGGAGAAGCCCTCGGCCCGCTGCAGGGCGAGCCGCTTCGGGGTGAGCTCGCCGACGACGAGCGACAGGTAGCTGATCGCGATGGTCACGAGGACCAGGGCCACCGTGCCCGAGAGTCCCGGGGACATGCCCCGGCTCTCCAGCCATCGGGCCAGCGGCGCGGAGAGCGTGCTGGCCCCGAAGGCGGCGGAGAAGAAGCCGGCGAGGGTGACGCCGACCTGGACCGCGGCCAGGAAGCGGTTGGGGTCGCTGAGCAGCCGGCGCACGGCCTGCCCGCGGCGGCCGGTCTCGCCCATCGCGCGGACCTGCGACTCGCGGAGGGAGACCAGGGCGATCTCGGCGCCGGAGAACGCTCCGCCGATCAGGACGAAGACGACGACCATGATGATGCTGAGCCAGACGTCGCTCACCGGCGGCGTGCTCCTCGGGGTGGTCGATGGGGCGGACGGGCGGATGGGGCTGGGTACATGGTGCCTGGTCGGCGTCGACCCGCGGGGACAGCGGGTGCATCCGGTGACCCGCTCAGGGATTCGGCCGGCGGGATGTGACGTCCGTCTCGTCGACTCACGGTGACCTTGCGCGCACGGTTAGTCTTCTCTCGATAACGAATCGTGATCCCTGGCCCCGGGAGGTTTGCTGTGCACCACGCCCCTGCGGGCCCCCCGACCTCCGCCCGGATCCGCGGCGCGGTCACCCGCTCGTCGCTGCACGCGCGCGCGGCGGCGCGGACCGGCCTGCGGCACCGGAGCGGCCGCCTAGCGCTGGGCGTCATGGTGAGCACGGTGATCACCGCGCTGGTCCTCGCGGTGCCGGTCGGGTCCGGTTCCGACGGGACGGCGCGGTCGGTGACGTTCTCCTCGACCGCTGCGACGGCGGCGTCCTCGTCGGCGTCCTCGTCGGCGGACTCGCCGGTGGTGATGGGCCGCGACGGCCGGCCGGTGTCGTCGTCGACCTTCGCCGGCTCGGCGACGTCGACCGCGGCCGCTTCCCGGACCGGCGCCTCGTCGTCGTCCACGTCGGGGTCCTCGTCCTCCTCCGACTCGTCGGAGCCCACGGAAGACGCCGTCGTCGCGGCGCCCGGGACGCCGGGTTCCGCGGCGAGTTCGCCGTCGTCCGGACCGGCGCCGGCGCCGGCGGGCGGAACGTCGTCGTCCGGGTCCACGGCAGCCGGTTCGCCGGCACCCGGCCCCGGATCGCCGGACCCGTCCCTCCCTGTCGAGGAGCCCCCTGCCGTGGAGCCATCGACCGAGGCGGGGTCGCCGGCGGCCGCGGGTGACCGGGTCCTCGCCCTGGTGAACGGGGCCCGGGTCGGTGCCGGCTGCGCGGCGCTCGTCGTCGACGGCGGCCTGGCGGCGACCGCGAAGGCGCACAGCACCGACATGCGCAAGGACGGCGTCCTCGGTCTCCGCACCGCGGACGGCGGCTCGGTGCTCGCCCTCGGCGCCCGGGCGGCCAGCGTGGCGAGCGGTACGACCGACCCCGGCACCGTGGTGGACAGCTGGCTGGCCGGTGGGGACGGCGCGGCGATCCTCGACTGCGGCATGACCGCGGCGGGGATCGGCATGGACCGCGGCAACGCCGGTCCCTGGTGGACCCTTCTCCTGGCCTGAGGCGGTAACAGCATGCGCAACGACATCCGATCGGTCGCCCGCCGCGCCGGCCTCGGCGCGGTGCTCACCCTCGCGGTGAGCGCACTGATCGTGGGGATCCCGGTCGTCACCGGCGCGAACACCCCGGTGACGCTCGACTCGTCGTCCTCGCTCGCCACGCACGGGGACGGTCGGGGCGGCTCCCCCGTCGTCCTGGGCGTCGACGGGATCCCGGGCCTGGGTGTGCCCGGGGCGCCACCGGCCCCCGCCGCGGCCCCGGCCCCGGCGCCCGAGGTCGTCGTCCCCGCGCCGGTTCCGGCACCCTCCGCGGAGCCCGAGCCCGAACCGGAACCCGTCGAGACGGAGCCCTCGAGCGCGCCGGTAGCGGCTGCGATCACGGCCGCCGGCCCGGAGGCCGAGGTGCTGGCGCTGGTCAACCAGGAGCGGGCCGCGGCCGGTTGCGGCGCCCTGGCCGCCGACGGCGCGCTGGCCGCGGTGGCGCGCAATCACAGTGCGGACATGCGCGACCGCGACTTCTTCGACCACACGAACCCCGACGGGCTCGACCCGTTGGAGCGCGCCGCGGCCGCGCGGCTCGACGCGCGGGCCGAGAACATCGCGGCGGGGCAGCCGGACGCGGCCGCCGTCATGGATGACTGGATGAACAGCGCCGGGCACCGCGCGAACATCCTGGACTGCTCGCTGACCCGACTCGGCGTCGGCATGGCCGAAGGCTCCGGCGGCCCCTGGTGGACCCAGCTCTTCGGCTGACGCCTGGCTCGGGGACCGACCGCCGAGATCGGGGAAATCGGGCTCATCCGGGCCTTGCAGAGCCCGATTTCCCGCATCTCGCGAGCAGTGCTCGCACCCTGGCCACCAGCGCCACGGGATCGTGCATGTCGGCCGCCGTCACGTAGAAGACCGTCCACCCCGCGTCGGAGAGCCGGTTCATCCGTCGGCGGTCCCGGCTCAGCTGCCAGGACTCGCCATGCCATGCGCCGTCGTACTCGATGACCACTCGCTGTTCCGGGAAGGCCAGGTCGACGCGCGCCACAAACGCCCCTGCGGCGTCCCGCACGGTGAACTGCGGGACGGCGATCAGCCCGGCAGAGGCGAGCAGCACACGCAGCCGCGACTCCTGCGGTGACCCCGCGCGCCCGTCGACCAGCGCGACCACTCGCCTCGCCTGGCGGGTACCTCTTCCCGGTGCCAGCCGGTCGACGGCCTGCTCGAGCTCGGGCAGCCGGACCATCCGTCGTCCGAGGATGACGTCGAGGGCGACCACCGCCTCCATCGTCGGCTCGAATCGCGCCAGATCGAGAGCCGTCCGGAGTTCTGTCGTGCACCGGCGGTGAGCGATGACCGTCACGTCCGACACGGGCAACGGTGCGCGGCGAACGCGGATGCCGTACACGGGGCCGAAGCCGACGCCCGGGGGCACCGTCACCTCGACGGGGCCCTCTACCCCGGCCAACTGCACCGCGCCGAAGAGGTGCGCCGCTGTCCGGCCACTGAACACTCCGCGCTCCGGGAGAAGGAGCGAGGCGCCGGCGATCCTGACGTCGAGATCGTCGGGCAGGTCGGCGTCCGCGTACACACCCCGGTAGAGCCGACGCCAGGCCGGCCCGCGCAGCGCATCAGGGCTCAGCAGCCCGGCGGAGACAGCGTCCCCTCCGCGGAAGACGCGACCACGAAGGCGTTCGGGACGACTGGGCTGGCGCACACGAGGACGCTGCCCTACGGCGACGGTTCCGCGTTGGCCTCGTCCACAGGCCGCGAGATCGGGGAAATCGGGCTTTCGCCATCCCCATGAGCCCGATTTCCCACATCTCGCGGAAAGGCAGCGGCCGCGCCACCGCGCAGGTGACGGGGCCGCTGGAGGGCTGAACCTCTGTCAGGCCATCGCCTTCTGCAGGTTGCTGTCGATGGCCGCCAGGAAGTCCTGGGTGTTCAGCCACGGCTGGTCCTTGGAGATGAGCAGCGCGAGGTCCTTGGTCATCTGGCCGCTCTCCACCGTCTCGATGCAGACCCGCTCGAGGGTCTCGGCGAAGCGGGTGACCTCGGGGGTCTCGTCCAGCTTGCCGCGGTGCGCCAGGCCCCGGGTCCAGGCGAAGATCGACGCGATCGGGTTGGTCGACGTCTCCTTGCCCTGCTGGTGCTGGCGGTAGTGCCGGGTGACCGTGCCGTGGGCCGCCTCGGCCTCGACCGTGCGGCCGTCGGGGCTGAGCAGCACCGAGGTCATCAGGCCCAGCGAGCCGAAGCCCTGCGCGACGGTGTCGGACTGCACGTCGCCGTCGTAGTTCTTGCACGCCCAGACGTAGCCGCCCTCCCACTTGAGGGACGCCGCCACCATGTCGTCGATGAGCCGGTGCTCGTAGGTGAGCCCGGCCTCCTTGAACTTGTCGGCGAACTCCGACTGGAAGGTCTCCTCGAACAGGTCCTTGAAGCGGCCGTCGTAGGCCTTGAGGATCGTGTTCTTGGTCGAGAGGTACAGCGGGTAGCCGCGCTGCAGCGAGTAGTTCATCGACGCCCGGGCGAAGTCGCGGATGGACTCGTCCAGGTTGTACATCGCCATCGCGACACCGCCGCCGGGCGACTGGAAGACCTCGTGCTCGATCGGCGCGGAGCCGTCCTTCGGCGTGAAGGTGATCGTCAGCGTCCCCTCGCCGGGGAACTTGAAGTCGGTGGCGCGGTACTGGTCACCGAACGCGTGACGGCCGACGACGATCGGCTTGGTCCAGCCGGGCACGAGCCGCGGCACGTTGGCCATGATGATCGGCTCACGGAAGATGACGCCGCCGAGGATGTTGCGGATCGTCCCGTTCGGGGACCGCCACATCTTCTTCAGGCCGAACTCCTCGACCCGGGCCTCGTCCGGCGTGATGGTCGCGCACTTGACGCCGACGCCGTGCTGCTTGATCGCGTTCGCCGCGTCGATCGTGATCTGGTCGTCGGTCTCGTCGCGCTTCTCGATGCCCAGGTCGTAGTACTCGAGGTTGACGTCGAGGTACGGGAGGATCAGCTGGTCCTTGATGAACTGCCAGATGATCCGGGTCATCTCGTCGCCGTCGAGCTCGACGACGGTGCCCTCGACCTTGATCTTGCTCACGCGTCCTCCTCGCTGCCGCTCGTCGGCCGCGTTCGCACGGCTGCTCCGTTCATCGGTTCGCTCGCAAGCTCGCTCACGTCAAGTTGTTCCTCTCAGAAGTCTTGCGTTCAGAGGTCGGCTACATCGGCCTGCTTGGCCCGCACCGCCTCGGCGGCCTCGCGCAGCCCGGCCAGCTCGCTCTCCGTGAGGTCGCCCTCGACGACCTTCTTCACGCCCTCGCGCCCGATCTCCGCCTCGACGCCCAGGTAGACGCCCGAGATCCCGTACTCGCCGTCCACCCACGCGCACACCGGCATGACGGCGCCGGAGTCCTCCATGACCGCGCGGGCCATGCGGGCCGCCGCGGCGGACGGCGCGTAGTACGCCGACCCGGTCTTGAGCAGGGCGACGACCTCGGCGCCACCGTTGCGCGTCCGGTCGACCAGGTGGTCGATGCGGTCCTGTGCGAGCACGTCGGACAGCGGCTTGCCGTCAACGGTGCAGCGGGAGGGCACCGGCACCATCGTGTCGCCGTGCGAGCCCAGGGTCAGCGTCTGCACCGAGGACACCGGTACGCCGAGCTCCTCGGCCACGTTGTTGGTGAAACGGGCGGTGTCGAGCATGCCGGCCTGGCCCATGACCCGGTTCTTGGGGAAGCCGGTGGCCAGCTGGGCCAGCGCGGTCATCTCGTCCAGCGGGTTGGAGACCACGATGATCACGGCGTCGGGCGAGGTCTGCGCGATGTTCTCGGCGACCTGCCGCACGATCTTGGCGTTGGTCTCGATCAGGTCCATCCGGCTCATGCCCGGCTTGCGGGGGAGGCCGGCGGTGATGACGACGACGTCGGAACCCTCGGTGCCCTCGTAGGAGCCGCCGCCGACCCCCACGACCCGGGTCTCGAAGCCCTCGACCGGCCGCGACTGGTTCATGTCCAGTGCGATGCCCTCGGGCTTGCCCTCGACGATGTCGGTGAGCACGACCGTCTCGAAGATGTCGTACTCGGCGAGACGGAGAGCGGTGGTGGAGCCGTAGAAACCGGCGCCGACGACGGTGACCTTGCCCTGCCGGGGCTTCTCTGCCATGGCCAGCAACTTATCGCTGGCCGCCGAGACCCGCCCGTGCGGGGCTCCGACCGCCTCAGCCGGAGGGGATCGTCAGCACGATCGCGATCAGCGCCGACCCCGTCCCGGCGAGCAGGACGACGTCGACCCAGCGGCTGCGGACGGCGAGGAAGCCGACCCGGCGGACCGGCAGGGACGCCCGCAGCAGTGCGGCGCCGACGAGCGCCAGCCCGACGATGACCAGCCCCTTCCTCCAGTGGTCGAAGGTGACCACCAGCAGCCCGATCGCCACCCCCACCAGCACGGCGAACAGCGGGAGCTGCCGGAGGACGCCGGCCAGGAACGGACGTCGGATGTAGAGCGGCGGCTGGGTCATCGGGCCCTCACGCCGGGTGGGCCTCGGGCGCCGCGGCACGCTCGGCGGCGAGGACGACGTTCTGCAGCAGCATGGCGCGGGTCATCGGCCCCACCCCGCCGGGGTTGGGCGCGACGAACCCGGCCACGTCCACCACGTCCGGGGCGACGTCGCCGGCGAGCTTGCCGTCCACCCGGCTGACCCCGACGTCCAGGACGGCGGCCCCCGGCTTGACCGTGTCGGCGGTGACCAGCCCGGGCACGCCGGCCGCGGCGACCACGATGTCGGCCGCGCGCAGGTGCGCCGCGAGGTCGCGGGTGCCCGTGTGGCACAGGGTCACGGTCGCGTTCTCGGACCGGCGGGTGAGCAGCAGCCCGAGCGGGCGGCCGACGGTGATGCCCCGTCCGACGACGACGACCTCGGCCCCGGCGATCGGGACGTCGTAGCGGCGGAGCAGCTCGACGATGCCGACCGGCGTGCACGGCAGAGCGCCGGGGACGTTCAGGACCAGGCGGCCCAGGTTGACCGGGTGCAGTCCGTCGGCGTCCTTGCCGGGGTCCATCGCCTCGAGGACGGCGTACTCGTCGACCTGGCGCGGCAGGGGCAGCTGGACGATGTAGCCGGTGCACGACGGGTCGGCGTTGAGCTCCTCGACCACGCCGAGGACGTCGTCCTGCGTCGCCGAGGCGGGCAGCTCGCGCTGGATGCTGCCGATGCCGACCTCCGCGCAGTCGGAGTGCTTGGCGTTCACGTACCAGCGGCTGCCCGGGTCGTCGCCGACGAGCAGGGTGCCCAGGCCAGGCCGGTGGCCGGCGGCGGTCAGGGCGGCGACGCGCTCGGTGAGCTCGCCGCGGATCGCCGCCGCGGTCGCCTTGCCGTCGAGGATCGTCGCGGGCACACCGACAGTCTGCCCGAGCGGGTCCCCCGCGCCCGTCGGCGCGGTCCTAGGCTCGGCGTCGGCGGGCCGCACCGGCGCCCGCGGACCGTCGAAGGGACGCGGATGACCGAGCAGACCCCGGGCGGCGCGACCGCGCACCCCGCTGCAGGAGCGACGGCCGCCACAGCGCCTCCGTACTCCAGCGAGCCGGTGGCGTTCCGAGGACCGGACACCCTGGGCGGTCTGCTGCTGATCCTGGCCGGGGTCGCCGCCGCGGTCAGCCTGCTGCTCGACTGGCTGGCCGACGACGACATCTCCGGGTTGGGCCTGGTGCGGCGCGGGTTCGACGACCTCGACGAGATCTTCGACAACGGCATGTGGCAGCCGATGGCAGTCGTGCTGGGCGGCGGCGTGCTGCTCCTGCTCGGGCTGGCGCTGTGGCTGCCGGCGCGCACCCACCGCTTCGTGGGCGCGCTCGCGCTGCTGGTGACCGCGGTGGTGATCGCCGGGCTGCTTGTGCCGCTGTTCGCCGAGGACTGGGACCTGGGCGCCTTCGACGTCGGTTTCTGGTTCGCGATGGCGGTCGGCGTGCTGGGCCTGCTCGGCAGCCTCAAGGCGCTGCTCACCGGACCCAGGAAGAGATCCGCGCCGAGCCTGCCCTAGTCAGCCACCAGGGCGCCGTGGGCGCGGGTGTACTGCACGGCCTGCACGAGGTCGAGCCGCACGCCGGTGACGTCGAAGCCCCGCCAGTTGACCTCGTCCATGGACGCACCGCGCAGGTCGGCACCGCGCAGCTTCGCCGATTGCAGGCGGGCCCGGTCGAGGTCGGCGCCGGTCAGGTCGCACTCACGCAGATCGGCGTCAGTGAGGTCGGCCTCGCGGAACCGCTGGCCGGACAGGTCCAGACCGGAGAGGTCGGCGCCGCGCAGCGACGTGTAGCTCCAGTCGCAGTCGGTCGCCGTCATGGGTCGCAGCTGGGCACCGGGGAACTGCGACCCGGTCAGCTTGCACCCCTCCCAGGTCGCGTGCAGGAGCTTCGCCCGGTCGAACCGGCAGGACAGGAACGCCGTCCCGGCGTGGTGGGCCCCGGCCATGCGCACCCCGGTGAGCACGCACTCCTCGAACACGCACCGGCGGGTGACGAGGTCCTCCAGCGAGGCGTCGTCGAACCGGCAGCGCGTGAACGTGACGCCCTCGAGACGGGCGCCGAACCAGTCGACCCGCGCGAAGTCCTCGCCGTCGACGACCGACCCCTCGGCCGGCGGCCCCACGTGCGGTTTCGGCCCCGTGTAGGGGCCCGCCGCGAGCTTGCGAGCGGTGGGGGGCACGGGGTCCTTTCTCAATGCGCAAAGTGCCGGGTGCCGGTGAGGTACAGCGGGACGCCGGCGGCCGCCGCGGCCGCCACGACCTCCTCGTCGCGCACCGACCCGCCCGGCTGGACGACGGCCCGCACCCCCGCGTCGAGCAGCACCTGCAGCCCGTCGGCGAACGGGAAGAAGGCGTCGGAGGCGGCGACGGAACCGGCCGCCCGGTCCCCCGCACGCGTCACGGCGAGCCGGGCGGCGTCCACCCGGTTGACCTGGCCCATCCCGACACCGACGGTTGCCCGGTCGTGCGCCAGCAGGATCGCGTTGCTCTTCACCGCGCGCACCGCCCGCCAGGCGAAGACCAGGTCGTCGAGGCCGGCGGCGTCGAGGGGCCCGCCGGTGGCGAGGGTCCAGGTCGTCGGGTCGTCGCCGGGGGCGTCCAGCGAGTCCTTGACCTGCAGCAACAGCCCGCCGCCGATCGGCCGCATCTCCGCCCCGGGCGCCGGGAGGTGCGGCAGCCGCAGCAGCCGGAGGTTCTGCTTGCCCGTGAGGACGGCGAGGGCGTCGTCGGTGAACGACGGCGCCACGACCACCTCGGTGAAGATGTCGGCGACCTGCTCGGCCATCGTCAGGTCGATCTCGCGGTTGGCGGCGATGACCCCGCCGAAGGCCGACAGCGGGTCGCAGGCATGGGCCTTGCGGTGCGCCGAGGCGATGTCGGGACCGACGGCGATCCCGCACGGGTTGGCGTGCTTGATGATCGCCACGCACGGGTCGGCGTGGTCGTGGGCCGCCCGCCAGGCGGCGTCGGTGTCGATGTAGTTGTTGTAGGACATCGCCTTGCCGTGCAGCTGCTCGGCGTGCGCCAGCCCGGGCTGCCAGCTGCGGTACAGGGCCGCCCGCTGGTGCGGGTTCTCCCCGTAGCGGAGCACGTCCGCGCGGTCCCAGGTGGCACCGACCCAGCCCGGGAACCCGCTGCCCTCGTCGTCGGGGGCCAGGACGTTCCCCATCCACGAGGCGACCGCGATGTCGTAGGTGGCCGTGTGCCGGAAGGCCGCGGCGGCCAGCGACTGCCGCTCGGCGAGGGTGAAGCCGCCGGCGGACACGGCCGCGAGGACGTCGCCGTAGCGGGCGGGATCCACGACGACGGCGACCGACGGGTGGTTCTTCGCCGCGGCGCGCACCATCGCCGGGCCACCGATGTCGATCTGCTCCACGCACTCGTCGGGGCTGGCGCCGGAGGCCACCGTCTCGGTGAACGGGTAGAGGTTGACCACGACGAGGTCGAACGGGGCGATGCGCAGCTCGTCGAGCTGAGCCACGTGCTCGGGCCGGCGGCGGTCGGCCAGGATCCCCGCGTGCACCGCGGGGTGCAGCGTCTTCACCCGGCCGTCGAGGCACTCGGGGAACCCGGTCACCTGCTCGACCGGGGTGACGGGGATGCCGGCGTCCGCGATCCGCCGGGCCGTCGCACCGGTGCTGACCAGCTCGACCCCCGCGGCGGCCAGGCCGGCGGCCAGCTCCTCGATGCCGGACTTGTCGTACACGCCGAGCAGGGCGCGGCGGATCGGGGTGCGGTCGCTCATCGGGGGCTCTTCCTCTCCAGGACGGCGGACGCCAGGTCGGCCACCGTCTGCACCAGGAGCTCGCGCTCCACGATCTTGATCCGTTCGTGCAGTGTCGCCTCGTCGTCCCCGGGCCGCACGGGTACCTCGCGCTGCGCGAGCACGGGCCCGCTGTCCAGGCCCGGGTCGACGACGTGCACGGTCGCACCGGTCGTGGGAACGCCGGCGGCGAGGGCGTCGCGCACCGCGTGCGCCCCGGGGAAGGCCGGCAGCAGCGCCGGGTGCGTGTTGACCATCCGGCCCTCGAAGGCGTCGAGCACGGCCGGGCCGACGAGCTTCATGAAGCCGGCCGAGACCACCAGGTCGGGCCCGAAGGCGACGAGCGTGTCGGCCAGTGTCCGGTCCCAGGAGTTGCGATCCGGGTGCTCGCGCAGGGTGCAGACGAAGGTCGGGATCCCCCGGCGCCGGGCGTGCTCCAGCCCCTCGGCCTCGCGGTCGGCGCCCACCGCGACGACGGCGGCCGGATACGACGGGTCGTCGGCCGCCGACAGCAGCGCCGCACACAGCGACCCGGTCCCCGAGAGCAGGACGGCGACCCTGGCCCGCGGGACGGGCTCGGGTTCGGGCACGCGGCGACCCTATAAGGACCCCTGGAAGGACCCCACCCTCCCCACCCCTCGCAGGCTCGGCGCGAGCCTCCGGACGGGCCCTCAGCCCAGGGAGCGCCAGCGGGTGACCGAGGCCGCGAGCGCGGCCGCGATCCCGCTCTGGGCGGCGACGGCGATGGCGGTGGCGATCGCGGGCGCGCCGACCCGGGACATGGCGCCGTCCCCGAGCGAGCCGCCGGCCACCCACACCAGGACGCCGCCCGCCGCCCCGAGCAGCACACCGGAGAGCAGGCCGGTCAGCCCCGCCACGACCGAGCCACCGTCGCCGTCGCGCATCCACCGGCCCACCGTGGCCCCCGCGACGAGGCCCGCGAGAGCGGGGATCGCCTGGGAGACGAAGGCGATCAGCGGTACGGCCTGCGTGTCGGGCAGCGCGGCCAGCAGCGGCAGGGCCGGCACCGATCCGAGCGTCACGCCGTGCACGGACACGAGGGTGCCGGTGCCCACGAGGAAGCCGGGGCCGGCGGCCAACCCGAGCACCGCAGCAGCGGCGTTCGGCAGGAGCAGCACCGCCAGCCCCAGCAGGCCGAGCGCGCCGGCTCCCGCACCGCCCAGCGATCGCGACAGCGTCGCGTAGCCGTGGGCATCGGCGACGAGGGCGACCGCGACGACCGCCGCGCAGAGGGCCAGGGCGGAGAGGAGCCCGGCGAGCGCGCCGCGCAGCAGGGGCCGGGCACCGAGGGGCAACCGGTCGAGCCACTCGTCCAGGACGCCCGACTCCCGGCCGGCGCCCCAGCCCACGGCCGCGAGGGCGAGGAGGGCCGACCCGGCGGCCGTCCGGAGCACCCCGGTCCGCGCGTCCGGCGCGTCCAGCGCGACGGCCAGCGCGACGGTGAGCAGCACGTGCACCGCCACGACGACGGCTGCGCCGCGGACGACCTCGCCGACCGTGTGCAGCTCCCGCACCCGCACGAGCCCACGGGCCGCGCGGGAGAGCCCCCAGCCGATCCCAAGGGTCAGCAGGAGGGGCGCGAGCACGAGGGGGCCGGCGCCGAGCTCCAGCTCCCCGCCGTGGGCGAGCACCCAGAGGCGGCCGGCGAGCGCGGCCGACTCGCCCGTGGTCAGCCCGCCCTCGGGGTCCAGGGTCTGGACGACGGCCAACGCGAGGCCCAGGCCCGCCAGCCCGGCAGCGCTGACGGCGAGGGAGAACGCGATGGCCGGCCACACCAGCTGGCCGGGGCGCCGACCGCTCCCGCCGTCCCGACCGCCGCGGGGCAGGCGGGAGAGCAGCGAGACCACGTCCCCACTGTCGCAAGACCGGACGGCGGATCGGCGGCGCACGCGCCGGTCGGCGGAAAACCTCGCCGGGTCAGCGGCGGCGCGTCCCCACGCACCGCGACCGAGGACCGGGCTCCCCGTGGGGATGCCCGGTCCTCGTGATCAGCTGCTCAGATGCCGGGACGGTCCGGTCCGGCCGGGCCCTCACCCGACGCGGTCGACCCGCCGGTCGGCGGGGTTCCGCCGGAGGGGGTCCCGTACGTCGGGGGCGGGGGCGGGGGCGGCGAGTACTGCTGCTGCTGCGGCTGGCCGTACTGGGGCGCGGGGTGGCCGGGCTGGGCCTGCCCGGGCTGTCCGTAGCCCTGTTGCTGGCCGAACTCCGGCGCCGGCTGGTTGGCCCACTGGGCCGCGCCGGCCAGGCCGCCGGGCAGCGCCGGACGGTTGCGCAGCTCCGGGAGCAGCGAGAGGACGGCGAACACCAGGATCGCGGTCGCGGTCAGCATCCCCAGCAGCGCCCAGATCGAGAAGTCGACGTCGAAGGTGTCGAGCCAGGCGAACAGGGTGAGCACGAAGCCGAGCGCGGCCAGGGCGACGGTGATCCACGAGCGGGGGAAGCCCAGCTGGAGGTCGACGAACGCCGGCAGCACCGCCCACACCGTGGCGAGCAGGAACAGCACGAACGCGAACTTCACGTTCCCGGAGTCCCAGCCGCTGAGGCTGAACCCGAAGAAGTCGTCCCCGAACTGGAACCAGGGGAAGAAGCTCAGCACCAGGTAGAGCAGGGTGCCGCCCGCGATGACGTAGTCGGCCATCTTGAGCTTCTTGAGGTCGAACGACGGGCCGCCGGTGCCCACGGCCTGTCCGAACTGGTGCTGGGCCGGCTGCCCGTAGCCGGGCGGCGGGCCGTACCCGGGCTGGGGCTGCTGCCCGTAGCCCTGCGGCTGCTGACCGTAGCCGGGCGGGGGCTGCTGACCGTAACCGGGCTGCGGGGCGGGCGGCTGCTGCCCGTACCCGGGTGGCGGCTGCTGGCCGTAGCCGGGGCCCGGCTGCGGGGGCTGCTGTCCGTGCCCCGGAGGCTGACCGCCGACGGGCGGCTGCGGAGGCTGGTTGGAGGTCATCGCAGGGATCTCCTCGGGAGCGACGGTTGGGCGAGCCGCATCGTGGCTGCACCGTACGCCCGAGCGCAACCGTGGCACGCCCGTCGTCGCCCGTCCGTGATCAGTTGAAGGACCCCTCTTCCCCCACGCCTCGCACGCTCGGCGCGGGCCCCTGAGGGGCGGCCGCTAGCCTCCGACGAGCTCCCGCATGAGCTGTGCGGTCTCCGACGGGGTCTTGCCCACTCGCACACCGGCGGCCTCGAGGGCCTCCTTCTTCGCCTGCGCGGTACCGGACGAGCCGGACACGATCGCGCCGGCGTGACCCATGGTCTTGCCCTCGGGAGCGGTGAAGCCGGCGACGTAGCCGACGACCGGCTTGGTCACGTTGGCCTTCACGAAGTCGGCGGCGCGCTCCTCGGCGTCGCCCCCGATCTCGCCGATCATCACGATCGCCTCGGTCTCCGGGTCGTCCTGGAACGCCTGGAGGCAGTCGATGTGCGTGGTGCCGATGACCGGGTCGCCGCCGATGCCCACGGCGGTGGAGAAACCGATGTCCCGCAGCTCGTACATCATCTGGTAGGTCAGCGTGCCCGACTTGCTGACCAGGCCGATCTTCCCCTGCTTGGTGATGTTGGCCGGGATGATGCCGGCGTTGGACCGTCCGGGGCTGATCAGGCCGGGACAGTTCGGCCCGATGATCCGGGTGGAGCCGCCCTGCGCGTGCGCCCAGAAGTAGGTGGAGTCGTGCACCGGGATGCCCTCGGTGATGACGACGGCCAGCCCGATCTGCGCGTCGACGGCCTCGATGACGGCGCCCTTCGCGAACGGCGGCGGCACGAAGATGACGCTGACGTCGGCGCCCGTCTCCTTCATGGCCTCGGCGACACCGCCGAACACCGGCACGCTGGCGCCCTCGAAGTCGACGCTCTCGCCGGCCTTCTTCGGGTTCACGCCGCCGACGATCGCCGTGCCCGAGGCGAGCATGCGCTGGGTGTGCTTGCGCCCCTCGGAGCCGGTCATGCCCTGGACGATGACCTTGCTGTTCTCGTTGAGGAAGATCGACATTCTGCTGTCCTGTCCGGAGTCGGGGCGGCGATCAGGCGGCGAGTTCGGCGGCCCGGCGCGCGGCGCCGTCCATCGTGTCGACCACGGTCACCAG
>DATHAK010000092.1:0-2102 GCA_035296685.1 Blastococcus sp.
TGCTTGCGGTTGAGGTGCGGGGTCGGGCCGACGGTGATGAAGAACTGGGAGCCGTTGGTGCCGGGACCGGCGTTGGCCATGGCCAGCAGGTACGGCCGGTCGAACGCCAGCTCGGGGTGGAACTCGTCGCCGAACTGGTAGCCGGGCCCACCGAAGCCCTGCCCGAGCGGGTCGCCGCCCTGGATCATGAAGCCGTCGATGATGCGGTGGAAGATCGTGCCGTCGTACAGCGGGTCGGTGGTCTTCTCGCGCGTCGCCGGGTGGGTCCACTCGCGGCGGCCCTCGGCCAGGTCGGCGAAGTTGGCGACCGTCTTCGGCGCGTGGTCCGGGAAGAGGTCGACGGTGATGTCGCCGTGGTTGGTGTGCAGGACGGCGCGCCGCGCGGGCGAGGTCGATTCAGTCACCCCTCCACTCTGCCACCGATCGGCGAGGCACGACCGGCCTGGTGGGGGGCCGTCGGCGCTCCACTGCCGCGCGGTTGGCGTTGGGGCTACGTTGCCCGCGACGACCCAGCCCACGGGGAGGCACCGTGACCATCGAGGAGCCGGTGGAGGCGCAGATCCATCGGGGCCGGCACCGACGGCCCGCGGACGACGACGTGCCGGACACCGGATTCCTGGCGCCGCCGGAACGCACGGCCGAGGTGGAGGCGCTGTTCGCCCATGACCTCGAGAACGTCGGGTACGTCATGAACCTGTCGCACGCCTGGGGCCACCTGCCGGACGGTCACGCCGCGCTCTTCGCACTCCTCGGCCGGGCCGCCGAGGCCGGCGGGCTGGGCTTCCGCCAGCGCGGTGTCCTCGTCTCGGCCGCCGCCTCGACCCTGGAGGACCCGCACTGCGCGCTGGCCTGGGGCACGCGCCTGGCGACCGAGGTGGGAGAGGACGCCGCCGCCGCCGTCCTGCGCGGGGAGGACCTGGACCTGCCGGACGGCGACCAGGCGCTGGCCCGCTGGGCACGCCAGCTCGCCGCAGACCCCGGCGGGGCCGAGGCCGACGACGTGCAGGCATTGCGGGACGCCGGCTACGACGACGCCCAGATCTTCGCCATCACCCTCTTCGTCGCGCTGCGGATCGCCTTCTCCACGGTCAACGACGCGCTGGGCGCCCGCCCGAACGCGGCAGCCGCGGAGGCGGCACCGCCCGCCGTGCGGGAGACGGTGACCTACGGCCGGCCGATCGCGGCGCCGGACGCAGCAGGCTGACGGAGCCTTCGGCCGTCAGGCAGCCGGCGGCGGCGGCGGCGTGTAGGCCGTCACGAACAGCAGCTCGTTGGGCGACCCGAAAGTTGCGTTCCCGACCACACCCCGTGTGACAGCCTCGTCCAGCTCCGCTGCGACCTCGGCGGGCTTGAGAGCGGTGTTCTGGGAGAGCAGCAGTGCCGCAGCACCCGCGACGTGGGGGCTCGCCATGGAAGTTCCCGAAATCGTGTTCGTGCGGCCCTTGAGCCAGTCCGAGGTGATGTTGACGCCCGGGGCGAAGAGGTCCACGCAGGTGCCCCAGTTCGACCAGGACGCGCGGGCGTCGCGGTTGTCGGTCGCGCCCACGGTGAGCGCCGTGGGGGTGCCCGCCGGGGAGTAGTTGCAGGCGTTCGCGCCGTCGTTTCCAGCAGCAACCGCGACCGTGACCCCGGCCTCGACGAGCTTCGTCACCGCGTCGTCGACGCTTTGCAGCTTCGGCCCACCGAGACTCATGTTCGCGACGGCGGGTGTCGTGTTGCCAGCGCGATTGTTGATGACCCACTCGATGCCCTTGATGACGCCGGACCAGCTGCCGGACCCGCGGCAGTCCAGGACGCGGACGGGCACCAGGGACACCGCCTTGGCGACGCCGTAGGTCGTGCCGCCGATGGTGCCGGCGACGTGGGTGCCATGGCCGTTGCAGTCGGTCGTCCCGTTGCGGTCGCTGATGCTGGTGTAGCCCGATAGCAGCCGGGTGCCGATGTCGTTGTTCGCGGCGATCCCGGTGTCGATCACGTAGGCGGTCACACCGGCACCAGTGGCCGGGTAGGTGTAGGACCCGCTCAGGGGAAGCGTCTGCTGGTCGATGCGGTCCAAGCCCCACGTGGCACCGGTCTGCGTCTCGGCCACGGTCGCGTGACCG
>DATHAK010000093.1:0-8991 GCA_035296685.1 Blastococcus sp.
GGTCGCGGGCCGGACGGCGAAGTTCGGCGTCCCGGAGGTGACGCGCTCGCTGGTGGCCGCCGCCGGGGGAGCGCTGCTGCTGCCGCAGCGGGTGCCGCGTGCCCTCGCCCTCGAACTGCTGCTGACCGGCGCCCCGATCGACGCCGGACGGGCGGCGGAGGCAGGGCTGGTCAACCGCGTCGTCGACGAGGGGACCGCGCTCGAGGAGGCCGTCGAGCTGGCCTCGGTCATCGCCGCCAACGGGCCGCTGGCCGTCATGGCCACCAAGCAGATCGTGCAGTCGGCGCCGGGTTGGCCGGCCGCGGAGGCGTGGGCGCGCCAGGAGGAGATCGCGTTGCCGGTCGCCCGCTCCGACGACGCGAGGGAGGGCTCGACGGCGTTCGCCGAGCGCCGGCCTCCCGTCTGGCGCGGCCGCTGACCGGCCCGGCATAGGCCGACGGCGCCGGTCGTTGCACCCGTCGTGGATCGCTCCCCGCTCCGGCTCGTCGTCCTCGGTGACTCCATCGCGTACGGGACCGGCGCCCGCGAGACGCGGGAGACCCTCGGGCCCCGCCTCGTCGCCGTCCTCGCCGAGGACGGGTTCGACGTCGACCTGCACGTCCTGGCCGTCCCCGGTGCCGTGTCGGCCCAGTTGGGTGCCCAGGTGCGGCGCGCGACGGCGCTGGAGCCCGACGTGGCCGTCGTCGTGATCGGTGCCAACGACGTCGCCCGCTTCGTCCCGCCCGACCGCGCGGCCGCCGACCTTGCCGCAGCGGTGTCGGCGCTGCGGTCCGGCGGCGCCGAGGTGGTGGTCGTCCCGGCCCCGGACATGTCCTCGGTCCCGTTCGTCCCGCCGGCCTTCCGGCCCGCCGTGCAGATGGCCTGCGCCCAGCTGCAGCGCAGCCAGACGCAGGTCGCCGAGGCGGCCGGCGCGACCGTCGCGGGCATCGCCGCCGAGGTGGCCGGCGCGTTCACCACCGACCCGGGCCTGTTCTCCGCCGACCGCTTCCACCCCTCCTCGGCCGGGTACGCCGCCATCGCAGCGGCGCTCGCCCCGTCGGTGCGGGAGGCCGCCCGCCGGCACCGGGACGGCGACGCCGCGGCCTGAGCGGTCAGGGCAGCCGCGACGCCAGCAGCTCCGCGAGGTGCAGCCCGCGCCGCCCGGCCAGCTGGTCGAGCTGCGTGCGGCAGGAGAACCCGTCGGCCAGCACCACCGCGTCGGGGCCCAGGTCCCGCACCGCGGGGAGCAGCTGCTGCCCGGCGATCGCCACCGAGACGTCGTGGTGGCCGCGCTCGGCGCCCCAGTTGCCCGCGAGCCCGCAGCACCCGCCGAGCCGGGTCACCCGGGCGCCCGCGCGCTCGAGCAGCCGGGCGTCGGCGGACCAGCCGAGCACCGACGCGTGGTGGCAGTGCGGCTGGGCCACCACCTCGACCCCCGCCAGCGACGGCGGCTCCCAGCCGGGGAGCCCGGTGAGGAACTCGGCGAGCGTCTGGGTGGCTCCGGCGACCCGCTCGGCGGCCCGGCCGCTGACCAGCTCGAGGGCGTCGCTGCGCAGTACGGCCGTGCAGGAGGGTTCCACTCCCACGATCGGCACCCCGGAGGTGACCAGCCGGGCCAGGGTGGCGACCGTGCCGTCGAGGATCCGGCGCGCGCGGTCGAGCTGGCCGGTGGTGATCCAGGTGAGTCCGCAGCAGGTGTCCGCCCCGGGCACCTGCACCCGGTAGCCGGCCGCCTCGAGCACCCGGGCGGCGGCGAGGGCGGCCGGCGGTGCGAAGTGGTCGGTAAACGAGTCGACCCACAGGGCCACCGGGGGGCCGTCGCCGGCGGGCGCGGGGCGGCCGGCCCACTGTCGCCGGAAGGTGCGGGCGGCGAACGGCGGCAGCGCCCGGCGCTGGTCCATGCCCGCCGTCCACTTCGCGAGCCCCCCGCCCAGGCGGGAGCCCAGGACGGCGTTGGCGAGGCGGGGCGCCCGGGCGGCCAGGTCGGCCCAGCGGGGGAGCCGGCCGAGCGTGTAGTGCGGGCGCGGCCGGAGGCGCCGGCGGTAGGACTGGTGCAGCACCTCCGACTTGTAGGCCGCCATGTCCACGCCGGTCGGGCAGTCGCTGGAGCAGCCCTTGCACGACAGGCAGAGGTCGAGCGCGGCGTGCACCTCCGGCGCACGCCAGTCGTGCACCGGGCCGCCGGGCGCGAGCATCTCCTGCAGCACGCGGGCGCGGCCGCGGGTGGTGTCCTTCTCCTCGCGCGTGGCCGGCCACGAGGGGCACATGACCGCACCGGGCAGGTCGGCGCGGCACTTGCCGACCCCCGTGCACCGGTGCACCGCGGCGGAGAAGTCGCCGCCGTCGTGCCGGTAGGCCAGGGCCAGGCCCGTGCGGCGCTCGGGCGGGGCCGCCACCCGGACGTCGTCGTCGAGGCGGGCGGGGCGCACCAGCACCCCCGGGTTGAGCACGTCCGCGGGGTCGAAGAGCGCCTTGACCTGCTCGAAGAGGCGCAGCACCGTCGGTGGGTACATCAGCGGCAGCAGCTCGCTGCGCGCCCGCCCGTCCCCGTGCTCGCCGGAGAGCGAGCCGCCGTGACTGGCGACCAGCCGGGCGGCGTCGGTGACGAACGCGCGGTAGCGCGCGCGCCCGCGGTCGGCGCCGTCGCCGAAGGGGAAGTCGATGCGCACGTGCACGCAGCCGTCGCCGAAGTGGCCGTACGGCACCCCCTGCAGGCCGTGCTCGGCCAGCAGCGCCTCGAACTCGCGCAGGTAGGTGCCGAGCCGGTCGGCGGGGACGGCGGCGTCCTCCCATCCGGCGTGCGCGGGTCGGCCCCCGCTCGTGCGGGCGGCGAGCCCCGCGCCGTCCTCCCGGATCCGCCAGATGGCCGCCGCGTGTGCGGCGTCGGGGACGACCAGGGCGTCCACCGCTCCGGCGTCGGCGACCACCCGGTCCGCCGCGGCGGTGACCTCGGCGACGCTGTCGCCGGGGAGCTCGACGACCAGCCAGGCGTCGCCGCGCGGCAGCTCGGGGACCACCGCCGCCGGGACGTCGCGCAGCCGCTGCACCATCCGGGTGTCCAGGCCCTCGACGGCGGTCGGGCCGTGGGGGAGGAGCGCGGGGGCGGCGTCGGCCGCCTCGGCCATGGTCGGGTAGCCGAGCACCACCAGCCCGCGGACCGGCGGCTCGGCGACCAGGCGCACGGTCGCGCCGAGCACCAGGGCCAGCGTGCCCTCGCTGCCGACCAGGGCCCGGGCGACGTCGAAGCCGCGCTCGGGCAGCAGGTGCTCCAGCGCGTAGCCCGACACCTGCCGGCCGAACCGGCCGAGCTCGGTGCGCAGGATCGCCAGCTCGGTCCCGACCAGCCGGTGCAGGTCGGCAAGGACGCCGTCCGGCGGGGGACTGCCGGGGCCGAGCCGCAGCCGCTCGCCGCCGCCGGTGACGACGTCGAGGCCGAGGACGTTGTCCGACGTCCGGCCGTAAGCCAGCGCGCGGGAGCCGCAGGCGTTGTTGCCGATCATCCCGCCGACCGTGCAGCGGTTGTGCGTGCTGGGGTCCGGCCCGAACCGCAGCCCGGTCGGCCGGGCGGCGGCCTGCAGCGCCGCCTGGACGACGCCGGGCTGGACCGTCGCCGTCCGGGCCTCGGCGTCGATCCCGGTCACGGCGGACAGGTGCCGGCTGGTGTCCAGGACGACGCCCGGTCCGACGGCGTTCCCCGCGATCGACGTGCCGGCGCCCCGGGCGGTGAGCGGCACGCCGAGGGACCGGCAGACCTCCAGGGCGGCGACGATCTCGTCGGGGTGCCGCGGCCGGACGACGGCGCGGGGCAGCACCCGGTACAGCGAGGCGTCCGACGAGTACAGCGCCCGTGCCAGGCCCGAGTCGTCGACGTCGCCGACCCCGGCCCGCCGGAGGGCGTCGGCCAGCCCGTCGTCGGGAGGAGGAGCGGTTCCGCCAGGGACGGTCACCACAGGGACAGGGACCGCCGGAAGATGCCGGCGACGTCGTCCTCGGTGACGTCCTTCGGCGCCGTGGCCAGCAGGCGCTGCTGCTTCATCGTCCCGTCGACCAGGTCGGGGATGTCGCCCTCGTCGTACCCGACCGCGCCGATGCCGCCGGGGATGTCGATGTCGCGCATCAGCGCGGTGAGCACCCCCGGCAGGAACTCGGCGGGGTCGCCGGGCTCGTCGGCACCCGGGTCGAGCAGCCGCGCGGCGCGGCGGTGTCGCTCGGGGGAGGCGTCGAAGGTGAACCGGAAGGCCTCGGGCGCGGTCAGGGCCACCGACATGCCGTGCGGGACCATCGGCTCGTCGGCGGGGTAGTCCTTGGGGTGGAAGTCCTTCACCCGGCCGGCGATCGGGTAGGCGTTGGCGTGCGGGATGTGCACGCCGGCGTTGCCGAACCCCATCCCCGCGAAGGTGGCGGCCATGGCCATCTTCTCGCGGGCGTCCTCGTCGGAACCGTCGCGGACCGCCCGCCGGAAGCTCTCAGCCAACAGGGTCAGGGCCTTCTCCGACCACATGTCCGCGATCGGGTTGGCGCCGCAGTAGGGCACCCGCTCCTCGGGCCGCTTCCGCTCGAACGTGGTGTAGGGCCGCGCCGTGTAGCTCTCCAGCGCGTGGCAGAGGATGTCCATGCCGGAGGCCGCCGTGACGCCGGGAGGCTGGCTGAGGGTCAGCGCCGGGTCGATCACGGCCAGGGTCGGGCGCAGCCGGACGTGGCTGATCCCGGTCTTGACCTTCAGCGACAGCACGTCCATCACGCAGATCGTGGTGCTCTCCGACCCCGTCCCGGTCGTGGTCGGGACCGCGACGAGCGGGTGCAGCGGGTGCTCGGGCGCCCGGCCGCCACCCACCGGCTTGTTCACGTACTCCATGAGGTCGCCGGGGTTGGTGATCAGCAGGTCGACGGCCTTGGCGGTGTCGATGCTGGACCCGCCTCCGACGGCGACGATCGCGTCCCACGGCCCGTTGGCGCGGGCCCACTCCACGGCGTGCCGCAGGCTCTCGTCGGTCGGCTCGACGTGCACGCCGTCGAAGACCACCGCCTCGATCCCGAACCGGCTCATCTGGTCGGCCACGCGCTGCGGCGTTCCGGTGGCCGCGATGCCGGGGTCGGTGACGACGAGGGCCCGGGTCGCGCCGGTGCGGCTCAGGTCGTAGCCGATCTCGTCGGCGGCGCCGGCGCCGAACTTCAGCTGCGGCGCCCCGTAGGTGAAGACGCTCTCGGGGTTCGCGGGCCGGTACGCGGACACGGTGGCCTCCTCCTGTGCTCGGGCCCCGAGTCTGCTGCCCGGGGCGCGCGCGGGCCAACGCGGGTCGCCGGGGAGTCGTTAGCCTCCGGCGGATGGGAAGCGCCACCGCCGCCGAGCCCCGCACCGACGTCGTGAACCCGCTCGGGGAGGAGGAGCTGGGGGCGATCGACGCCTGGTGGCGGGCGGCGAACTACCTGGCGGTCGGGCAGATCTACCTGATGGACAACCCGCTGCTGCGCGAGCCGTTGCGGCCCGAGCACGTCAAGCCGCGGCTGCTGGGGCACTGGGGGACGACGCCGGGCCTGAACTTCGTCTACGCCCACCTCAACCGGGCCATCCGGGCCCGCGACCTCGAGCTCATGTACGTGATGGGCCCCGGCCACGGCGGCCCGGGGCCGGTGGCCGCCGCCTGGCTGGAGGGCACCTACAGCGAGGTCTACCCCGACGTCTCGCAGGACGCCGCCGGCATGAAGCGGCTGTTCACCCAGTTCTCCTTCCCCGGCGGCATCCCGAGCCACGTCGCCCCCGAGACGCCCGGGTCCATCCACGAGGGCGGGGAGCTGGGGTACGCGCTCTCGCACGCCTACGGGGCCGCCTTCGACAACCCCGGTCTCGTCGTCGCAGCCGTCGTGGGGGACGGCGAGGCCGAGACGGGGCCGCTGGCGACCAGCTGGCACGCGAACAAGTTCCTCGACGCCCGGCGGGACGGCGCGGTCCTGCCGATCCTGCACCTCAACGGCTACAAGATCGCCAACCCGACCGTGCTGGCCCGCATCCCGGCCGAGGAGCTGGACGCGCTGCTGCGCGGCTACGGGTACGCGCCGTACGTGGTGGAGGGCTCGGACCCCGAACCCATGCACCAGCGGTTCGCCGCCACCCTGGACCGGTGCCTGGACGAGATCGCCGCCATCCAGCGGGCCGCCCGCGCGGACGGCGTTCCCGAGCGCCCCCGGTGGCCGATGATCGTGCTGCGCTCGCCCAAGGGTTGGACCGGGCCCGCGGAGGTCGACGGCCTGCCGGTCGAGGGCACCTGGCGCTCGCACCAGGTGCCGTTCGCGAACGCCCGTTCCGACGGGAGCCACCGCGCCGTCCTCGAGGAGTGGATGCGGAGCTACCGGCCGGAGGAGCTCTTCGACGACGGCGGCGCCCCGGTGCCCCTGGTCCGCGACCTGCACCCGGCCGGCACCCGCCGCATGAGCGCCACCCCGCACGCCAACGGCGGCCTGCTGCTGAAGCCGCTGCGGATGCCCGACTTCCGCGACTACGCCGTCCCCGTGCCCTCCCCGGGGACGGGCGCGGTGGAGTCGACCCGCGTGCTCGGCACCTTCCTGCGCGACGTCATGCGGGACAACATGTCGACCTTCCGGGTCTTCTCGCCCGACGAGAACAACTCCAACCGCCTCGGGGCGGTCCTGGAGGTGACCGACCGGACCTGGGAGGCCGAGCGGCTGCCCGGCGACGACCACCTCGCGCCCGACGGGCGGGTCATGGAGATCCTCTCCGAGCACACCTGCCAGGGCTGGCTGGAGGGCTACCTGCTCACCGGGCGGCACGGGTTCTTCTCCTGCTACGAGGCGTTCATCCACATCGTCGACTCGATGGTCAACCAGCACGCCAAGTGGCTGAAGACCACCAACGGCATCCCGTGGCGGCGGCCGATCGCCTCGCTGAACTACCTGCTCACCTCGCACGTGTGGCGGCAGGACCACAACGGCTTCTCGCACCAGGACCCGGGGTTCATCGACCACGTGGTGAACAAGAAGGCCGAGGTGGTCCGGGTCTACCTCCCGCCGGACGCCAACACCCTGCTGTCGGTCGCCGACCACTGCCTGCGCAGCCGCCAGTACGTCAACGTCGTCGTCGCGGGCAAGCAGCCGCAACTGCAGTACCTGGACATGCAGGACGCGATCGAGCACTGCACCAAGGGCATCGGCATCTGGGAGTGGGCCAGCAACGACGACGGCGTCGCCCCCGACGTCGTCATGGCCTGCGCCGGCGACGTGCCGACGATGGAGAGCCTGGCGGCCGTCGAGATCCTCCGCGGCTTCTTCCCCGACCTCCGGATCCGCGTGGTCAACGTCGTCGACCTGATGCGCCTGCAGGACGACCGGGAGCATCCGCACGGGCTGTCCGACGCCGAGTTCGACTCCTACTTCACCCCCGACCGGCCGGTGATCTTCGCCTACCACGGCTATCCGTGGCTGATCCACCGGCTGACCTACCGCCGCACCAACCACGAGAACTTCCACGTGCGCGGCTACGTCGAGGAGGGGACGACCACCACGCCGTTCGACATGTGCGTGCTCAACCGGCTCGACCGGTTCGACCTGGCGATCGACGTGATCGACCGGATACCGCGCCTGGCCGAGGTGGCGGCGCACCCCCGCGACCGGCTCCGGAACAGGCTGATCGAGCACCGGCAGTACGTGCGGACGCAGGGGGAGGACCTGCCCGAGGTGCGGAACTGGCAGTGGGGCGCCTCCGCCGGCCCCGTCGTCACCGGCGAGAACGAGCCGCTGCACGAGCCCGAGGGATGAAGGTCCTCGTCGTCAACGCGGGGTCCAGCAGTCTCAAGCTCGCCCGGCTGGACGACGCCGGCGCGGTCAGCGCCGCGACCACCGTCGAGGCGTGGCAGGGGGAGGGGCACCTGGAGCCGCTGGCGGAGTTCCTCGACCGCTGCGGCCCGGTCGACGCGGTGGGCCACCGGATCGTGCACGGGGGTCCCCGGTACCCGGGACCGGCCCGCCTGGACGACGACGTAATCGGCTACCTCTCCTCGATCAGCCACCTGGCGCCCCTGCACAATCCCCGCGCCCTGGCCGGGGTGCGCTCCGTGCGGGATCTGCTGCCCCGGGTGCCGGCGGTCGCCTGCTTCGACACCACGTTCCACGCGACGCTCCCGCCCGCCGCCCGCACCTACGCGGTTCCGCGCGAGTGGAACGAGCGGTGGGACCTGCGGCGGTACGGCTTCCACGGCCTGTCGCACGCCCACGCGGTCCGCCGGGGTGCGGAGCTCGTGGGCCGGGCGGCCGAGGACCTGCGGATCGTCAGCTGCCACCTCGGCGCCGGCGCCTCGCTCGCCGCCGTGCGGGACGGGGTGTCGGTGGACACCACGATGGGATTCACCCCGCTCGCGGGCCTGGTCATGAACACCCGGCCGGGCACGCTCGACCCCGGTCTGCTGCTCTGGCTGCTGGAGCACGGATCGGTGGCGCCGGCCGAGCTCGGCGGCGTCCTGGAGCACGACTCCGGGCTCAAGGGGCTGTCGGGCACCTCCGGGGACCTGCGCGAGGTCCTCACCGGCCGCGCCGGCGGGGATCCGGCCTGCGCGCTGGCGTTCGACGTCTACCTCCACCGGCTGGCCCGGGAGACCGCGGCGATGACCGCGGCCACCGGAGGGCTGGACCTGCTGGTGCTCACCGGTGGCGTGGGGGAGCACGCGTGGCAGCTGCGCGCGGCGCTGGCCGAGGTGCTCTCGCACCTGGGGATCGCCGTGGACGACGGCGCCAACCGCGCCACGACCGCCGACGGCGACATCAGCGCGGCGGGCGCGGCCGTGCACACCGTCGTCGTGACCGCCCGGGAAGACCTGGAGATCCGGCGACAGGTGATCGCCGTGCTGGCCTAGCTCGGCGCGAGGGCGCGCAACCGGCCCGCGACCTCCCCGGCCCAGGCCCGCACGGCGTCCCAGTCGCGGAAGTCGCCGAGCGGTGCGCGCATGGCGGTGACCATCGCCCGCTCGCCGAAGCTCAGCAGGTCCTTGTCCAGGCGCCCGGCGA
>DATHAK010000094.1:0-3274 GCA_035296685.1 Blastococcus sp.
GCCGACGCCGCCGGGCGAGTTCGCCGTCGTCGTCCCCGGCGCGGCCGCCGCCGAGACGGCGCTGCGCCGGGTCCGCGCCGTCGCCGACGCCGTCGCGCTCGTGCGCGACCTGGTGAACACCCCGCCGAACGACCTCTTCCCGGCCGAGCTCGCCGCCCGGGGCGCGGCCGCCGGCGAGAAGGCCGGACTGACCGCGGAGATCCTCGACGAGGACGCGCTGGCCTCGGGCGGCTACGGCGGCATCCTCGCCGTGGGCGGCGGGTCGACCCGCAAGCCCCGGCTGCTGCGGCTCACCTACACCGGCTCGGGCGCACGCAAGAAGATCGCGCTCGTCGGCAAGGGCATCACGTTCGACAGCGGCGGCATCTCGATCAAGCCGGCCGCGAACATGGAGAACATGAAGAGCGACATGGCCGGCGCCGCCGCCGTGATCGCCACCGTGTGCCTGGTCGCCCAGCTCGGGCTGCCGGTGGAGGTTACCGCGACGGTGCCCATGGCCGAGAACCTGCCGAGCGGCACCGCCTACCGGCCGGCCGACATCGTGACCTTCCGCAACGGCAAGAAGGCCGAGATCACCAACACCGACGCCGAGGGCCGGGTGATCCTGGCCGACGCCATCGCGCGCGCGGCCGAGGACCGGCCCGACGTCCTCCTGGAGACCTCCACCCTCACCGGCGCACAGCAGGTCGCGCTCGGCAACCGCACCGCGGGCGTCATGGGCAGCGACGACCTGCGCGACGCGGTGGTGGCGGCCGGGAAGCGCAGCGGCGAGGGGATGTGGCCGATGCCGCTGCCGGCCGAGCTGCGGCGCGGCCTGGACTCCCCCATCGCCGACTTCGTCAACGCCAACGCCGACCGCATGGGCGGCATGCTGGTCGGCGGCCACTTCCTGGCCGAGTTCGTGCCCGACGGTCTGCCGTGGGCGCACATCGACATCGCCGGGCCCTCGTACAACACCGGCTCGCCCTGGGGCTACACGCTCAAGGGCGGCACCGGCGTCCCCGTGCGCACCCTCCTCGCGACCATCGAGGCGCTCATCGCCGACTGAGCGGGCCGAGGGCTGTCGGCCCGAGTGGGCCTCGGAGGGGTCCCGGAGGGATGACGGAGGGGGCTCCGCTCTACCAGGCACCACCGTGGCCGCGGTGCGGTCCGGAGGAGCGCGGTGTCATTACAACTGGTCGCGGTGCGATCCGGAGGATCGCAGTGTCATCGCTGCTTCTGGCGGGCGCTCCAGTCGCGCATGCGCTGCGGGTATCCCGTGACCTGCGCGTCGTAGACAGGGATGCTCAGGTCACGGGACAGCTTGCGGGCCACCTCCGGGCCGTCGATGCGGCGCCGGGTCCACTCGCCGTCGGCGGCGACGAGCACGATCGTGGTCTCGGTGACGGCGGTGCGCGGCTCGACGTAGCCCTCGACGCCGCGACGGGTGGCGACGAACTGCTCGAGATGGATCAGGTCGGCCCGCTGCGAGCCTCGGTCGAGGGTGCTGCGGCGGCCTGCGTTGCGCCCTCTGGAGCGTCCGCCGCCGCCCCGCCCACGCAGCCGGTCGAACAGCCCCATCGCGCGCTCCCGTCGTCCCTGGCCGCGGCGGGAACCGCGACGCTCGGTCAGGGAACGGGGCTCCGGGCCGTCCCGTTCCCCGAGTGGCAGGATGAGCACGAGCACCACCCGTGCCAGCGGGTCGGACCACTGCATCGAGGAGCTTCCGTGAGCGCACCCACCTCCCCCGCCGACCTGGTCATCCTCGGTGGTGGCTCCGGTGGCTATGCGGCGGCCTTCCGCGCCTCCGAGCTCGGGCTGAACGTCGTCCTCATCGAGAAGGACAAGGTCGGCGGCACCTGCCTGCACCGCGGCTGCATCCCGACCAAGGCGCTGCTGCACGCCGGCGAGGTCGCGGACCTCGCGCGCGAGGGCGAGCAGTTCGGCGTGAAGACGTCGCTGGCCGGCATCGACATGGACGGCGTCAACGCCTACAAGGACGGCGTCGTCTCCAAGCTCTACAAGGGCCTGCAGGGGCTGGTGAAGGCCCGCAAGATCACCTACGTCGAGGGCGAGGGACGGCTGACGTCGCCCACCACCGTCGAGGTGAACGGCCAGTCCTACGAGGGCAAGCACATCCTGCTGGCCACCGGGTCCTACGCCCGCTCGCTGCCGGGCCTCGACATCGACGGCACGAAGGTCATCACCAGCGACCACGCGCTCAACCTCGACCGGGTCCCGACCTCGGCGATCATCCTCGGTGGCGGCGTCATCGGCTGCGAGTTCGCCAGCGCCTGGAAGTCCTTCGGCGTCGACGTCACCATCGTCGAGGCGCTCCCCCACCTGGTTCCGCTGGAGGACGAGGCGTCCTCGAAGCTGCTGGAGCGGGCCTTCCGCCGCCGGAAGATCGGCTTCGAGCTCGGCAGCCGGTTCTCGGGCGTCCAGAACACCGAGAACGGCGTCAAGGTCTCGCTCGAGAACGGCAAGGAGATCGAGGCCGAGCTGCTGCTCGTGGCCGTCGGCCGCGGGCCGGTCAGCCAGGGCCTCGGCTACGAGGAGGCCGGGGTCGCCATGGACCGCGGGTACGTGCTCGCCGACGAGCTGTGCCGCACCAACGTGCCCACGATCTCCGCCGTCGGCGACCTCATCCCGACCCTGCAGCTGGCCCACGTCGGCTTCGGCGAGGGCATCCTCGTCGCCGAGCGGGTGGCCGGGCTCAACCCGGCGCCGATCGACTACGCCGGCGTCCCGCGCATCACGTACTCCGACCCCGAGGTCGCCTCCGTCGGTCTCACCGAGGCCCAGGCCAAGGAGAAGTACGGCGACGTCACGATCCTGACCTACGACCTCGCGGGCAACGGCCGCAGCCAGATCCTCAAGACCGCCGGAGCGGTGAAGCTGATCAAGGCCCCCGACGGCCCGGTGGTCGGCATCCACATGGTGGGCAGCCGGGTCGGCGAGCTGATCGCGGAGGCGCAGCTGATCTACAACTGGGAGGCCGAGGCCGAGGACGTCGCCAGCCTCATCCACCCGCACCCCACGCAGAGCGAGGCGCTCGGCGAGGCCCACCTCGCCCTCGCCGGCAAGCCCCTGCACGTGCACGGCTGACCGCTCCACTCCCCCGTCCCGCACCGCGCCTGAAGGAGCCCTGCTTCGATGCCGACGTCCGTCACCATGCCCGCCCTGGGCGAGAGCGTCACCGAGGGCACGGTCACTCGCTGGCTCAAGCAGGAGGGTGAGCAGGTCGAGGTCGACGAGCCCCTCCTCGAGGTCTCGACCGACAAGGTCGACACCG
>DATHAK010000095.1:0-23373 GCA_035296685.1 Blastococcus sp.
CGGAGACCGGGCGGTCCGGCGCCGGGGTGACCGGGGCGCCGGGCGAGACGACGACGGTGCGACCGACGAGGCCCTCGAGCATCTCGCGGACGTCCTTGGCGGCCGGCAGGAGCACCGTGCTCATGCGATCACGCCGTCGAGGTGCTCGTTGAACGTGTCCGCGGTGAACGGCTTCGCGATGAGGAACAGGGCGCCGGCGTTGGCCGCCTTCTCCCGCATCTCCGGGGAACCCTCGGAGGTGACGAAGCCGAACGGCACGGCCGAGCCGGACGAGCGCATGGCCTGCAGGCACTCGATACCGGTCATGTTCGGCATGTTCCAGTCCGACAGGACCAGGTCGGGCTTCTCCGACGACACCTTGGCCAGCGCGTCGGCGCCGTCCTCGGCCTCGACGATGTCGTGGTCGTCGTAACCGGCCTGTCGCAGGGTGCGGATGACGATCTGCCGCATGACGCGGCTGTCGTCGGCGACCAGGATCTTCACAGTGGCACCTCTGTTCTTCTGCGGGTTGATCAGTTGTCGAGCGGGGCGCCGGTTGCGCCCTGCACGGAGATGGTCAGTGACTGGCCGCGCCACAGGAGGTCGACGCGGCAGGTGTCGGGGCCGGCGGCGGGGGCGGACCCCACCTCCGGCAGGCCCAGGGCGGACGGGCCGGGGAGGACGGCCTTGACGTTGCCGCCCACGACGTTGGCGAGCTCACCGAGACCGTCCTCGATGTCCTCGTCGTCGAGCACCGGCGGCGCGTGCTCCTTGAGCAGCTCGCGGGAGAGCTGCTCGGCGGTCGACCGGCCGGTGGTGATGACGACGGCGCCGTTCCACGGACCGCGGACGTCGACCCACGAGCTCACGGCGTCGTCCGGGAGTCCGCCGGGCAGCGGCACGAGGAACTCGTCCTCGCCGACCAGGGCCGACCAGGCCTCCTGGGCGATGCTCTGGACGGTCTCCTCGTCGATCAGCGCGGTGATCGACAGCGGGGCGTCGGCGGAACGGCGACGCTCGCCGGTGTCCTGCAACTCGGTCACAGCGAGACCTCCTCGGGGAGCAGGCCGAGCAGCGCGAGCTTGTCGCGGATGGCGTCGGCGGTGAACGGCTTGATCACGTACTCGTGGGCGCCGGCGGCCAGGGCACGGACGATCTGGCCGTGCTCGCTCTCGGAGGTGACCATCATGATCGTCACCTGCCGCCAGGCCGGATTGGAACGGACGGCGGAGACGAACTGGAGCCCGTCCATCACCGGCATGTTCCAGTCGACGCAGACCAGGTCGGGGACCCAGCCGCCGTCGAGGACGTCGAGACCCTCCCGACCGTGGCCGGCCTGCTGCACCTCGTACCCGAAACCCTCGAGGATGCCGGAGACGATGCGCCGCATGGCACGCGAGTCGTCGATCACCAGAGCACGCACGATCAAGCCCCCTTCAGCGGGCGGTAGGCAGAGCTGCGGCCGACGACGACCCGCTCCCAGGAGTCGTCCACCCCGAGCGTCGTCTCCGCCGCACCGAGGAACAGCCACCCGTCGGGACGCACGAGCTCGCGCACCCGGCGGAGGATCGCCTGCTTGGTCGGCAGGTCGAAGTAGATGAGGACGTTGCGCAGGTAGACCACGTCGAACGGGCCCATCCGCGGCAGCGGCGCGGCGAGGTTGCACTCGCTGGCGGTCACCATGCGGCGCAGCGCCGGGGCGACCTCCCACTCGTTGCCCGCCCGGCTGAAGTGCCGGACCAGCATGGTGGCGGGCAGGCCGCGGTTGACCTCGAGCTGGCTGAACCGGCCGGCCCTCGTCCGCTCGACCATCTCCCGCGAGAGGTCGGTGGCGGTGATGGAGACGCGGGTGGTCGCGTTCGGCATCGAGTCCTCGAGCAGCATCGCGATCGTGTACGGCTCCTGCCCGCTGGAGCAGGCGGCCGACCAGATCTGCAGGCGCTCGTTGGGGCCCCGCGCGGCGAGGATCGACGGCATGACCGTGGAGGTCAGCGCGGTGAACGGGTCGCCGTCGCGGAACCAGGACGTCTCGTTGGTGGTGAGGGCCTCGACGATGCGCCGGGTGCTGTCGGTGTCGGGCTTGGCCCGCACCGTATCGACGAACTGGGAGACGTCGGAGATGCCCTGGGACCGGGCGATGGGCAGCAGGCGCGCCTCGACCAGGTACTCCTTGCCCGGCTGGAGCACGATCGCGCTCTCCTTGTGCACGAGCTGCCGGACCCAGTCGAAGCTGGTGGTGGAGAGGGTCATCGCGCACGCCCCGCGAGGGAGGCGGCCGGCGCGACGGCGACCCCGGCGAGGTGCCGGTTGATCGCCTCGGTCACCCGCGCCAGCGGCAGGATCTCGTCGGCGAGGCCGGCCTGGGCGATGGCACCTGGCATGCCCCAGACGACCGAGGTGGCCTGGTCCTGGACGACGACGGTGCCACCGGCCTCGCGGATCGCCGCGGCGCCGTTGCGCCCGTCGGATCCCATGCCGGTCAGGACGACGCCGAGGACGGCGCCGTCGTAGGCCTCGACGGCGGAGCGGAAGAGCGGGTCGACGGCCGGGCGGCAGAAGTTCTCGGGCGGCCCCTGGTTCAGGCTGGTGTGCAGGCCGTGCCGTCCGGTGGAGCGGACGACGAGGTGGTGGTCGCCGGGGGCGAGGTGCACGGTGCCCGGCAGCAGCGGGCTGCCGTCGACGGCCTCGACCACACGCAGCGCGCAGAGGCGGTCGAGGCGCTGGGCGAACTGACGCGTGAAGACCGGGGGCATGTGCTGCACGAGCAGGATCGGCACGGGCAGGTTCGCCGGCAGCTGGGGGAGGACCTTGGCCAGCGCCTCGGGGCCCCCGGTGGACGAGCCGATGACGAGGACGGCGGGCTTCTTGCCCGGGCCGGTGCGCGGGGCGGGCGGGCGGACCGGGGCCGGCGCGGCGGCGCGAGCCGGGCCGAGGGTGACGGGACGACCGGTGAGCGCCTTGATCTTGGGGATCAGCTGCTCGCGGACGCTCTCCATCGACTGGCTGACGCTGCCGACGTTGGCCGGCTTGGTGACGTACTCGTTGGCGCCGGCGGAGAGCGCGTCCAGGGTCGCGGAGGCACCGCGCTCGGTCAGCGTGCTGAACATGACGATGGGCACGCGGCTGTGCTCGCGGCCGCCCTGCCCGGCGCGGATGGCGCGGACCGCGTCGATGCCGTTCATGTCCGGCATCTCGATGTCCATGGTGATCAGGTCGGGCTTGAGCTGCTCGAGCTTGCCCAGGGCGATCCTGCCGTTGACGGCGGTGCCGACGACCTCGATGCCGGGATCGGCGGAGAGCACGTCGGTCACGATCTTGCGGACGACGACGGAATCGTCGACGACCAACACCCTGATCGGGTCCACGCGGCGTCCTCCTGCTTCCCTGCTGGGCCAGCCCAGCAGGCTGTCGTCTCTGTATCGGCAGACGACCGCGAAGCCTTGAGCGCAGCGGGGGCGGAGAGCCGGGAGCGGCACGGGTCAGGGCGGGGCGACCGACGTCGTGCAGAACTATCGTCCGCGCGCAACCGGACTTGACGCCAACGGACCTATTCGATCCGGGAGGACGAGCGGAAGGTCAGGCGCCCGAGACCCGGACCCAGGGAGCGCGGAGGACGGCCAGGGAGCCCTCGTCGAGCAGGTCGGACATCGCGATGCCCTGGACGCAGCCGGCGACGGCGTTCCAGACGCCGGCGGCGCCGTCGTGCAGGTCGAACCCTCCGTCGAGGAAGGCGAGGACGGCGTGCAGCTGCGCGGCGGCCAGCGCGCGGGTGCGGCCGGAGACGTGTGCCGCCCACGAGGCCTCGTGCATGGCGGTGGCCCACGGCCGGTGCTCGGCCCTGCCCTCGTCGACGGCGGCGCGCCAGGCGGCCCGGCCGGTCTCGTCGAGCGAGCGGAGCGCGTCGAGCAGCCCGGCCAGGTCCGCGGCGGCCGGCCCGAGGTCCGCGCCGACGACCGGCGGCAGCACCGAGCCGCTGTCGAGCACGCGGTCGAAGGGGCCGGTGAGCTCGCGGCGCACCAGGGGTGGCAGGACGCCCGCGGCCCAGTGGCCCAGCGCGGCGTTGGCGAGCACGTCCGCCGCCTCGCTCCACTCGTCCTCGGACAGGAACCCCTGGGCCAGGTGCTCGGGGCCGAGGACGTCGTCGCGGAGCAGCCGCTCGAGGGTGGAGGCGTCCCCGATGGTCCCGAGCTCCAACTGCGTGACGAGCAGGGCGGCGCGGTCGTCGCCGGTGACCCCGGCGGTCGCGGCACGCACGTGCGGAACGGTGGCGGCCATCTCGCGGGCGCGGCGGGAGCGGACGACGCGGACGCCCCGTTCCTCGCGGGAGAGCCCACGCCCGGGGTGGGCAGCGGCGACGGAGGCGAGCGTGCGGGTGTCGGCCGCGAGCGCGGTCAGCAGGACCTCGGCGACGGACCGCCCGGCGGGCAGCCGCACCAGGTCGAAGCCGAGCGTCGCGGCACTGACCAGGGAGTAGGGCACGGCGGGCACCTCCAGCGGTGGGTCGCACCATGCTGACCGCCGGCGCCCCGCAGCGCTATCCGGACGAGCGCCGCCGTCACCCCTTCGCAGGAGACCGAGGAGGTGACGGCCGCGTGGTCGGGCTGTGTGTGTTACCGCATAATCGCTCTCAGTAACTGCGCAGGACCAGGAACGCAGCGCGGCCCCCGGCCGGCCTCGGGGAGGACCGGCACGGGGGCCGCGTGGCCCTGCTGCAGGGGCCCGCCGCGAGCCTGCGAGCGGTGGGGGGCAGCAGGGTCCTTTTTCAGGCGCTGACGGCCTTCTGCACGTCCAGGGCCAGCAGCAGCTGTCCGTCGAGCTTGTAGGCGCCGCGGATGAGGTCGCGGGCCTGGCCCTCGAGGGTGTCCGGCGGGGCCTCGAAGTCGCTGGCGTCGACGTCGACGACGTCGGCGATCGAGTCCACCAGCAGGCTGACCGCCTCGCCGTGCAGCCGCACGACGATGACGACCGCGTCGGTGTCCTCGGGCCGCGGCGGGCGGCCGAGCCGCTCGCGCAGCTCGATCGCCGTGACCACCTGGCCCCGGAGGTTGATCAGTCCGGCGACGGCGGCGGGGGCCAGCGGCACCCGGGTGAGGCCCTGGCTCTTGAGCACCTCCTGCACGTGCTCGACCTCGATGCCGTAGAGGTCGCCGTCCAGGCGGAAGGTGGCCAGCTGACCGCTGGTGGCGGCAGCCTTGATGTCGGTCGGGGCGGTCACGTCAGACCTCCAGCAGAGAGGTGGGGACGCCCTGGGGCGTCGTGGCGGAGGGCGCGGGGGCGTTGTAGAAGGCCGGGTCGGCGGCGAGGATCGCGGCCCGGACGTCGAGCAGCTCGGTCACCTTGTCGCCGAGGACGGCGGAACCGAGCAGGCCCAGGTCGTCGATGTCGCTGCGGACCGCGGCCTCGCCGTCGACGATGTCGAGGATCTCCTCGACCACGATGGCGACGCTGCGGCCGTGGTCGGCGTAGACGATGACCTCGAGGACCTCGCGGTCGGTCTCGCCGTACGCGCCCAGGTGCCGGTCCAGCCGGACGATCGGCAGGATCGCCCCCCGGTACTGGACGACCTCGCGGTTGCCCACCTTCTCGACGGCGTCGGCGCGCACCTGCTCGAGCCGGGTGACGGTGTCCAGCGGGATCGCGACGCGACGGCCGCCCCCGATGGCGGCCAGCAGCATCCGCTGCCGCTCGGTCTCGCTGGCTGCGGTGGCGTGGGCCGCTGCGTTCTGCGAGTCCTGGCGCTCGGTGGTCTCGGTGCGCAGGGCCCGGCGGGCGAGCGCCTGCACGTCGAGGATGAGCGCGACGGTGCCGTCGCCGAGGACCGTGGCACCGGAGTAGAGGCCGATCGCCTTGAGCTGGCCACCCACCGCCTTGACGACGATCTCCTCGGTGTTGATGACGCGGTCGACGACCAGCCCGAAGCGGCGGCCCTCCGACCGCAGCACGGCGATGACGACGTGGCCGTCGTGCCGCTCGGAGGTGAGCCCCAGGACGTCGGTCAGCCGGACCAGCGGGAGCAGCTCGCCGCGCAGCCGGTAGACCTGGGCGCCACCGACCTCCTCGACGGCGTTCACGGCCTTCTCGGCGTCGAGGCTGACCAGCTCCTGCAGGCTGATCTGCGGGATCGCGTAGCGGTCGCCGGCGCACTCGACGGTCAGCGCCGGGACGATCGCCAGGGTCAGCGGGATGCGCAGCCGGCAGACGGTGCCGGCGCCGGCCTCCGACTCGACCTCGATGGTGCCGCCGATCGCCTCGATGTTGGTCTTCACGACGTCCATGCCGACGCCGCGGCCGGAGACGTTGGTGACGGCCGCGGCGGTCGAGAAGCCGGGCAGGAAGATCAGCTGCAGGATGTCCTGCGGGCCCATCCGGTCGAGCTGGGCGGCGGTGACCAGGCCGCGCTGGAGGGCCTTGGCGCCGAGCTTGGCGGGGTCGATGCCGGCGCCGTCGTCTGCGACCTCGACCACGACCTGGCCGCTCTCGTGGCGGGCGCGCAGCGTCAGGACGCCCTCGGCGTGCTTGCCCGCCTTCTTCCGGTCCTCGGGGGCCTCGATGCCGTGGTCGACGGAGTTGCGGACCAGGTGGGTCAGCGGGTCCTTGACCGCCTCGAGGAGGGTCTTGTCGAGCTCGGTCTCGCGGCCCTCCATCTCCAGCCGCACGTTCTTGCCGCACTGCAGGCCGAGGTCGCGGACCACCCGGGGGAGCTTGGACCAGATGTGGTCGATCGGCTGCATGCGCGTCTTCATGACGCCCTCCTGCAGCTCGCTCGCGATGAGGTTGAGCCGCTGGGAGGCACGGATCAGGTCCGTGTCGGTCTGCCGGGCGACGTTCTGGACGATCTGGTTGCGGGTGAGCACCAGCTCGCCGACGAGCAGCATGAGCTCGTCGAGCAGGTCGACGTCGACGCGGATCGTGCTGTCGGCGACGGCGCGGCGCGGCTGGCCGTTCTGGTCGACGGGCGCGGACTCGCCCTCGGCGTGCTCGGCGGCCGGCTCCTGCGTGGCCGGCTCCTCGACGGGCTCGGACATGGTCGGGTTGTCATCCTCGATCGGGTCGCCCAGGACCGGGTTGAGGTCCACGACCGGCGCCTCGGCGACGGGCGTCTCGACGACGGCGGCGGCACGCGGTGCAGCGGCCTTGCGAGTGGTGGCCTTCTTCGCCGGTGCCTTGGCGGCCGGGGCCTTCTTCGCCGGCGCCTTCTTGGCGGCGGAGGCCTTCCTGGCGGCCGGGGCCTTCGTGGCGGGCGCCTCGGGGGCGGCGGGCTCGGCGGCTGCGGCCGGAGCGGGCGCGGCGGGAACGTCGTCCATGGCGGCGGTGATCGAGGCGACGACGGCGCTCACGTCGACCGAGCCCTCGCCGCCGCTCGACTCGATCGAGGTCAGCAGGGAGCGGACCGTGTCCACCATCTGCAGCAGCACGCTGGTGCGGGCCGGCGTGAGCGCGAGCTCGCCGTCGCGCAGCCGGGAGAGCATGTTCTCCCCGACGTGCGTCACCTCCTCCAGCCGGTTGAAGGCCAGGAAGCCGCTGGTGCCCTTGATCGTGTGGATCGTCCGGAAGATGCTGGACAGCCGCTCGCGCGAGTCGGGGTCCTGCTCCAGGGCGACCAGATCGGAGTCGAGCTGGTCGAGGTTCTCGTGACTCTCGACCAGGAACTCTTCGACGATGTCGTCCAGACCGTCCACCGTTGCTGCCTTCTCTCCTCGTTGCGACCGGGCTCGTCCGCGGTTCTGACCCCGGCCTTGGTCATCGGCCGTAGCCGTCGCCCTCGTTATCGGCAGCCTCGCCCCGCGGTCGACCCCCTGGGGAAGGAGGAGGTCGACCGCGGGACGCGTGGCGCAGTGCCGACGGCGACCAGCGCCATGAGGCCGACGACCGCGCTCAGCTTCACGGCGAGGGGGCGGTCGGTGAACCAGCCGGCTCGGAACCGGCCGGTGCGGGTGGTGCTCATTGCTTTCCTGCTTTCGGTACGGGGCGCGGCAGTGCGGTCGAGTGCGCCCGGAAGTTTCGGGGAGAACGGAATCCGCCGAGTAGTTGCAGGATGCAATTTAGGACGGTCTCGTCCCCGTGCCGGCGCGAGAAATGCGTGTCGCCATCCGCGGGAGAAGATTGGTCGGTGACCGCCTCGGAATTGTCGATTCATCGCTTTCTGCCGGTACGGAAATGGCGGCGTCGAGCCGGCAGGTGGGCCGGAAACGCACGACAGCGCATGACCGGATCGGTCATGCGCTGTCGTGTCGCCGGGTGCGTCCCGGTCGGGTGGAACCGTCAGTAGGTGAAGCGACTGACGTTGGTGCGCAGGTCCGACGCCATCCGGGACAGCTCGTCGACCGCCGTGCGGGTCTGGCCGAGCGCCTGGGTGGTGGAGTCCGCCGCGGTGGAGACCCCGGTGATGTTGTTGGCGATCTCGGTCGTGCCGCCCGCGGCCTCCTGCACCGAGCGGGACATCTCGTTGGTGGTGGCCGTCTGCTCCTCCACCGCCGAGGCGATCGTGGTCTGCCGGTCGGAGATCTGCGCGACGATCGAGCTGATCTCCTCGATCGCGGCGACCGCGGCGGTGGTGTCGCCCTGGATCGCCAGCACCCGCTTGGCGATGTCCTCGGTCGCCTTCGCCGTCTCCTGCGCAAGCTCCTTGACCTCGTTGGCGACGACGGCGAAGCCCTTGCCCGCCTCGCCGGCCCGCGCGGCCTCGATGGTCGCGTTCAGCGCCAGCAGGTTGGTCTGCTCGGCGATGCTGGTGATGACCTTGACGACGTTGCCGATCTCGGCCGACGACTCACCCAGCTTCGCGACGGTCGCCGTCGTCGTCTCGGCCGCGACGACGGCCTTCGCCGCCACCTCGCTGGCCTCAGCGGCGTTGCTGGCGATCTCCCGGATCGACGCACCCATCTGCTCCGCGCCGGCGGCAACGGTCTCGACGCTGCGGGAGACCTCCTCGGCGGCCGACGCGACGACACCCGACTGGGCGGAGGTCTCCTCCGCCGAGGCCGAAATCTGCGCCGACGAGGCCGACAGCTCCTCCGACGAGGCTGCGACCGCGTCCGCCGACGCGACCACCGAGCCGAGCACCCCGCGGAGCTGCTGGAGGGCACCGGCCAGTCCCTCGGCCATCCGGCCCAGCTCGTCGCGAGAACGCACGACCGGCTCGACCGTGAGATCACCGGTGGCCAGGGCGCTGACGCTGCGGCCGACCTCCCGGACGGTCCGCGTGATCTGGCGGATCACCACGAAGCCGAGCAGGCCCGCCACCACGAGTGCGACGGCCACCACGATCCACATGAGCTCGGCCGATGCGGCGGCCTCGGCAGCACCGGCCTCGTTGACCTCGGACGCCTGAACCGTCTGGGTGTCGAGCTCGAGCTGCATCTGGTCCATCAGCACGTCGAGGGCGTTCTGGAGGCCCCCCACGAGGACGTCCGCGGTCGCTGCGCCGTCGCCGCGGTCCGCCGTCGGGACGAGTTCGGTCGTCGCGACGGTGTACCACGCGTCGAGGTCGTCGACCATCGTGGAGAAGTTCTCGGGCGAGGAGGCCAGCGGCTCGTACTCGGCCAGCTTCGCCTGGAGCTCGGTCTGCCGCTCGGCCAGCTCCTCGAGGAGCGACTGCCGGTCGGCGGGGGCGAGCTGGGGGTACTCGATGTACCGGGCGCGGTCGCCCTGGAAGGCCCGCTGGATGCCGGCCAGCTCGTTGAGCGGCGTGACGCTCTCCTCGAAGAGCGTCTCCTGCGCGTCGGCGAGCTCTCCCATACGGGCGGTCGCCAGACCGGTCAGGCCGACGGCCACGAGGCCCAGGAGGCCTACGGTCGTACCGAACTTCACCGCCAGCGGCCGGTCGGCGAACCAACCGGACCGCCGCCGGGCGGCGGGGGAGGGGGGAGTGGTATTCACGAGAGACCGTCCAGATCGAGTATGGGGAATGCACACACCGGGCTTGGTGATGGCGGTGATTGTTGTGATACGGACGATCCGCCGGAAGTCTTAGACACTTAGGTCGAGACAATTGTGATGCATGGAGAGGGTCACCGGATTCCGGATGCGGATTTGTCGACAGACCGGTCGCAGCCATTCGCCGGAACCGTCGCGCCGATGACGAGAAATGGCTGCTCGGACCGCCACCGCATCGGGAAGTCGACAGCGGAGGTGCGATGACCGGCACCGGCGACCGGCGGTCGTGCCGGCGCGGGGGCGACACGCCGGAATCCGTCAGCCGAGGACGTCGGCCAGTCGATCGAGCACGGACAGCGCGCCCGCAGGGTCGGGCACCCGGAAGCGGGCCACCGTGTCGCCTTCGCCGACCTTGACGGTGACGTCGTCGGGCCCCAGCGCCCGGAACCCGTCCTCGTCGGTGACGTCGTCGCCGAGGTAGACGGCCGACCGGACGCCGAGGTCGTCGATCAGCCGGCGGAGGGCGCTGCCCTTGTCGGCGTCGGTCACCGCGAGCTCGAGCACCTCCTTGCCGGGCTTCAGCGTCAGTGACGAATCGGCCGAGGCCCTCGCCTGCTCCAGCAGCGCCGCAGCCGAGGCGCGGTCCTCGACCTGCCGCACGTGCACGGCCACGCTCGCCGGCTTGACCTCCAGCAGCGCACCGGCGGTCGCGGCGACGAGGGGGGCGAGCCGGGCCGCGAGCGCGTCCCGGCGCGCGGCCAGCTCGCCGGTGAGCGGGCCGTCGAACTCCGCGCCGTGGCTGCCGACCCAGCGGAACGGGCCGTCGAAGCCGCTCGTCGTCCGCAGGTCCTCCACCCCGCGCCCGCTGACCAACGCGACGATCACGTCCGTGCAGCCGGACAGGCGGGCGAGCACCTCGGCGACCCCCGGCTCCGGCACCGCCGCGGACGGCTCGTCGCGCAGCCGCGCCAGCACCCCGTCGTAGTCGCTCGCCACCAGCACCGGACGGCGGGCGGCGAGCGACCTCAGGGCGGCGTCCAGGTCGGCCGTGAGCGGGCTCATCCCTGGGCACCCGGCCGCCGGCGGGAGGCCAACGGCGTCGTCGTCCGCCCGGCCTTGCGCCCGGTCGGCTGCCCGGCGGCCTGCTCGCGGAGGGCGTCGAAGAAGGAGTTCGCCCAGTGGTCGAGGTCGTTCTTGAACAGGTGCCGCCGCATGGCCCGCATCCGCTTGGCGCCCTCGGCGGGTTCCGTCCGCAGCGCCCGGACGAGCTGGCTCTTGACGCCGGTGATGTCGTGCGGGTTGACCAGGTAGGCCTGCTTGAGCTCGGCCGCCGCGCCGGCGAACTCCGAGAGCACGAGCGCCCCGCCGAGGTCGCCCCGCGCGGCGACGTACTCCTTGGCGACCAGGTTCATGCCGTCGCGGTAGGGGGTGACGAGCATGACGTCGGCCGCCCGGTAGAGCGCGGCGAGCTCCTCGCGCGGCATCGACTGGTTGAAGTAGTGCACCGCCGGACCGGCGATCGAGCCGAAGGCACCGTTGATGTGGCCGACCTGCTGCTCGATGGTCTCCCGCATGTGCACGTAGTGCTCGACCCGCTCGCGGCTGGGAGTGGCCACCTGCACCAGGACGGTGTCGGGGGCCTCGACCGCGCCGTCCTCGAGCAGCTCCTCGAACGCCGACAGGCGCACGCCGATGCCCTTGGTGTAGTCGAGCCGGTCCACTCCCAGGATGATCGTGGACGGGTTGCCGAGCTCCTTGCGGATCTGCTCGGCCCGGGCGCCCACCTCCGGCGAACGGGCGAGCTCGTCGAACGCCCGCGCGTCGATCGAGATCGGGAACGCGCGGGCGGCCACCGTGCGGCCGTCGTACTCGACCAGGTGCCCCCGCGCGGGCAGGTCGTGCAGCCGGCGGGCGAGCTGGACGAAGTTGGCGGCCGCGGCCGGCCGCTGGAAGCCCACGAGGTCGGCACCGAGCAGCCCCTCAACGATCGCCGACCGCCACGGCAGCTGGGTGAACAGCTCGTAGGGCGGGAAGGGGATGTGCAGGAAGAAGCCGATGGTCAGGTCGGGCCGGTGCTGCCGCAGCAGCGCCGGCACCAGTTGCAGCTGGTAGTCGTGCACCCAGACGATGGCGTTCTCCGCGGCGACGGCGGCGGCGCGCTCGGCGAAGCGCTTGTTGATCTGGACGTAGGCGTCCCACCAGGTGCGGTGGTACTCGGGCTTCTCGACGACGTCGTGGTAGAGCGGCCACAACGACGCGTTGGACATGCCCTCGTAGTAGCGGTCGACCTCGACCTCGTCGAGGGCCACGGGGATCAGGGACATGCCGCCGGACTCGAAGGGCTTGGGGGCCTCCCCGGCCGAGCCCGACCAGCCGACCCACGCGCCGCCCCGGCCGGCGACGAACGGCTCGAGCGCGGTCACCAGCCCCCCGGGGCTGCGCTGCCAGCGCGTGCTGCCGTCGGGGTCGGTGACCTGGTCGACCGGGAGCCGGTTCGCCACGACCACCACGGGGCTGTCGGCCCCGGTGCGCGTCCGTGTGTCCCCCATACCGTCCCCGACCCTACCGACCCCTCCGCGTCAGAGCAGACCGGCCAGTCCGTAACCGGCCGCCGCCGAGCCCACGCCGAGCAGCAGCGACGCGGCCACGTAGCCCAGCGCCCGGCCGAGCAGCCCCTCCTCGACGAGCCGGACGACGTCGGTGCCGAAGGTCGAGAAGGTGGTGAGCGTGCCGCAGAACCCCGTCCCCACCAGGGCGAGGACCTCGGACGGGACGCCGGACAGGCCGAGCAGCACCCCGAGCAGGGCGCTGCCGGCCACGTTGACCACGAGCGTGCCGGGAGCGGGGTCCCGGCCGCCGCGGCCCGCGACCACGAGCGCCAGCAGCCGCAGCGGCGCGCCGGCCAGCGCGCCCGCCACCACGAGCAACGACGTCACCGGGCTGCCACCACCTTCCGCCCGGCCAGGACGCCGGCCGCGACGCCGGCGACCCCGCCGAGCACGGAGACGAGCACGTAGCCGGCGGCGCCGACGAGCGCACCGTCCTGGGCCATCTGGACCACGTCCACCGCGAAGGTGGAGTAGGTGGTGTAGCCGCCGAGGAACCCCGCGCCCAGGAACGGCCGGGCCCAGGCCGGTTCGGGGGACAGTGCGCCCAGCACGCCGAGCAGGACGCCGATCAGCAGGCAGCCGGTGAGGTTGACCTGCAGGGTGGCCCAGGGCCAGCCGCCGGGCGGTCCGGACATCGCCTCGGCGACGCCCCAGCGGGCCAGGGCGCCCAGGGCGCCCCCGGCGGCCGCCAGCAGATAGACCACCCGTCCCCCTCGCCGTCGGCGCCGGAAGCCGCGTCCGGCAGCATGCCCGGGGAGGGTCGCACGACGGCGGCTCCGGTCGCGGGAGGAGCCGCCGTGGGGCCGCTGGAGGGCGTGCGGGTCGTCGAGTTCGCCGGGCTGGGGCCGGCACCGTTCTGCGGGATGCTGCTGGCCGACCTGGGCGCCGACGTGGTGCGGATCGACCGGCGCGGCGCGCGGGGCGGCCTCATCGGGGCGCTGGGCGCGACGTCGCTGCTCGACCGGGGCAAGCGGTCCATCGCCCTGGACCTGAAGGACCCCGCCGACCTGGAGGTCGTCCGCGCGCTGGTGCAGCGGGCCGACGTGCTGCTCGAGGGGTTCCGGCCCGGTGTGATGGAGCGCCTGGGACTGGGGCCGGACGACCTGCTGGCCCGGAACCCCGCCCTGGTGTACGGGCGGATGACCGGCTGGGGACAGACGGGGCCGCTGGCCGCGAGCGCCGGGCACGACATCGGCTACATCGCCCTCACCGGGGTCCTCGGCGCGACCGGCCGGCCGGACGAGCGGCCGGCGCCGCCGATGAACCTGCTCGGCGACTTCGGGGGCGGGGGGACGTTCCTGGCGCTCGGGGCCCTGGCGGCGCTGCTGCACGCCCGCAGCACCGGCCGGGGTCAGGTGGTCGACGCGGCGATCGTGGACGGCACCGCCGTCCTCACCACCATGATCCACGGCCTGCTCGGCTCGGGCGCCTGGACCGACCGGCGCGGCGTGAACCTGCTGGACACGGGCGCGCCGTTCTACGACGTCTACCGCTGCGCCGACGGCCGGTTCGTGGCCGTGGGCGCGCTGGAGGAGCAGTTCTACGCGGCGCTCCTGGACGGGCTGGGCCTGGCCGGCGACGAGACACTGCCCGACCGCACCGACCCCCGCCAGTGGGCCGCCTTGCGCGAGCGGTTCACCGAGGTGTTCGGCTCGCGCACCCGCGACGAGTGGTGGCAGGTGTTCGAGGGCACCGACGCCTGCGTGGCGCCGGTGCTGTCGCTGGGGGAGGCGCCCGCCGACGGGCACAACCAGGAGCGCGGGGTGTTCGTCGAGGTCGACGGAACGGTCCAGCCGGCCGCGGCCCCGCGCTTCTCGATGACCCCTGGCGCCGTCGGCCGGGTGCCCGCGGTGGGCGAGCACGACGCCGCGATCCGCGCCGAGCTCAACCTCTAGGCCCCGTCCCGGGGCCCGCCCTGAGCGTGCGAAGGGTGGGGAGGACGGGGTCCCTTTCGCGTTTCCGGGAAGAGCAGGTCGACGAAGCGCTCGGCCGTCGGCTGCGGCTCGTGGTTGGCCAGCCCCGGCCGCTCGTTGGCCTCGATGAAGACGTGGTCGCCGGCCTCGAGGTCCGGCACGAGGAAGTCGATGCCGGTCACCGGGATGCCCAGGGCCTCGGCCGCGCGCACCGCCGCGTCGGCGATGTCGGGATGCAGCCGGGCGGTGATGTCCTCGATGGTGCCGCCGGTGTGCAGGTTCGCCGTCCGCCGGACGCGGATGCGCTCCCCGTTCGGCGGGACGTCGTCCAGCCCCCACCCGGCCTCGGCGAGGACCTCCGCGGTCACGTCGTCCAGGGGAATGCTCGACTCCCCCTCCGTGGCCCGTTCCCGCCGGCGGCTGGTCGCCCGGATGAGGTCGGCGACGGTGTGCCGGCCGTCGCCGAGGATCTCCGCGGGGCGGCGGACGGCGGCGGCGACCACCTGCCGGTCGATGACGACGACCCGCACGTCGTCCCCGGCGGCGAGCTCCTCGACGAGGACGTCGGGGCAGAACAGCAGCGCCGTCTCGGCCGCGCGCTCCAACCCGGCCTCGTCGGTCACCCCGACGGTGATGCCCCGGCCCTGCTCGCCGCGCGCGGGCTTGACCACCACCTCGCCGACCTCCTGCAGCAGCGCGGTGGCCGCCGCCAGGTCGCCGTCGCAGGCCACCGCGCCCCGCGCCACCCGCACACCGGCGCGCTCCATCACCCGGCGGGTCAGTCGCTTGTCGTCGCACCGGCTCAGCGCGACCGCGGTGGTGAGCTCCGACAGCGACTCCATCGTCACGACGGAGCGACCGCCGGTGGACAACCGCAGCTCGCCGCTCTCGGCGTCGGTCACCTCGACGCGGATCCCGCGGCGCAACGCCTCGTCGGCGATGATCCGCGCGTAGGGGTTGAGGTCGTCGACTCCCTGCGGCCGGGGGGCGTACAGCGCGGTGTTGATCGGGTTCTTGCGCTTGACGCAGACCGCGGAGACGCGGGTGAAGCCGAGCTTCCGGTACAGGGCGATCGCGGCGCCGTTGTCGTGCATCACCGATAGGTCCAGGTAGGACCGGCCGCGCCCGACGTACCGCTCGGCCAGCACCCGCACCAGGGCCTCGCCCGTGCCGGGCGGGGCGTCCTGCGCGTGCACCGCGAGACACCACAGGCTGGTGCCGCGCTCCGGGTCGCCGAAGGCCAGCACGTGGTCGACGCCGGTGACCGTTCCGACGATCCGCCCGGTGCGCCGGTCCTCGGCCACCAGGTAGGAGAACGTCCGCGTGCGGTGGTTGCGCCACATCGTCGCGGTGTCGCCGGTGACCATGCCGTTGACCGCGTAGATGTCGTTGATCAGCTCCATCTCGACCTCGGACGTGACCGTGCGGACGAAGACGCCCCGGATCACCTCCGACCGTGCGCGGTAGCGGTGCAGGTCGAGCCGGTAGGTGTAGCTCGGATCGATGAACAGCTCGTCGGGCGCGAGGCCCACGAGCACGTGTGGGTCCCGCGGGTAGATGCAGATGTCCCGCCGGCCCGACGCCTCGTCCCGCAGCGCGTCGACGATCCCGCCCAGGTCGGCGAAGGTCTGCCCGAACACCAGCCGGCCCCAGCCCAGGTCGAGGACGACGTCCTCCTGCATCCCGCGCAGCTGGTGCCGGGACGGCTGTTTCCAGGACCGGCTGGTGATCGCCGGCCCGGAGGCCACGGTTGTCCGGCGGTGACCGGCGAGCCGGGGTGCCAGGGGGAACGCCTCCTCAGGCCGTGGAGTTCTCGAGGTGGGTCTGGAGCCACAGCTCGAGCAGGCCGAGCTGCCAGAGCTTGTTCCCGTCCAGCGGCGTGTGCCCGCCGTTCGGGTCGGCCATCAGCTCCTGCACGTACTCCGGGCGGAACAGGCCCCGCCGGCGGGCCGGCTCGCTCGACAGCGCGTCCCGCACCAGGTCGAGCACCTTGCCCTGGAGATGGGTGATGGCCGGTACCGGGAAGTAGCCCTTCGGCCGGTCGATGACCTCGGCCGGGATGATCCGCCGGCCGATCGCCTTGAGGACGCCCTTGCCGCCGTCGGCGAGCTTGAGCTCCGGTGGGCACAGCGCGGCGAGCTCCACGAGGTCGTGGTCGAGGAAGGGGACGCGCGCCTCGAGGCCCCACGCCATGGACATGTTGTCCACGCGCTTGACCGGGTCGTCGACGAGCATGATCTCGCTGTCCAGCCGGAGCGCCGCGTCGACGGCGGTCTCGGCCCCCGGGGCGCCCATGTGCTCGCGGACGAAGGCCAGGCTCGGGTCCTCGGCGAGGGCGTACCGGTCGGAGACCACCTCCCGCATGGCGGCGTGGTCGCGGTCGAAGAAGCGTTCGGCGTAGGTGGCGATCGCGGCGTCGCGGTCGAGCCCGGCCAGCGGCGGGTACCAGTGGTAGCCGGCGAACACCTCGTCGGCGCCCTGGCCGGACTGCACCACCCGGATGGACTGCGACACTCGCTCGCTGAGCAGGTCGAAGGCGACGACGTCGTGGCTGACCATCGGCTCGGCCATCGCGCCGATCGCGTGCCCGAGGGCGCCGGCCAGCTCGTCGGACCCGACCCGGATGCGGTGGTGGTCGGTCGCGAAGTGCTCGGCGATGACGTCGGAGTAGGCGAACTCGTCGCCCTCCCGGCCGCCGACCGACTCGAAGCCGATCGAGTAGGTGGCCAGGCCGGTCTGCCCCTCCTGCGCGAGCAGGCCGACGATCAGGCTCGAGTCCAGCCCCCCGGAGAGGAGCACCCCGACCGGGATGTCGGCGACCAGCCGGCGCCGGACGGCGACCCGGAGGGCCTCCTCGATCGCGTCCTCCCAGTCGCGCGGTGACCAGCTCGCGTGCTCGGGACGGCGCTCGTAGGTCGCCTCCCAGTAGCGGTGCTCGCTGCTCGTGCCGTCGGCCTCCACCACCCGCACGGTCGCCGGGGGCAGCTTCCGCACCCCTGTGAGGATCGTCCGCGGCGCCGGGACGACGGCGTGCCAGGTCAGGTAGTGGTGCAGCGCGACCGGGTCGACCGAGGTGTCGACCTCGCCGGCCGCCAGGAGCGCGGGCAGCGTGGAGGCGAAGCGCAGCCGCCCGGGCGTCTCGGCCAGGTAGAGCGGCTTGATGCCCAGCCGGTCGCGGGCCAGGACCACCCGGCCGGTGTCCCGCTCGTGGATCGCGAACGCGAACATGCCGTGCAGGTGCGAGACGACGTCGGTGCCCCACTGGGCATAGCCCTTGAGGATCACCTCGGTGTCGCTGGTGGAGAAGAAGCGGTGGCCGTGGCCCTCGAGCTCCGCGCGGAGCTCCCGGTAGTCGTAGATGCAGCCGTTGAAGACGGCGGTCAGCCCGAGCTCGTTGTCAACCATGGGCTGGGCGCCGCAGGGGGAGAGGTCGATCACCGAGAGCCGGCGGTGCCCGAACGCGACCCGCCCGTTGCTCCAGGCACCCTGGCCGTCCGGCCCGCGCGGGACGAGCGACTCGACCATCCGGGCGACGGCGGTCGTGTCGGCCATCGCCCCGTCGAAGCGGATCTCGCCGCACAGGCCGCACATGCAGGCTGATCCAACCAGGGCCCGGGGGGTCCCGCGACGCGGGGACGGCGGGTCGTGAGGCAGTTCACGCACCGGTTCCACGTGGAACGACGGCGAGCTACCGGATCAGCGCCGGGGCTTGATCTTCCCCTGTCCGCGGATGGCCGTCACCGGGGCCGTTCCGCCCAGCGACTGGGCCGCGGCGACGACGTCGACCAGCCCGGTGCCCTTGTCCAACGAGGTCAGGTAGCCGCCGACGGAGGTGTAGGCGGCACCGTCGGTGTAGCGGTACGCGGTGCTCTTCAGGGCGGCCTCGATCTCCGCCGGGGTGGCGGTGGGGTCGGCCTGGAAGAGCTGGGCCACGATGCCCGCGATGTGCGGCGAGGCCATCGACGTCCCGCTGATCGTGTTCCACGCCGCGACGTCGGTCAGGCCGGGACCGTCGTGCGGGTCCAGGCCGGTCGAGCAGATCGGCAGGGTGGGCCGGCAGGCCGAGGTGATGTTCTCGCCGGGCGCGGAGATGTCCGGCCAGGTCGACGGGTCGTCCGAGGCGCCGCGCGAGGAGTAGTCGCTGACCGTCCCGTCCCGGGTGCCGGTGTCCTGGTCGTAGAACGAGGCGACCGACAGGATGCCGCCGGTCGGGTCCTGCCCGGGCGGGTTCGTCATCGACTCCGAACCGTCGCCGTCGTCGTTGCCGGCCGACCACACGGTGACGACGCCGTCGGCCGCCAGCGCGCGCTGCAGCTTCACCGTCGCGGAGTTCGGGTCGAACTCGCCGCCGCCGATGGGGCCGTAGGAGTTGTTGGTGACCTTGATCGGCGGGCACTCCGCCGCGGACACGCCCGCGCCACAGGGCGCGTCGTGGTTCTCCAGCACCCAGTTGAGCGCCGAGTCGGCGCCGACGATCAGCAGCACCGCGCCGGTCGAGATCGACACGAGGTTCGCCCCGGGGGCGGCCCCCTGCAGCTGCAGGCCGTCGGAGGTGGTCACCGGCCGGCCGGCGACGATGCCGTTGACGTGCGTGCCGTGGCCGCCACCGGAGATGGTGTCGGTGTCCACCGCCGTCGGGACGGGGACGACGCAGTCGGTGCTGGTGTTCGACTCGTCGAGGCACAGGCTCTTCAGGCTGGCGACGACGGCGCTGCTGCCGTCGGGTTCGCGGAAGGCCGGGTGCGTCGGGTCGACGCCGGAGTCGATGACCGCCACCGAGACGCCACTGCCGTCCAGGGGCAGGCCGTTCGCGCCGGTCAGGGTCTGCACCGCCTCGGCGCCGCGGGTGGCGAGGTTGGAGGTCTGGTCGTGGAACTCGATGGGGACGTCGCCCTCCAGGTAGACCACGCCCGGCTGCGTGCGGGCGGCCTGGACCTGGTCGGCCGTCCCGGACGCCACGACGACGCCGATCCGCTCGAACTCGGTGATCGTCCGCATGCCGGTCGCGTCGACGGCCGCCCGCGCCGCGGCGATGTCGGTGCCGTGCACCATCAGCGTGGTCGGCGTGGCGCCGTCCAGGGTGGTGAGGTGCTCGGCCAGGAAGTCCTCGACGGGGGCGGGGTCGGCGGCCTGGGCGGGTGTGGCTGCGAGGGCTCCCACGACCACGGCGCCACTCACCACCCCGAGGGCTCGGCGGAACGACCGGTTCATGGCACTCCTCGCGCGTCAGGGCGGCAGGGCAGCCGGCTGTCTGCGCTGTCCCAACGAGCGATCCCCCGCGGGGTTACCCCCCGGTAGCGACGGGCACCGGGAGGTCATGCGTACACGGACACTCCGCGACCTGACCGTCTCCGCCCAGGGCCTGGGTTGCATGGGGATGAGCGAGTTCTACGGGACCGGCGACCAGGCGGAGGCCGAGCGGACCATCCACCGGGCGCTGGACCTGGGCGTCACCTTCCTCGACACCGCCGACATGTACGGCCCCTTCACCAACGAGCGCCTGGTCGGCCGTGCGATCGCGGGTCGCCGGGACGAGGTCGTGCTCGCCACCAAGTTCGGCAACGAGCGCGGAGAGGACGGCTCCTTCCACGGCATCAACGGCCGGCCCGAGTACGTCCGCAGGGCCTGCGACGCCTCGCTCGACCGCCTGGGCATCGACGTGATCGACCTCTACTACCAGCACCGGGTCGACACCACCGTGCCGATCGAGGACACCTGGGGAGCGCTGCGGGAGCTGGTGGAGGCGGGCAAGATCCGCGCCGCCGGCATCTCCGAGGCCGCGCCGGAGACGATCCGCCGGGCGCACGCCGTGCAGCCGGTGACGGCGGTCCAGACCGAGTACTCGCTGTGGACCCGCGACCCCGAGGACGACGGCGTGCTCGCCACCTGCGCGGAACTCGGCATCGGCTTCGTGGCCTACTCCCCGCTGGGCCGCGGCTTCCTCTCCGGCGAGATCCGCAGCCTCGACGACCTGGCGCCCGACGACTTCCGCCGCCGCAACCCGCGCTTCCAGGGCGAGGCCTTCGCGCAGAACCTCCAGCTGGTGGACCGGGTGCGCGAGATCGCCGCCGAGAAGAGGATCACCGCGGGCCAGCTGGCGCTCGCGTGGGTGATGGCGCAGAGCGAGCGCCAGGGCGACCCGGCCGGGGGTGGCGGGGTGGGTAGGCCGACCGTCGTGCCGATCCCGGGCACGAAGCGGGTCGCCTTTCTCGAGGAGAACGCGGCCGCCGCGGACGTCGAGCTCACCGAGGACGATCTCCGCCGCATCGACGAGGCGGCTCCGGCCGGGGCGGCCGTCGGGGACCGCTATCCGGACATGTCCAACGTGCACCGCTGACCCGCCGGAGGGGCGACGTCCGCCCGGCGGGAGAATGACCGCCGTGCAGGTCGCCGTCCGCCGAAGTTCGAGCCGGTGACCACTCTGCTGGTGCAGGCGATCACCGTCGTGGCCGCGCTGCTGGCGGTCCTCGGGCTGGCCTCGACGGCGGCCCGCCGGCGGATCGGGCTGGTGCACCTCGCCGTGGCCGGTGTGCTGGAGCTCCTGCTGCTGGTGCAGGCGGGCCTGGCCGTCGCGGCGATGGTGGACGGCGTGCGTCCCGAGGAGACCGCGACGTTCGTCAGCTACCTGGGCAGCGTGCTGCTCGTGCCCATCGCCGGTGCGCTCTGGGCCCGCTCCGAGCGCACCCGCTGGGCCGGCGCCGCGCTCGCGATCGCCGGTGCCGTCGTCGGGGTCATGGTCTGGCGGCTGCTGCAGCTCTGGGAGGTCACCCGTGCGTGAGGACCGGGCCCTCGGGGCGCCCGCGACGGGGGCCGGCGGCGAGGCGCCCGGGCGCAGCGGCGCCGGGCGCGTGCTGGTGGCCGTCTACGGCACCTTCGCCCTGGCCGCCGGCGCCCGGGCCGCCGTCCAGCTGAGCACGCGGTTCTCCGAGGCACCGGTCGCCTACCTGCTCTCGGCGTTCGCGGCGGTCGTCTACATCCTGGCGACCGTCGGTCTGGTGCGCGGCGGGCGGGGCGGACGGCGGCTCGCGCTGGCCGCCATCTCGGTGGAGCTCGTCGGGGTGCTCGTGGTCGGCACGCTGTCGCTCACCGATCGAGCGGCCTTCCCCGACGAGACCGTGTGGTCGGTCTACGGGCAGGGCTACCTGTTCATCCCGCTGGTGCTGCCGGTGCTGGGGCTCCTGCTGCTCCGGCGGACCGGTCAGAAGTCGCCGCCCCCGAAGTCGCCCCCGCCGAAGTCCCCGCCGCCGAAGTCGCCGTAGTCCCCGCCGCCGCCGTCCCAGCCGTTGTCTGCACCGCCGGCGAAGTCGGCGTTCGGGTCCCCGCCGTAGTCACCGCCGTCGGCACCGGCGCCGTCCTCGTAGCCCTGGGCGTAGGCCTCCTCGTCGCCGCCGCCGAAGAGGCCGCCGTCGCCGAGTCCGGTGTCGAACAGGGCGTCCGCGACGGCGGTGCCGATCACGAGCCCGCCGATCGTGCCCAGCAGGCTGCCGCCGATCATGCTGCCCATGCCCGGGCCGCCGTAGCCGCCGCCGTACCCACCGCGGCCGTAGCCGGGCCCGTAGCCCTGCGGTCCGTAGCCCTGGGGTCCGTAGCCCTGCGGTCCGTAGCCCGGGCCGTACCCGCCGAGGGTGCGCTCGAGGAAGCCGGGCTGGCGCATCTCCGCTCGGGTGGCGACGCGGGCCAGGGTCTCCGGATCGTCGGTGCGCGGCCGCTCGCCGGAGGGCACCGCCGCGGCGAGCTGGGCGAGCACCTGCTGGCGCTGGTCGGCGGTGAGCTGCGCGAACGCCTCGGCGTGGGCCTGCTCGATGGTCTCGGGCGGCGCGGTGCGCAGGAGGTAGCGGTACCGCGCGATCGCCTGGTCGTCCGGCAGCTGCTCACCCCGCGCCGTCCGGCCGGGCTGGGGCGGGGCGTACCCGCCCTCGGAGCGGTACTGACCCTGGTGCTGGTTCTGGCGGCGCCCGAAGAGCCGGTCGAGCAGACCCATGGCGGTTCCTCCTCGTCGGACCGGCGGCCCGTCCGTCCGGGTGACGAACGACCCGGCTCGGGTGTTCCCCGACCGGCTCTCCTGCACACCCACCCGGGCGGGTGTGCAGGTCAGGCGCGTGGGGTGGCTCCGTGCCAGGGCTGGGGCGTGCGTGGTCAAATGGCGCGCGTGCCGCCCGAGCTCAACCGCCCCGACGCCTCCGCACCCCTGGAGGCGGTCGTCGACGTCGCCGGGCTGGACCCCGTCGTCCCGCCGACGCGGGAGCCCGAGGAAGGGCTGGGCCGGCAGGCGGGGATCGTCACCGCAGCCAGCGCGGCGGTCGCCGGCTCCGAGGGCGAGACGGGCGGCCGCTCCTCGCTGCCCGGAGTGCTCGCCGACGTCCCGGTGGCGGTGCTCGTCATCGACCAGCGCGCCGGAGACGTCGTCTACGCCAACACGGCCGCGGTGGAGCTGGCCGGGCACGTGAGCCTGCCCGTCGACGTCGACGCCTGGGGTTCGGCCGCGGGGCTCACCGACCTGTCGGGCGAGCCCCTGGCAAGCAGCAGCGGCGCGCTCTCCGCCGTCGCCCAGGGCCGGCCGGTCACCGGCGAGGCCGTGCGGCTGGCGCCCGGGCGGAGCACGGAGCCGGAACGCGCCGAGGCCGACGGCGGCGACGCCGACCGGCTGCTCTGGGTCACCGGCTTCCCGCTCACGCGGGTCGGCCACGCCGAGCAGCTGGCCCTCGTCGTCTTCCTGAGCTTGGAGCTGGACGAGACCGAGGACCCCGAGGCCGCGCTGCAGGCGCTGCGCGAGCGCGCCGTCCTCGCCACCGACATCACGTTCACCATCACCGACCCCCGTCAACCGGACAACCCGCTCGTCTGGGTCAATCCCTCCTTCACCCGGGTCACCGGCTACCCCACGGAGGAGGCCGTCGGCCGCAACTGCCGTTTCCTGCAGGGGCCCGCGACCGACCCCCGCGCCGTCGCCGACATCCGGGCCGCGGTCGCCGAGGCGCGCACGGTCACCACGACGC
>DATHAK010000096.1:0-23475 GCA_035296685.1 Blastococcus sp.
GCGCGAGGGCATCTTCGCCGGCATCTCGACCGGCGCGATCCTGCACGCGGCCCTCGGCATCGCCGACAAGGAGGTCGCGGCGGGGCGGCACGCCGACATCGCCTTCATCGTGTGCGACGGCGGCTGGAAGTACCTGTCCACCGGCGCCTACGCCGGCACGCTGGACGAGGCGACCGCCGCCCTGGAGGGTCAGCTCTGGGCCTGAGCTGCCCGCGTTCATGATCAACAGCCTTTGAGGGTCCTCCTCCCTCGCACGTCGACGGCCTTGTCGTCGCCGAGATCGGGGAAATCGGGTCTCGCGCCGCCGAATGAGCCCGATTTCCCCGATCTCGCGCCGCGTGCATGTTCAACGCCCACTGAGGGCGCCCCGCCCCGCACCTGGGATCCTCAGCCGGTTCAGGGGCCGTCCAGCCCCGCTGTCGGCAGCGGCGGCTAGCCTGGCGCGCGACATGGGGACGACGGAACCGCGCGGAGCAGACGCGCCCATCGGCATCTTCGACTCGGGTGTCGGGGGCCTGACCGTGGCCCGGGCCGTCCTCGACCAGCTGCCGCACGAGGCGATCCGCTACATCGGCGACACCCTCCACGGTCCCTACGGCCCGCTGCCGATCGCGGAGGTGCGCCGGCACTCCCTCGCCGTGATGGACGACCTCGTCGCGAGCGGCGTCAAGATGCTGGTCGTCGCCTGCAACTCGGCCAGCGCCGCCTCGCTGCGCGACGCCCGCGAGCGCTACGACGTCCCGGTGGTCGAGGTCGTGCTGCCCGCCGTCCGCCGGGCGACCGCCGCCACCCGCAACGGCCGGGTCGGCGTCATCGGCACCCAGGCCACGATCACCAGCGGTGCGTACGAGGACGCGTTCGCCGCCGCCCCGCAGATCGCCGTCACCAGCGCCGCGTGCCCGAGCTTCGTCGACTTCGTCGAGCGCGGGGTGACCAGCGGGCGGCAGCTGCTGGGGCTCGCGCAGTCCTACCTCGATCCGCTCCTCGGTGCCGGCGTCGACACCGTCGTCCTCGGCTGCACGCACTACCCGATGCTCACCGGGGTGATCTCCCTGGTCATGGGCGAGGACGTCACGCTCGTGTCGAGTGCCGAGGAGACCGCCAAGGACGTGTACCGGGTGCTCACCAACGCCGACCTGCTCCGCGACGAGGACGCCCCGCCGCCCGAGCACGCGTTCCTCGCGACCGGCGACCCCGAGCCGTTCGCGCGGCTGGGGCGGCGGTTCCTCGGGCCGGAGGTCGGCTCGGTGCTGCGGGCGGAGTCGGTGGGCGCCGCGTGAAGCTCACCGTCATCGGCTGCTCGGGGAGCGGCCCCGGACCGAAGTCGGCGGCGTCCTGCTACCTCGTCGAGCACGACGGCTTCCGGCTGCTCCTCGACCTGGGGAACGGCTCGTTCGGGACGCTGCAGGCTATCGCCGACCCCGACACGGTCGACGCGGTCTTCCTCTCCCACCTGCACGCCGACCACTGCCTGGACGTGGCGCCGTTCGTCGTCTGGCACCGGTACTCCGGGCGGTCCTCGGGACGGCAGATCCCCCTGTACGCACCGGACGGCGCGGCCGAGCGGCTCGCCCTGGCCTACGACGGCGCGGACGCCGACCTGACCGACGTCTTCGACTTCACGGCCGTGACGCCCGGCGACCTGACGATCGGGCCGTTCGAGGCCGAGACCGTGCGCACCGCGCACCCGGTGGAGTGCCACGCCGTGCGGCTCACCGCCGGCAACCGGTCGCTGGTCTACACCGGAGACACGGGGCCCTCGCAGCGCGTCGTCGACCTCGCCCGCGGTGCCGACGTGCTGCTGGCCGAGGCGGCGCACCCACCGGGCCCCGACCTGCCCGGCGGCCTGCACCTCACCGGCCGGGAGGCGGGGGAGCACGCGGCCGCGGCGGGGGTCGGCCGGCTGCTGCTCACTCACGTGCCCGCATGGGTGGACGAGATCGGCCAGCTCTTCGCCGCCAGCGCCGTGTTCTCCGAGACCGAGCTCGTCCGCTCGGGCGCGATGTACGAGATCTAGGACGACGATGGCCGAGGAGGAGCGCGACGGGGTCCGGCTGACCAGCCTCGACCAGCCGCTCGGCGACGACCTCGACGTGACCAAGGGCGACCTCGTCGACTACCTCGACGCGGTCGCCGACCGGCTCGTCCCCCTGCTGAGCGGGCGGCCGCTGTCGGTGAAGCGGGTGCGCCCGGGGCAGGCGCCGTTCATGCAGCGCAACGTCTCGAAGGGCGCGCCGGACTGGGTGCGCACCGTGCCCATGTGGTCGGAGGGCTCGCACCGCGAGATCCACCAGGTGCTGTGCGACGACCGGCGCACCCTGCTGTGGCTGGCCAACCAGCGGGCCGTGGAGTTCCACGTCCCCTTCTTCCGGGCGGGGGAGTCGGGCCCCACCGGCCTGGTCCTCGACCTCGACCCGCCGGAGGGCGCGGACTTCGCGACGGTCGTCCGGGCGGCCCGGCTGGTGCGGCAGGCGCTCGACGACTCCGGCCTGGCGGGCGCGGTGAAGACCAGCGGGTCGAAGGGGCTGCACGTCGTCGTCCCGGTGCAGGGGTCGTCGTTCGAGGACGTCGCGGCCGCGACCCGCGCACTCGCCGGCCGGACCGCCGCGCTGGACCCCGAGCTGGCGACGACCGCCTACATCAAGGAGGACCGGGGTGGGCGGGTGTTCGTCGACTCCACCCGCTCCGGTCAGGGGACGATCGTGGCGGCCTACAGCCCGCGCATCCGGCCCGGCCTGCCCGTGTCGGCGCCGGTGCCCTGGAACGCGCTGGACGACGTGCGGCCCGGCGACTTCACCGTGACGTCGGCGGCCTTCCCGACCGAGTGGGCGGCCGAGCTGCCGGAGCCGCAGTCGCTGCCGGCCGACCTGGTGGCCGAGGGGCACACCATCCCGATCGCCCGGGTGCAGGCCATGCACGAGGGCAAGCGCCGCAAGCGCGCCCGGGAGGCCGGGGACGGCTGAACGACCCGTCCCCAGGTCCGGCCGCCGTCCACAGATCAGCTCGCCACGCCCGGTTCTGTCGGTGCTCCCGCGCAGGCTGTGCGCATGACGCAGGACCCGCAGACCATCGCGTGGCTCGACCAGGAGGACGCCCGCCTCGCCCAGCTCATCCGCGCGCACCGCTTCGCCGTGCAGTTCGTCGGTGCCGGCGACGAGCCCGACGAGCCGGCGTTCGGCTACACGATCGGCCTCTTCGGGCTCGGCCACCCCGAGCTCGTGGTCGTCGGGCTCGACCACCGGGCCACCCACGACCTGCTCACCCACGCCGCCGGACTGGTGACGGCCGGCCGCGACCTCGTGGCGGGTGAGGTCCTCACCTGGAACGAGGGCAGTCCCGTGGTCGTCGAGGAGGTGCCCAACCCGGGGGACGTCGTCCTGGGCGCCAACCGCTACTACCAGCGGCCCGCCGAGGTGTCGGTGCCGGCGTACCAGCTGACCTGGGCGCACGCGGACGGCTTCTTCCCGTGGGATCCGGGCTACCCGTGCGGGCCGGAGTGCCAGCCGCGGCCCGGCACGTGGCGAGCGTGACCGCGGCGCCCCCTGCCATGTGGCGCCCAGGCCGACGATGATGGCCGTCGCCGGGCGCGGCCCGGCACGGGCAGAGGATGGAGGTGCAGTGACGGGGCAGATCGGCACCGGTCCGCCCGGCCAGGGCGGCCGGCGGCGACGGCTCGCGGCCCGGATCGTCCCCACCCACGAGGGGCACGGCGTCACCACCCTCGAGCTGTTCTTCGACCTGGTGTTCGTCTTCGCCATCACCCAGGTGACCGCCTTCATGGCCGACGACCTCGGCTGGCGCGGGATCCTGCGGGGACTGGTCCTGCTCGCCCTCCTCTGGTTCGCGTGGTGCAGCTACGCCTGGCTGGGAAACCAGGCGCACGCCGACGAGGGCGTCGTGCGGGCGGCCGTCATCTCCGCCATGGCGGCGCTGTTCCTCGTGGCGTTGGCCATCCCCGAGGCCTGGGCCGACGAGGGCGGCGGCATCAGTGCGCCCGTCGTCCTGGCGTCCGCGCTGGCCGCGGTCCGTCTCCTGCACCTCGCGGTGTACGCCGTGGCGGCCCTCGACGACGCCGGCCTGCGCCGGCAGCTGCTCCGCACCGCGGGCCCCGTCGCGACGGCGGTCACGCTGCTGGTCGTCGGCGCAGTCCTCGGTGGCGTCGCGCAGACGGCGCTGTGGGCCGCTGCCCTGGTGATCGACTACACCGGGGTCTACCTGTCCGGCAGCGACTGGCGGCTGCCGTCCCCCGGCCACTTCGCCGAACGCCACGGGCTGATCGTGATCATCGCCCTGGGGGAGTCGATCATCGCCGTGGGCGTCGGTGTCACCGACCTACCGCTCACCGTGCCGATCGCCGGTGCGGCGCTGCTCGGCCTCGCGGTGAGCGTCGCCCTCTGGTGGCTCTACTTCGACGTCGTCGCTCCCGTCGCCGAACGCGAGCTGAGCAGGCGGGACGGGGACGCGCGGGTCCGCCTGGCCCGCGACTCCTACACCTACCTGCACTTCCCGATGGTGGCCGGCGTGATCTACCTGGCGCTGGGCCTGAAGAAGGTCGCCGAGTACGTGGGCGACGCCGAGCACCACGGTCTGGCCTATCCGCTGCCGACGACGGCTCTGTGGGCGATGTACGGGGGCGTGGCGGCGTACCTGCTCGCCCACCTCGGGTTCCGGCTGCGCAACATCGGCTCGATCAACCGCCCGCGGGCGGTCGTCGCCGTCGTCGTGCTGGCCGCCCCGCTCGCGGTCGGCGCCCTCCCGGCGATCGTCGCCCTCGCCGTGCTCGCCGGCCTGCTGGTCGCGCTGATCGCCTTCGAGGTCGTGCGCTACGCCGAGGCCCGCGCCGCCATCCGGGCCGAGTTCGCGCACCACTGAGGGACCGCGGTCAGCCCAGGCCGAGCTCCCGGCGCAGCTTGGCGACGTGACCGGTGGCCTTGACGTTGTACGCCGCGCTCTCGATGCGCCCCTCGGCGTCCACGATGAAGGTCGACCGGATGACCCCGACGACCTCTTTGCCGTAGAGCTTCTTCGGCCCGTACGCGCCGTAGGCCTGCAGCACCGCCTTGTCCGGGTCGGAGACCAGCGTGATGCCGAGGTGCTCCTGCTCCCGGAAGCGCATGAGCTTCGCCGGCTCGTCGGGGGAGACGCCGATGATGTCCAGGCCCGCCTCGGCCAGCTCGCCCGCGGAGGCGGTGAAGTCGACGGCCTGGGTCGTGCAGCCCGGCGTGAGGGCCGCCGGGTAGCAGTACACGATGACCCGCCGGCCGCGGTACGACGAGAGGGTCACCGGGTTGCCGTCGGCGTCGGGAAGGGTGAAGTCCGGGGCCGGGTCGCCGGGCGACAGGCGGACGGGCGCCTGTCCGGCTGCGCTGGCGGTCTCGCTCATGACCCGCATCCTGCCGTGTGCGCCGGCCGGGTGAGCAGTGGGGGAGTGGCGGGTTCAGCCGGGGAGGAACGAGAACCGGACGTGCCGCTGGGGGTTGTCGGGATTGGTGTCCACGAAGCAGATCCGCTGCCAGGTGCCCAGCTGCATCAGCCCTTCCAGCACCGGCACGGTGGCGTGCGGCGGGACGAACGCCGGCAGCACGTGGTCGCGGCCGTGACCCGGGCTCCCGTGCCGGTGCCGCCACCGGTCGTCGCGCGGAAGCAGCTCCTCGAGCTGGGCCAGCAGGTCGTCGTCGCTGCCCGAGCCGGTCTCGATCAGGGCGATCCCGGCCGTGGCGTGCGGGACGAATACGTGCAGCAGCCCGTCGCCCTCCTGCCGCACGAACTCGGCACACTCGTCGGTCAGGTCCACCACCACGGGGACGCCGCCGGTGCGGACGGCGCGCAGCTCGGATCGCATGGAGGGATCTAAGCGGGTCGGGGCATGCCGCGAGCGGATGGCCGGAGGCCTTCCCGAGCGGGGCGCGGTGGGCCTCCAGGCAGCCGGGGGACCGAAACTGGCCGCGGTGCGGCCCGTAGGGTCGCGATGTGCTTCGCCCCGACGGCCGGAAGGCCGACCAGCTCCGCCCCGTGACCATCACGCGCAAGTGGCTCGACCATGCGGAGGGTTCGGTCCTCGTCGAGTTCGGCCGCACCCGCGTGCTCTGCGCGGCCAGCGTCACCGAGGGCGTGCCCCGCTGGCGCAAGGGCTCGGGCCTCGGCTGGGTCACCGCCGAGTACTCGATGCTGCCGCGTGCCACCCACACCCGCAGCGACCGCGAGTCCGTGAAGGGCCGGATCGGCGGGCGCACCCACGAGATCAGCCGACTGATCGGCCGGTCGCTGCGCGCCTCGATCGACCTGGCGGCGCTGGGCGAGAACAGCATCGCCATCGACTGCGACGTCCTGCAGGCCGACGGGGGCACCCGGACGGCGGCCATCACCGGCGCGTACGTCGCCCTGGCCGACGCCGTCTCCTGGCTGGGGGAGCGCAAGAAGCTGGCCCGGCCGACGGCGATCGTGCAGTCGGTCTCGGCGGTGAGCGTCGGCGTCATCGACGGCGAGCCGCGGCTGGACCTCGCCTACGACGAGGACGTGCGCGCCGGCACCGACATGAACGTGGTCTGCACCGGCGACGGGAACTTCGTCGAGGTGCAGGGCACGGCCGAGGGCGCGGTGTTCGACCGGGAGACACTGGACGCCCTGCTCGACCTGGCCGTCACCGGTTGCGGTGAACTCACCCGGCTGCAGCAGGACGCGCTGGCGCGATGAGCACGCGGCTCCTGCTCGCCACCCGGAACGCGGGCAAGCTCGCCGAGCTGCGGCGGCTGCTCGAGACCGCCGTCCCGGGGGTGGAGGTCGTGGGGCTCGGCGACGTGCCGGAGTACCCGGAGGCGCCCGAGACCGGCGCGACGTTCGCGGAGAACGCCCTGCTGAAGGCGCACGAGGCGGTCCGGTACACCGGTCTGCCCGCCGTGGCCGACGACTCCGGGCTCGCCGTGGACGCGCTCAACGGGATGCCCGGTGTGCTGTCGGCGCGCTGGTCGGGGCGGCACGGCGACGACGACGCGAACACCGCGCTCCTGCTCGGCCAGCTGGCCGACGTCCCCGAGGGACGCCGCGGGGCCGAGTTCGTCTGCGCCGCCGCCCTGGTGACCCCCGACGGGGCCGAGCGCGTCGTCGAACGGCACTGGCGCGGGCGCCTGATCGGGGAGAAGCGGGGGTCCAACGGCTTCGGCTACGACCCCGTGTTCGTGCCGGACGGGCTCGACGTCACCTCGGCGGAGCTGGAGCCGGCGGAGAAGGACGCCCGGAGCCACCGCGGCCAGGCCTTCGCGGCACTGGTCCCCGTGCTGGCCGAGATCCTGCGGCCACGCTGACCTAGTTCTGGTCGGCGAACCCGAGCCAGCCGAGCACGTCGACGTCGTCGCGGTCCGGGTCGAAGTCCTCCCGGCTCCACTCCGGCTCGGCGTGCCGGCCCTTCCGGGCCAGGTCGTCCGGTGTGGCGATGGCGAACATGCCGGGGATCTCCGGCGCCTGGTGGCGGGGTCCGGCCGGGCGCGCGTTCGGGTTGTTCACGACGGCCGCGCGGGCGAGGGCCGCCGGCAGCCACGCGATCGACGAGGCAGAGGTGCTCATACCTCTCACCTCGGACGGGTGAGCCGCTCGGCCAAGTCCTGGGAGAGCGGGCACCACCCGAACGGGTGAACGCGCCGTGCTCCCGGCCCTGCGGGTGGACCGGGCTCCGCACGGGCACCCCGCCGGGGTGCAGGTCTTCGTGGACGACGTCCGGGCGCTGCGATTCGACGACGGGGCGCCGGTCACCGTGGTCTCGGGCATCGCACCGCTCGGCGACGGCTTCCTGATCGCGCAGGACGACGCCACCGTCGCCGACTGGTCCCGCGGCCGGTCCGTCGTGCGCGTCCCGCTCTTCCCACCGGTGGACGGGCACGACAGGTTCTCCGAGGCCGCCGGCACCAAGCACCTGAAGCCGCACCTGGAGGTCGCCTGCCCCGCGGGGACGGACGGGACGCCGGCGGTGCTGCGCGGCTCGGGTTCGGGGCCGCGGCGCATGCGCGGCGTGCTGGTGCGCCTCGACGGAGAGCAGCCGTCGGTCGACGTCGCGGACCTCGCCGTCCTCTACGGCAGGGTGGCCGAGCGGCTGGGCGTGCCGCTCGACCAGCTCAACCTGGAGGGGGCGAGCAGGCACGGCGGCACGGTGCGGTGGTTCAACCGGGGCAACTCGCAGCGGGCGTGCCGTCGGCCAGCGTGGAGATGCCGCTGGAGGCGCTGGTCGCCGCCGTCCTGGGCCGCACCGATGCCGCCGACGTTCCGATGGGGCGCCCCACGGTCCACGACCTCGGCGAGGTCGACGGCGTGGACCTGGCGGTGACCGACGCGATCGCGTTGCCCCACGGACGCGGACGAGACGGTGCTGGACGTCGCGCCCGTTCCGGAGGTGCACGGGCACGTCCACAAGATCGAAGGGCCGGCCGGGCGGGCGTTCACCGACGGTGCGGCGCGCCTCGTGGCGGTGGTGGACGACGACGATCCGGACATCCCCTCGGCCGCGGTGGAGCTGCGCGCGGTCCTGTCCTGACGGCACCGCGCTCAGCAGACCCACAGTGCGGGCCCAGCCTGCCTCCGGTCGGCCTTCCTACGGTCGGGATCCGACGACAGCAGACCGGAGGGGACACCGTGGCGACCAGCCCGCAGGACGGCCAGGCGATGTACGAGGGGCGGCGACTGCCGCGGCCGGAGGAGGAACTGGTCGACCAGGGACTGCGCTTCGACGTCGACACCCTGCTGGACCGCCGGCGGGTGCTCGCCTTCCTCGGCCTGGGTGCGGCCACCATGGGCCTGGCGGCCTGCGGCGCCGGCAGCTCGACGGCCGCCACCTCGTCGCCGGCGTCGTCGTCCTCCGGGGCGTTGGGCACGGCAGCCGCCGCCGGCGAGATCCCCGACGAGACCGCCGGCCCCTACCCGGGTGACGGCTCCAACGGCCCGGACGTGCTGGAGCAGAGCGGGATCGTCCGCAGCGACATCCGGTCGAGCTTCGGCGACTACAGCGGGACGGCGGAGGGCGTGCCCATGACGCTTGAGCTGATCGTCTCCGACCTCGCCGGCGGGGGCGTCCCCTTCCAGGGGGCGGCGGTCTACGTCTGGCACTGCACCCGCGAGGGCGGCTACTCGCTCTACTCCGACGGGGTCGAGGACCAGAACTTCCTGCGGGGCGTCCAGGTCGCGGACGCGAGCGGCAGGGTGAGCTTCACGAGCGTCTTCCCGGCCTGCTACGACGGGCGCTGGCCGCACATCCACTTCGAGATCTACCCCGACCAGGCGAGCATCGCCGACTCGAGCAGCGCCATCGCGACCTCGCAGGTCGCCCTGCCCCAGAACGTCTGCGAGCAGGTGTACGCGCAGGAGGGCTACGAGGACTCGGTGAGCAACCTGGCCCACGTCAGCCTGAGCAGCGACAACGTGTTCGGGGACGACGGCGGGGCGAGGCAGCTCGGCACCGTGACCGGTGACGTGGACAGCGGCTTCACCGTCCTGCTGGCGGTCGGCGTCGACACGACGACGGCACCGAGCGGCGGTCGGACGGGCGGCCCGCCGGGCGGCCGCTGAACCGCTCCCGTCCCTGGGGTGGCGTGCCACGATGCAGGGCGCGCACGGGGTGGGAGGCGGTGTGTCGGAGCGATGGGAGCCGGTTGCCGACGACCCGTTCGGGGGTCGCCGGCCGACCAGTCACGAACGGATGACCGGACTGCCCTGGGACGCGTCGTACTCCGACGGTCCTGCGCCGTGGGACATCGGCACGCCGCAGCCGGCGGTGGTGCGGGTGGCATCGGCGGGCGGGTTCGCCGGTGCCGTGCTCGACGCCGGCTGCGGCACCGGCGAGAACGCCCTGCACCTCGCGTCGCTCGGGCTGTCCGTACTGGGCATCGACGTCGCCGAGCGGGCACTCGCGGCGGCGCGGGTGAAGGCCGCCGAGCGCGGGCTCGACGTCGAGTTCGCCCCGGTGGACGCGCTGCACCTGGAGCGGCTGGGGCGCACGTTCGACACGGTCCTGGACTGCGGCCTGTTCCACAGCTTCGACGCAGGCGAGCGGTCGGCGTACGTGCGCAGCCTCGCATCGGTCACCGAGCCCGCTGGAACGCTCTACGTGCTGTGCTTCAGCGACCAGGGTCCCGGCACCGGCCCGCACCCGGTGAGCCGGGAGGAGCTGCGCGCGCCGTTCGAGCGCGACGGCGGCTGGGAGGTGGTCGCCGTCGAGCCCGAGCGGGTCCTGACGAACATGCACGGCGACGACGGCGCACCCGCCTGGCTCGCGACGGTGACGCGGACGAGCCCTCACCCGCGCTGAAGCACCCGTCTCTCCCACGGGAACACCGGCACCCCCGTCGCGCGCGAGAGCTCCTCGAGGCGCTCGAGATGGTCCCGGCGCTCGTCCTCGCCGGCCGCCAGGAGCGCCGACTCCACCAGGTGGATGACGTGCTCCGGCCGCAGGAACGTCGGGTCGAGGCCCTTCTGCACCGCCTCCAGCAGGGCGGCCGCGGCGTCCCGCTCGCCCGCCAGCCGCTGCAGCCGCGCCCGTCGGGCGTGGAGCTCGGTGAGGTACTGGTCGTCGTCGCCGGCTGCGTGCATCGCTTCGACGGCGCGGAGCGCCTCGTCGGCGCCGGCGAGGTCCCCGCGGTCGACGAGCAGGTCCACCAGGAGGCAGGACTGCTGGTGGACGTGGTGCAGGCGGCCACCCGCCCGCGCAACGCCGATCGACTCCCGCATCACGGCCTCTGCGGCGCCGAACTCGCCCGTGAGGTGCAGGAGGAGGGCGTGGGCGTAGGGCACGGCGTCGTCCACGATGGACCGCGCCGGGCCCCCGAGCATCGCCACCGCGCGCTCGACGAGCGGGCGTCCGCCCGCGACGTCGCCCCCGGCGATCAGGACGAGGCCCAGCACGGCGGTCTTGTTGACCAGCTCCCTCCGGTCACCGGTGCGCTCGGCGGCCTCCAGCGCCCGGCGCTGCCACTCGACCGCCCGGGGAACGGAGCGGAAGACCCAGAGCCCCGCCAGGCAGGCGGCGGCCTCGGCGAGGACGGCGTCCGGAGCAGTCGGCGCGGCACGCACGGGCCGGTCCCGTGCCCGCTCCGCGAGGGCCGCCGCTTCCAGCAGCGCGTCCTGCGGCTCCTCGAAGCTGGAGAAGCAGACGTCCCCGAGGACCAGGAGGGCGAAGCAGAGCACGAGGACGTCACCGGCCTCCCGGGCGAGCCGCACCGCCTCGCGCGCCAGCGGCTCGGACCGGCTGCTGTCGTGGGTGCCGGTCATCCAGGCCAGGTATGCCATGCCGAGGGCGCGGGTAGGCGTCACCGCCGGCGGCGCGACGTCGAGCGCGTGGCGCAGGCGACGTTCGCCCTCCCGCTCGTGTCCGGCGTGCCACCACAGCGGAAAGGTGTCCACGACGAGCTGCAGGTGCTCCGCGGATCGGGCTTCCCGGTCGAGGAGGTCGATGGCGGCGCGCAGGTTGTCCGCGTCGGCGACCACCCGCGCGATCCAGCCCTCCGATCCCGGGCCCTGGCACCGTGCGGCGCACCCGGCGGCCCAGGCGGCGTACCAGTCGGCCGCCCGCCGCTCGACCGCCGGTTGCTCGCCCGAGTCCGCGAGGCGCTCGGCGGCGAACTCCCGGACGGTCTCCAGCAGCCGGAACCGCGGCGTCCCGTCGACGGGCTCGGCCCGCTGCACGAGGTGCCGGTCGACCAGGTCCATGAGGATCTCGAGCGCGGCGGCGTCGAGGTCGTCGCCCAGCGCGAGGATCGCGTCCAGCCCGGCACCGCCGACCAGTACCGACAGCCGCGCCAGGAGTCGCTGCTGGCTCGCGGTGAGCCGGTCGTGGCTCCAGGCGATCGCCGTCCGCAGGGACCGGTGCCGGGAGTCCGCATCGGGACGACGGGCCCGCAGGTCCAGCGGGTGCCGCAACTCGGCCAGGAGGCCCGCGGGGGTGAGCACGCTCAGCCACGGGGCGACGATCTCCAGTGCCAGCGGCAGGCCGTCCAGCCCGCGGACGATGTCGCGCACCGCTGCCGCGTTGCCCGCGGTGAGCACCATCTGCGGATCGGCCGCCCGGGCCCGGTCCAGCAGCAGCGCGACCGATGGCGCGGACGCCAGGACGCGCAGGTCGATCTCGCCGTGCGGGGGGAGCCGGAGCGGCTCGACCGGGTACCGCTGCTCTCCCGGCACGTGCAGCGGCTCCCGCGAGGTCGCCAGCACCCGCACCCCGGCGGCGCCGGTCAGGAGGCCCGTGACGACGGCGCCGACGGCGGGGATCTGCTCGAGGTTGTCCAGGACGACGAGCACCGTGCGCTCGGCCAGCTTCGGGACGAGCGCCTCGAGTGTGTCCGCGGGGGCGATGTCGAGCCGGGCCGCGATCATCCCCGGGACGCGTGCGGCCTCCTCGACGGACGCCAGCTCCACCACGGCGACGTCGATGTCGGCCGCCGTTCCGTACGCGTCCGCCACCACCTCGGCCAGCCGTGTCTTGCCGGAGCCGCCGGGGCCGGTCAACGTGACCATCCGCGCGGACGTGAGCAGCGACACCGCCGCGCGCACGTCGTCCTCGCGTCCCACGAAGGAGTCCAGCCGCGCCGGCGGTCGACGGCGGGCGGCGCGCGGCGGGCCGGTCAGCACCGGGTCCTGACGGAGGACCCGGGAGTGCATCGTGCGCAGCGCCTGGCCCGGATCGGCGCCCAGCTCCTCGGCGAGCCGCTCCCGCGTCTGGTCGAAGAGCGCCAGGGCCTCCCGCTGCCGGGACTGCCGGAACAGCGCCCACATCAGCAGTTCCGTCGTCCGTTCGCGCCATGGGCTCGCGTCGCGCAGCCGGTGCAGGGCGGTGGCGACGGCCGGCAGGTCGTCGTCCGTACCGGTCCGCAGCACCATCTCCGCCCAGTCCTCGACCGCCTGGTCCCGGGCCTCCTCGAGCGGGCCGACCGCCGCCGGGTGGAAGGGGCGGTCCGAGAGGTCGGCCAGGGGCTGACCGCGCCACAGTCGCAGCGCCTGGTCCAGTGCCTCGCGGGCCTCGCCCGCCCGACCCTGGGAGGCCATCCGCCGGCCGTCCGCGACCAGCCGCCGGAACCGGAGCAGATCGCTCTCGTCCTCGGCGAGATCCAGCCGGTAGCCGTGGCCGACGGTCGTGATGCGGGCCGCGCCGTCGCCGGCCTCGGTCAGCGCCTTGCGCCAGGTGGAGACGTAGGTCTGCAGCACCCCCGGCGCGCTCTCCGGCGGTCGCTCACCCCAGATCCCGTCGACGAGCGCATCGGCGGAGCGGACCTCGCCCGGGTGCAGCGCCAGCAACGCCAGCAGCGACCGGCGCAGCGCGCCGCCGGGGCCGACCTTCGTGCCGGCCACGGTGACCTGCAGCGGGCCGAGCAGCCGCACGCGCAGTCCCTCGGCCATCGACCTCCCTCCAGCGACGGACCCGCATGGTCGCACCGGGCCGGAGCGTCGGTACAGGGCCGTTGGAGCGGGACTGGACCGGCGTTGGAGCGGCCGGCGCGAGCGTCGTGGACGTCAGCGAGAACGCCTCCCGAGGAGCACGAGATGCCCGTCCGACTGATCCGCAGCGTTGCCCGCCCGGTCATCATCATCGCCGCCGTCCACACCGCGCTGGCTCTGTCCGTCCTGCCCGCCCAGGCCATGCCGACCGAGGGCGACCCTGTCTCGGCCGGGGATGCCTGCTGGCGGAACGTCGAGGGCCGGATCGCCTTCCCCGGTCAGCGGTACGGGTGCGACCTGGCGCCCGAGGACCGCGGGCCGGTCATGGAGTTCCTCGAGCCCTGAGCTGCTGCGGTGTCACGGCGGCCGGAACTCCCGACCCATCCGTCCGAGTGCGGGAGGCGGGAGTCGAACCCGCACGCCCGAAGGCACCAGATCCTAAGTCTGGCGTGGCTGCCGTTACACCACTCCCGCGCGGCCTCGCAGTCTAGGAGTAGCCCGCGCGGGTGTCCTGCAGGTTTGCCGGGGAAGCCCCCCGGCGGATCGTCTGGCAGGCTGTCGAGGTGCCTCGCGACCCACGACAGATCCAGCTGGAGATCGACGCCGCCCGCGAGTCGCTGGCCGCCACGCTCGACCAGCTGACCTACCGGACCAGCCCCACGCGCCTGAAGGCCAAGGGGAAGGACGCCGTCCAGCGCTTCCTGCAGACCCCCGCCGGCATGGCGACCGTCGGTGCGGTGGGCCTGCTGCTCACCGTGGTGGTCGTGAACAAGATCCGGCACCGCAACGACTGACGTGCGCGCCGACCCGGTGGGCCCGGGTCAGGAGTCGGTGTGGGACTACCCGCGCCCACCCTCGGCCACGGTGACCGGGCGCCGCATCGTCGTCGAGCTCGGTGGTCGCACGATCGCCGACACCGTCCGCGCCGTCCGCGTGTGCGAGACCAGCCACCCGCCGGTCTACTACGTGCCGCTGGAGGACATCGCGCCCGGCGTGCTCCAGCGCGCCGGGGGCGGCTCCTGGTGCGAGTGGAAGGGCGCCGCCACCTACTGGGACGTCGTCGTCGACGGCCGGCGCGTGCACCAGGCCGGCTGGTCCTACGAGGACCCGAGCCCGGGCTTCGAGCACCTGCGCGGCGCGGTCGCGTTCTACCTCGGCAGGGTCGACCGTGCGCTGGTCGACGGCGAGCAGGCACGACCGCAGGCCGGTGGCTTCTACGGCGGCTGGATCACCGACGAGGTCGCCGGGCCCTTCAAGGGCGAGCCCGGCACCCTCGGCTGGTAGCTCCGGTCAGGCGGCGTGCGCGCGGACCAGCGGCAGCACGACGGTGTCGAGCACCTCGTCGGCGTAGGCCTCGTCCACCGGGCTGCCGGTGAGCAGCCAGCGCTGCACCAGGAGCGCGCTCGTCGTCTCGGCTGCGACCGAGCCGGCGATTCCGGGGCGCACCTCACCGCGCTCCTCGGCCCGCGCCCAGATGTCCTCGAACGACTGCCGCCACACGGCGAGCGGGCCGTTGCGGAACGCCTCGGCGAGCGCCGGCTGGTGCGGCACCGTCGACAGGAGGGACAGGGTGGCAGCGCCGGTGGGGCCGGTGATGACCGAGACCAGCGACCGCAGCATGGCGCGCAGGTCGCCCTCCAGCGAGCCGGTGTCCGGGGGGCTCGCCTCGTCCCTGTTGAGGTCCGAGATGGTGTCGACCACGAGGTCCTGCTTGGTGCGCCAGCGGCGGTAGATCGTCGCCTTGCCCACACCTGCCTCGGACGCGACGGCGTCCATGGTCAGGGCGCCGTAGCCGACGTCGGCCAGCAGGCGGAGGATCGCTGCGCGGATCACGCCGTCCCGGCTGGGGTCGCGCGGGCGTCCCCCCCGGCTCGGGCGGGGCATTTCGGTCGCGGTCATGACGGCCATGGCCCAGACTTTAGACACTAAAGCTGAAAACGTTCCATAACCGGGCTCGCGGTCGCCTGGGCGAGGCACCCGGAAGTGCGCCCGACCGTCAGTCATCCTCCCAGGGTGGGAACGATCTGCGGCGGGGTCTGTGGCTGTCGCCAGAACTGGGAGATGCCGGGGCCGGCGACGCGGGCGCTGCTGGCCACCTCGATCGGGCACGTGCTGCCGTCGGTGGCCCGCATGGCGACGGCGATGGGGCTGACCGTCTACGCCTCGCCCCAGCTGCTCGACATCCTCGACGACCGGGGCGGGCGCGGGCTGGCGCGGCTGTTCCAGCGGCTGGCCCGTGAGCTCACCGATGCCGAGGCCTCCGCGGTGCGGGTGGTCACCGACCCGCCCGCCGAGGGGGCGGAGCTCACCGCCCGCCTGCTCACCGCGCCGAGCCTGGCCGTCGAGCTCGCCCGCCGCGGCGTCACCGTCGAGGTCGGCGTGCTGGCCGAGGCCGAGTTCTGGTCGGTCTACCAGCCGATCGTCTCACTGGCCGACCGCTCGGTCGTCGCGCACGAGGCGCTGCTGAGGGGTGTCGTCGACGGCCGGGAGGTGGGCGGGGGAGACCTCTTCTTCGTGGCCGAGCAGGCCGGCTGGCTGCACCGGATGGACCGCATCGGCCGCGAGTCGGCCATCACCGGCGCGGCGCCCTGGCTCGGGGACGCCGACCTCTTCGTGAACTTCAACCCGACCTCGATCTACCGGCCGCAGGTCTGCCTGGCCAGCACCGAGCGGGTCGTGCACGAGACCGGCATCGAGCCGGAGCGCCTCGTGTTCGAGGTGGTGGAGTCGCACGCGATCGCCGACCGCGGGCACCTCGTCTCGATCCTGGAGCACTACCGGTCGCTCGGCTGGCGGGTCGCCCTGGACCACGTCGGGGCCGGCTGGTCGAGCCTGTCGCTGCTGGCCGCCGTCCGCCCGGAGGTGGTGAAGCTCGACAAGTCGCTGGTGCAGGAGCTCCCGGACGACGGCGTCCGCACCGTGCTCAAGGCGGTCACCGACCTCGCCCACCAGCTGGGCGCGACCGTCGTCGCGGAGGGCGTCGAGACCGAGCGGCTGGCCGAGGAGGTCACCGCGCTGGGGGCGGACCTCGGTCAGGGCTGGCTGTTCGGCCGGCCGGTGCGCCCGAGACCGCCCGTCGAGGAGCCCGAGGGCCGCTGGCAGCCGGTCGAGCGCCGTGAGGTCAGCGCAGCCCCCAGGCGGTGAGCGCCGGCCGGGCGTGCTCGTGCCCGAGCACCCCGTAGCTGCCGGCCGGCAGCGCGAAGAGCGCGCCCTTCTCGGCGGGGAGGCCGAGCCACCGGGCGGTGAGGATCCGCAGCACGTGGCCGTGGGCGACCAGCGCGACGTCGCCGTCGTCCAGCCGGGCGCGGGCGCGGTCCAGCAGCCGGTCCACCCGCGCGCCGACGGCGGCGAGGGTCTCGCCCGGCGTCCGGCCGGGGATCGTCCCGTCGGCCCAGATCGACCACGGGCGGCCGAGCTCGGCGCTGATCTCCGCCGTCGTGCGGCCCTCGTAGCCGCCGTAGTCGACCTCGACGAGGTCCTCGTCCACCGCGGTGGAGGGCAGCCCGGCCAGCTCGGCGGTGTGCTGCGCCCGCTGCCGGGGGCTCACCCACACCTCCGCGAACCGGCGTCCGGCCAGCGACGCGCGCAGGGAGCGGGCCTGCTCCTCGCCCTCCGGGAGCAGCGGCAGGTCGGTGACGCCGGTGTGCTGGCCGCTGCGGCTCCACTCGGTCTGCCCGTGCCGCAGCACGATGATCTCCCCCACCCGCCCACCGAGAACCTCGCCCATCGGGCCATCGAACACGCTGCCGGGAACACGCGCTCGCCTGAGCAGTGTGGCGTCCTGCCTGCTCAGTCGATGGGCAGGACGCCGGCGCCCACCAGCGCCTGGTTCGCGCGGAAGGACACCGGCACGCCGTGGCCGGCCACCGGACGACGTACCCGGGCGCGCTCCTGCCGGGGAGGTGCGGGGACGGAGATCGGCCCGTCCAGTTCCAGTTGGTGGCTCATGTACGCCATGCGGATCAGCCGCCGGGTCGCCGCGGGCGCGCCGACGATCCGGCAGCCACGGCCGTCGCCGGCCAGTTCGCGGGTGACCTCCACGAGGGCGTGCAGGGCGGTGCAGTCCCAGAAGCGCGCGCCGGCGACGTCCACCACGACGTGGCGGGTGCCGAGGCGGGCCGCCTGGGTCAGCGCGTCGGACACCAGGGAGGCCGTGGAGAGGTCGGCGTCGCCGGTGATCCGGACGACGACCTGGTCGGGGGCGGGCACGAGGGCCACGTCGAGCTGGGGCACGGAAGCCTCCGACGTGAGCAGAGCGCCTGGTCACCCTGGTCCTGGAGCGCCGGCGGGGCGAGCGTAGGGCGCGCACACCGCTCTTCACAACGGAGAGCGATCGTTTGAGTGCGTTAAGTTCGCAAGCGGCTCCCTGAGCGGACCCGGGCCTGTCGGGGGCGGGTCCACGCGTCACGATGGCGGCGTGGACGCCGAGGACTTCCGCCAGATCCGTGACGCCGTGCGCCAGCTGGTGCGCGGGTCCGTCGTCCCCCGCGAGGAGCAGATCGAGGACGAGGACCGCATCCCCGACGACCTCCGTGCCCAGGTGGCCGCCATGGGGCTGTTCGGCTACGCGCTCCCCGAGGAGTACGGCGGGCTCGGCGTGACGATGAGCGAGGACGTCCAGCTCGCGATGGAGTTCGGCTACACCACGCCCGCGTTCCGCTCCCTGTTCGGGACCAACAACGGCATCGCCGGCCAGGTGATCGCGAAATTCGGCTCCGACGAGCAGAAGTCGGCCTATCTTCCGCGGCTGGCCGCCGGCGAGCTGATCGGCTCCTTCGCGCTCACCGAGGCCGAGGCGGGCTCGGACCCCGCGGGGCTGCGCACCTCCGCCCGGCGCGACGGCGACCAGTGGGTGATCAACGGCAGCAAGCGCTACATCACCAACGCGCCCCTGGCCGACCTGTTCGTCGTGTTCGCGCGCAGCGACCCCGGCGAGCGCGGCGGCCGGGGCATCTCCAGCTTCGTCGTCGAGACCGCCACGCCCGGGGTCACCGTCGGCCCCCGGGACAAGAAGATGGGCCAGTCCGGCGCGTGGACGGCAGAGGTGTTCTTCGACGACGTCCGGGTGCCCGCCGGCGCGCTGATCGGCGAGGATGGCCGCGGCTACGCCAAGGCCCTCACCGTGCTCTCCCGCGGCCGGCTGCACATCGCCGCGCTCTGCGTCGGCATGGCCCAGCGGGTTCTCGACGAGTCGGTCGCCTACGCGGCAACCGCGCAGCAGGGTGGCGCCCCCATCGGCCGCTTCCAGCTCGTCCAGGCGATGCTCGCCGACATGCACGCCGAGCTGCTGGCCGGCCGCAGCATGGTGCGCGAGGTGGCGGCCGCCTACGACAGCGGCGAGGACACGTCGGTCGGGCCGTCGTCGGCGAAGCTGTTCTGCACCGAGATGGTCGGCCGTGCCGTCGACCGCGCCGTCCAGGTGCACGGCGGTGTGGGGTACCTGCGGACGACGCCCGTCGAGCGGTTCTACCGCGACGCCCGGCTCTTCCGGCTCTACGAGGGCACCAGCGAGGTGCAGCGGGTGATCATCGGCGGTGCCCTCCTGCACAAGGCGGGGATGTCGCGGGGCTGAGTTCCGTCAGCGTCCTCGTGTCAGGATCCGTGCCGTGGCCATCCCCTCGCCACCGGAGCCCGACCTCGCCCGCATCCGGCGCTGGTGCGCTGATCGGGTACCTGCCGCTGCGCAGAACCGGGTCCGCATCGAGTGCGAGGTGTCCGGCCGGGACGTGACGATCGTCGAACGCCATGCGCCGTATGGACCGCATCCCGGATCCGAGTGGACGACCAGTCCGTCGGCGCGTCTCCGCTACCTGAAGTCTCGCGGCGTGTGGCGGCTGTACTGGCCCGGCAGCGACGAGCGATGGCACGAGTACATCGACCTGCCCTTCGCCCGCACGGTGGACGAGCTCCTCGACGAGATCGACCGCGACCCGACCGCGCTCTTCTGGGGCTGACAACTCGCTGGGCGAGCCTGCCGCGTACCGCTAGTGTCCGCGTCCCACGACTGAGGAGGCCCAGGGTGTCGCCTGCACGCGGCTGGGCGGCGTACGGCCCCGGTGTGATCGGCGGCGACGGGAACGGAACCGCCCCGGACGACGAGCTGCGGCCGGAACTCGCCGACGTCGGCCGGCTGGCCCGCCGCAGGCTGCGCGCGATGATCGGCGCCGCGCGGGCCGAGGACCGGCCGCGGCTGTCGCGGATCCTGGCCGAGCACCTCGGCGCCGGCGCCGGTGGCCTCGACGTCGTCGAGGAGTCGTGGCCGGGCTACGACCACGTGAACGTGCAGGCGGGGATCGACGCGTGGCTCGCCGAGCCGGGCCGGACCTGGGAGCTGGTGGGCGTCGCGGCGTTCCAGGGCGCGATGTTCGGTCTGGGCGACCTGCTCGGCGGCGGCCGTTCCGAGGAGATGCACGGGCTGCGGCCCGGCAACCCGGCCAGCGTCAACCTGGCCTGCGGTCCCGACGGCGCGGTGCGGCCCTGCATCCGGTGCGGCCTCTACCTGGTCAGCGACGGAGAAGTCCGGACGGCGGTCCTGCTGCGCGGCGCCGCGCCGGAGTACGGCCAGGACTCCGTCTCGGTCCAGGTCATGAGCACCGACCCGGCGGGAGCGCCGCGCGCCGCGGCCGGCATCCGCGCGGCGGCGCTCGAGCACAACGTCTTCCGCGGCCAGGTGCTCTCCTTCGGCCAGGAGGTCTTCGGGCACGGGCGGACGCTGCTGCAGTTCCACCGCCGTCCGGCGATGACCGCCGGCGAGCTGATCCTGGCGCCCGAGACCCTCGCCGAGATCCAGCGGCAGGTGGTCGAGGTGGCGCGCCACAGGGAGCGGCTGCTGGCCGCCGGCCAGCACCTCAAGCGCGGGCTGCTGCTGTACGGGCCGCCGGGCACCGGGAAGACGCACACCGTGCGGTACCTGACCAGCAGCCTGGTCGGCACCACGGTGCTGCAGCTGACCGGCAACGCGCTGCACCTCATCGCCGAGGCCTGCTCGATCGCCCGCGCCCTGCAGCCCGCGATGCTGATCGTCGAGGACGTCGACCTGATCGCCGAGGACCGCGGGATGCACCCCGGTCAGCACCCCCTACTGTTCCAGCTGCTCAACGAGATGGACGGGCTCGCCGAGGACGCCGACGTCGTCTTCGTGCTCACCACCAACCGCGCGGACCTGCTCGAGCCCGCGCTGGCGGCCCGGCCCGGCCGGGTCGACCAGGCGGTGGCCCTCGAGCTGCCCGACGCGACCGCCCGGCGGGCGCTGTTCGACCTCTACCGGGGACCGCTGCAGGTGGACACCTCCGGCCTGGACGACGTGATCGCCCGGACCGAGGGGGTGACGGCGTCGTTCCTCAAGGAGCTGCTGCGACGGGCCGCGCTCCTGGCCGCGACACGCACGGCCGGCGACGGGACGCTCGCGGTGTCGGCGGACGACCTCGGCGCCGCCCTGGACGAGCTGCTCGACACGCGCAACGCGATGACCCGCACGCTGCTGGGGGCCGCCCCCTCCTGAGCGACTCAGCCCGGGGTGTTGGCCCGGTCGCCGCCGGGATCGAGGTACGGCCCGCCGGCGGGGCGCAGCAGGGGGCCGGGTGCGCCCTCCCCGCGGCCCAGGGCGGCGACGAACTGGGCGAGCACCTCGTCCCCGCGGTGCGCCGGCGCCCAGTCCAGCAGCGAACGGGCCCGGTGGGTGTCCAGCGCCGGGGCGCCGACCGCGATGTCCAGCCAGCCTGGTTCGGTGGGGATGAGCCGCGCGGTGAAGGCCGCGTGCACGGCCGCCCGGAGGACCCGGGCGGGCACGGGGACCCGCACGGTGCCGAGCGCCCGCGCGATGCCGTCGGCGTCCATCAGCGGGTCGGCCGCGAGGTTGAACGGCCCGCCGGCGCGACGGTCGAGGATCCGCGCGAGCGCGTCGGCGACGTCGTCGGCGTGCACGAAGGACACCGCGACCGCCGGCAAGGGCAGCGGCAGCAGGCGCGCCAGCGGGCCGGGGAGCAGCCGGGCGGCGCCGTAGAGGAGCGGCCCGAGGAAGTAGCGGCCGATCTCGCTGCCGGCCTCCGGCTGGAGGACCAGGGTCGGTCGCACGACGGTGAAGGTGATCTCGGGGTGCCGGAGCCCGGCCTCCCGGATCACCCGTTCCGCGTCCGACTTGTCCCGGCTGTACTGGGCGCTCGGGATCCCGGTGGTGGGCCAGTCCTCGGCGACCTGCTGGCCCACCGCGCCCCGCGCGTACGCGCCGAGCGAGGAGAGGTGGACGACGTGCCGCACGCCGGCCGCCGCGGCGGCGTCGGCCACCCGCCGGGTGCCGTCGACGTTCACCCGGTGCAGGTCGTCGGGTCGCCGTCCCGGCTGCAGGGCCCAGGCGAGGTGGACGACGGCGTCGACGCCGTCGAGGAACGGGACCAGCAGGTCCTCGTCCTCGGGCCGGCCGAGGTCGGCGAGGTGCCAGTCCACCGCCTCGTAGGGCGCGATGTCCGGGGGCTCGCGGCGCGCCAGCCCGCGTATCTCCGCGACACCCGATCCGGGCGCCGTCAGCCGCCGGAGCAGCGCGGTGCCCAGGTTGCCGCTGGCCCCGGTGACCGCGACCCGCAGTCCGCTCAGGTGGTTCGGCGAGGGTTCGCTCATTTCTCTCGGCTACCCGCGCGCCCCGACGGCAACCCGGCTGCCCTACCGTCGCGCCGTGATCCGAGGTGCGCACGTCATCCTCTACAGCACCGACGCGGACGCCGACCGCGCGTTCCTGGCCGACCTGCTGCGGCTGCCCACGGCCGACGCCGGAGGAGGCTGGACGGTCCTCCAGCTGCCCCCGGGCGAGGTGGCGGTGCATCCGGCCGAGAGCTCCGGGGCGGTCGAGCTGTACCTCGTCTGCGACGACGTCGAGCAGACGGTGGCCGAGCTGACCGGTCGCGGCGTGTCCTTCGACGGGCCGGTGAGCGACCAGGGCTGGGGACGGCTCACCACGATCCGGCTGCCCGGCGGGGGACGGCTGGGCCTGTACGAGGCGCGGCACCCCACGGCGTTCGACCTCTGACCGCTACTCCGGGCCGAGCACCTGGGTCCCGGGGTCGGTGCGGCCGGCGCCGTCCTTCAGTTCGACGAAGAGGACGTGCGTCTCGGTGTCACCGATGTTCTCCCCGGCGTGCTGCTGCGCCGGCAGCCAGCCGGTCAGCCCGGCGGGCATCTCCACCTCGCGGGCGGCGTCCCCGGAGATCAGCCGCCGGCGGAACGCGCTCAGCGTGTGCATCACGCTGTCGGGATGCTCGTGCGGGGTCGTCCGCTCTCCGGGCCGGTCGGTGTACTCGAGAACGCGCACCCGGTCGTTCTCGAAGACGACCTTGTAGTGGTCGGGATTGGTCTCCACCGGGTCCAGGCTCATGGCCGGTCACTGTGCACCGGCGCGCGCCCGCCGACCAGAGGTTTCAGTCGCGGCCGGAACCGACGGCGGCGGGGGAGTCGACGACGTCGTCGAGCGACTCGCCCCGGCGCTCGGGCAGGCCGGCGCTCGCCAGCGCCGCGAGGACGAAGAACGCCGCGAACGTGCCGAAGACCAGCCCCGAGCCGCCGGCACCCAGCAGTGGCGGGACGCACAGGGGAGCGGCGATCGAGGCGAGCCGGCCGAACCCGGCCGCGGCACCGGCGCCCGTCGCCCGCAGCACCGTCGGGTAGACCTCCGGCGTCACCGCGTACAGCGCACCCCAAGCCCCCAGGTTGAAGAACGACAGCACCATCCCGGTGACCAGGACGGCCGTCTCGCCGTCGGCCGCCGCGAACAGCCCCGCCCCGAGCGCGGACCCCAGCAGGAAGACCGCCAGGGTGGACCGCCGTCCCCACCGTTCGATGAAGTACGCCGCGGCGGCGTAGCCGGGCAGCTGCGCCAGCGTGATGACGAGGGTGAACCCGAACGACTTCACGAGCGTGAGGCCGGACGCGAACAGCAGGCTGGGCAGCCAGATGAAGGCCCCGTAGTAGCTGAAGTTGATGCAGAACCAGACCACCCACAGCGCCGCCGTCCGGATCCGGATGCCGCCGGCCCAGAGGGCGCCGGGGCCCAGCGCGCGGGCCGGCTCCGGCAGCGGCGAC
>DATHAK010000097.1:0-3246 GCA_035296685.1 Blastococcus sp.
CCCACGTCCGGTGGATCTTCTTCGCCCCGGTCTCGGCTGCGACCTGAGCCATCTCCGCGGGTTCGCGTGCAGACACCGTGCCTCCCCGGGGCCGGACCGTCGGACGAGGGCGGTAGTGCCCGCTCGAGGACCGGTCCACGCCCGGATTCAGCTCCGGAGCAGCCGGGCCAGCTCCCCCACGTCGGGCAGGTCCAGGTGCGGGCGCACCTCGACCGGCAGGTCGGTGTAGGACTCCGGGTGCCCGATCCCGGTGTGCACGGCCACGGCGAACGCGCCGCCGGAGTGCGCCATCGGCACCTCGAGCTCGGGGTCGTCACCCACGACGGCGAGCTCCGCGGTCGCCAGACCGAGTCGCCGTCCCGCCGTCTGCAGTGCGCGGAGCGACGGCTTGCCGACGACCGTAACTTCGGCGCCGGTGACGTCGCGGACGACGGCGCTGATCGCCCGGGACGTCCCCAGCGACCGCCCCTCCGCGGTCGCGAAGAACAGCGACTGGGAGGCGCTGTAGAACTCCGCCCCGTCGAAGACCGCGAAGCAGGCGGCTTCCAGCGCCTCGAAGGTGAGCTCCTGCCGGTACCAGCCGGCCATCACCGCGTCGCAGGCCGTCCCGCGCAGCGGGGGCACCGCCTCGATGCCCGCTGCCTCGAGGGGCTCGATGATCCCCTTGCCCCCCAGCACCATCACCCGGCGGTGGCCGCGCTCCAGGAACACGTCCACCGCCGTGGACGCCGGCGTCAACGCCTGGTCCGCAGTGACCGGCAGGCCGAGCTGCCCCAGGGCGTCGGCACACTGGGCCGGCGTCTTCACCGTGCCGTTGGTGTAGATGCAGAAACCCCGCCCGAGGTCGACGAGGGCCTGCACGAGCTCCGGCGCGCCGGGCAGCGGCACCAGACCCTGGTTGTTGCGGTCGCCCATCACCAGCGTGCCGTCCATGTCGAGGACGAACCCGCGCACCTGCCGCAGCCGGTCGAGAACAGCAGCGTCAGGCAACGGAGATCCCTTCGGAGACCCGGCGGACGGACATCCTCAGGCTCGGCTTGGCGACGGCGAGGTCGTGCACGGTGCTCCGCGAGCCCAGTTCACCCAGCAACGCCAGCACGGGGGCGAGCGAGGGGTTGAAGTGCCGCGGCGCAGGACCGGCGGCCAGCATCGCGTCGACCTGCTCCTCCGGCATGTGCGCCCGCAACAGGAGTTCCTCGTCGCTGATCCCCTTCGGGAACCGCGTGCGCAGCTCGGCCGGCGACGGAGGAGGGGGTTCCGCCGCCAGTTCCCGCGCCCGCGGCCGGTCGAGGATGCGGTCCTTGACGGCCGGCTCGATCGGGGTGGTCGGGCGGCCGAAGCTCCCGAGCACGTACCGGATGACCTGGTCGGGCACGTTCGCGTACCGCTCGCCGATCACGTTGAACAGCGCCTGCGAGACCACCATCTGCGGGAAGGGGGTGACCATGATCGGGTAGCCCATCTCCGCCCGGACGACGCCGACCTCCTCGACCAGCGCCTCGAACCGGTGCTCCATCCCGATCTCCTGCAGCTGCCGCCGGGTCGTCGTCATCACCCCGCCGGCGATCTGGTGGTGCAGGAACGCGGCGTCGAAGTCCTGCGGCTGCCCCACCGGCAGCTCGTCCGCCGCCGCCAGCCCGTCGAAGAAGTCGCAGACCCGGCCCAGGGCGCGGTCGTCGACGTCCACGCGGTGACCCATCTCCCGCAGGTTGGCCACCGTCCGCCGCGCCTCCGGCAGCGACGAGCCGTTGCCCAGCGCACCGCTGCCGACCTGCACGACCTCGACGCCCAGCTCGGGCGCGATGGAGTAGGTCAGGGGCGAGAGCCCGATGGTCGCGTGCGAGTGCAGCTCCAGGGACTTGCCGCCGAGCTGCGCGACGATGGCCGGCAGCAGTGTCCGCGCCCGCTCGGCGGTGAGGATCCCCGCCGGGTCCTTCACGTAGGCGCGGTCGAAGTGCGGCCACTCCGCCATCTGCCGGGCGAGGTCGGCGTAGAACGCGTCGTCGTGCACCACGCTGATCGTGAAGGTCAGCGCGCCGATGACCTCCTCGACCCCGGCCTGCTTCAGCCGCCGTGCGGTCTCGCGGGCGGCGTCCATGTCATGCATCGGATCGAGGACGACGACGCGGTCGATCCCGTTGGCGACCAGCCGGTCGTAGACGAGCTGCATCGTGTCTGGATGGGAGTTCTGCCAGCTGATGAACCGGAACCCAGTGCCGATGAACTGCAGCTTCGTCCTCGGCATGGCGGCGCGGGTCAGCCGCAGCCGCTCCCACGGGTCCTCGCGGTGGTTCCGGACGGCGACCCCCATCGCGGTGCTCGAGCTGTAGTCGAGCGCCCGGAAGCCGACCCGCTCCAGCAGCGGCGCGACCTGCAGGACGTGGGCGGTGCGCAGGCCGGTGGCGCCCCACAGGCTCTGGTTGCCGTCGCGGAGCGAGACGTCCACCAGTCCGACGTCGGCCATCAGCGCACCCCCACCAGATCGCGCGACGCGAGGAATCGCTCGAAGAACGCGGTGTCCACTCCCCCGGCGGCGAACTCGGGATCGGCCAGCAGCGCCTGGTGCACCGGCACGGTCGTCGTAACGCCGTCGATGCGCAGCAGCCCGAGGGCGGCGCGGGCGCGGGCCAGGGCGTCGTCCCGGTCGCGGCCGTGGACGATCAGCTTGGCCAGCAGCGAGTCGTAGTAGGGCGGGACGACGGAGCCGCCCTGCACGTGGGTGTCCACCCGCAGGCCCTCGCCCACCGGCAGGACGACGCGGTCGATCCGGCCCGGGGACGGGCGGAAGCCGTGCGCCCAGTCCTCGGCGTTGATCCGGCACTCCACGGCGTGCCCCGTGAGGACGACGTCCTCCTGCCGGATCCGCAGCGGCAGGCCCTCGGCGACGGCGAGCTGCTCGGCCACCAGGTCGAGGCCGGTGACCATCTCGGTCACCGGGTGCTCCACCTGGATGCGCGCGTTCATCTCCAGGAAGTAGAACGTGCCGCGCTCGCGGTCGACCAGCAGCTCCACCGTGCCCAGCCCGCGGTAGTGCAGGTGCTCGGCGAGCGAGAGGGCCGCAGCGGCCATCTCCGCGCGCAGGCCGTCGCCGAGCAACGGGGCGGGCGCCTCCTCGAACAGCTTCTGGTACCGGCGCTGGACGGAGCAGTCGCGGTCGCCGAGCGCCACGGCGCGCGAGCCGTCGCCGAGCACCTGCACCTCGACATGTCGACCCGACGACACGAAGCGCTCCAGGTAGACCCGCGG
>DATHAK010000098.1:0-9096 GCA_035296685.1 Blastococcus sp.
GTCCTGGCCCGCGCGCGGGCGCTGCTGGCGACGGGCGACGAGACGGAGGCGTTGTTCCGGGAGTCCGTGGCCCAGCTGACCCGGACCGAGGTGGTCACGGAGCTGGCCCGGACGCAGCTCGCCTACGGGGAATGGCTGCGACGGGCCAACCGTCGCCTCGATGCCCGCGAGCAGCTCCGCAGCGCCTACGACTGCTTCGCGGCGATGGGCGCGGGCGCGTTCGCCCAGCGTGCCCGGGGCGAGCTGGTGGCGACCGGTGGCCGCGCCCCGCTCCCCGCAGGACGCCCGACGCACGGCCTGACCCCCCAGGAGAGCCAGGTCGCCGCGCTGGCCGCGTCCGGCGCCACGAATGCCGAGATCGCGACGCGCATGTTCATCACCGTCTCGACCGTCGAGTACCACATGAACAAGGTGCTGCGGAAACTCGACGTCACCTCGCGCCGGCAGCTCACCGGCGCGCTGGCCGGCTCGGCGCCGTCCCCTTCCTGACACCCCCGGGCGACGGCGGCAGCCGCCGTCCCGACCCCAGTCCCTGCCGCCGCCGGGCGGCCTACGGACTGGGGTGGTTCCTCGACGCGGGCGAGCGCTCCTCCCTGGTGCCCTGGGAGTCGCCAAGAGCGCCACCCCACTGCACCGGCTGCGGGGACCGGAGGAGGAACCAATGCACATCCGACAGATCGAGACCGACCTGCAGGTCCGCACACCCACCCTCCATGGCCGCCGGAGGCGGCTGTGGGTCGCCGTCCCGGTCGCGATGGGGGCGCTGGCCCTGACGGCGGCCTGCAGCAGCCCCTACGGCGGAACGTCCTCCGCGGCGTCGTCCGCCCCCGCGCAGGGCTCGGCCGCTGCGGGTGCCGTGGTCGCCGCCGCCTCGACGGACCTCGGCACGATCCTCGTGAACGCGAAGGGACGAACCGTCTACGACTTCGCCAACGACACCGGGAGCACGTCGACGTGCAACGGCGGCTGCGCCCAGATCTGGCTGCCGGTCGCCGCACCCGACGCCCTGCCGGCCTCACTGCCCGGCGTGCCGGCGGAGCTCGGCTCCACCACGCGAACCGACGGCACGACGCAGCTGACCGTCGCCGGGCACCCCGTCTACACGTACGACGGGGACAACGAGCCGGGAGAGACCAACGGGGACGGCCTCACGCTCAACGGGGGCCTGTGGACCGTCGTGTCCCCCGACGGATCGCCAGGGGCAGCAGCGTCCTCCTCATCGGGCGCTTCCGGTTACTGACCACCAGCGCGAGCAGCCGTCGCCCTCTCGATCGCACACCACCCCCGTCAGGCAGCGGACCGACCGATGCCTCGACCCACCGAGGAGAGACATGACCACCACCGAGCCGGCCCCGAGCCGGACCAGCATCCCGATGCTGGGCCCGATCACCCACGTCGCCCTGACCGTGCAGGACATCGACGAGAGCATCCTCTGGTACACCGCCCTCATCGGGTCCGCACCCGTCCTCGACGAGGACACGGGCCCGTTCCGGCACGCCGTCTTCGCCATCGGCGGGACGCTCCTGGGGCTGCACTCGTTCCCCGAGGGGATCGACGACGAGCCCTTCACGCCGCGTCGCGTCGGACTCGACCACGTCGCCTTCGCCTGCGCGGACCGCGACGAGCTCGTGGCCTGGTCGCGCCGGCTGACCGACATGGGCGCGCGGCACGGCGACATCGTCGACGCCCACTACGGGTCGGCGCTCTCTTTCAAGGATCCCGACGGACTGCCACTCGAGGTCTTCTGCCCGCCCGGGTCCTGAGCTGCCGGCAGCGCCCGAGCGCGGTGCGGCGGCCAGCCGCCGCACCGCCGCCCGGGCCGGAGAGGAACGACATGTCCGCCTACCTGAGCCATGTCCAGGCGCAGGCACACGCCGCAGACCTCGCGGAGCAGGCTCGGCGCGCCCGCACGAGCAATCGGCCACCGGGGCGCCTGCGCCCCTCGACGGCCCGGCTCCTGGTCCAGCGCGCGATGCGCCTGGCCGGCCGGCTCCGACCGACGGCGGTCCGCCCGTCGGCATCCGCACCTGCGCCTGAGGAGGGAGACCGTGGAGCAACTCGGCTTCTCGCGACACGGGAAGGGCCCGCCCCTGGTGCTCATCCACGCGCTCGGCTCCTCGCGCGCTGCCTGGGACCCCGTCGTGGCACGGCTGGGCGAGCGCTTCGACGTCCTCGCCGTCGACCTGCCCTGGTTCGGGGAGTCGGCGCCGCTACCGCCGGCGACCGAACCGCATCCGGCGCGGCTGGCGGAGGCCGTCGCCGATCTCCTCGACGACCTGCACATCGACCGACCGCACGTCACCGGCAACTCGATCGGGGGCTGGGTGGCGCTGGAACTCGCGCGGCTGCGGCCGGTGGCCTCGTTGACGCTGCTGTCCCCGGCCGGGTTGTGGCGACGCGGGACACCGCTGTACTGCCTGGTCTCTCTCCGGATCACGCGGTGGGCATGCCGACATGCCCCCGGACTGCTGTCCCGGCTCGTCACCCATCGGCTGGGCCGCATCCTGGTCCTCGGCCAGACCCACGGCCGGCCGACGCGCGTCGCCCCCGAGCGGGCCCGGGCGGAGATCGAGGTACTGGCCACATCGACGGGATTCGACGCGGCCCTGGCGGCCACCGCGCACCGGCACTACACGGCCGGCCCAATCCTCGGGGCTCCCGTGACCGTCGCCTTCGGCTCACGCGACCTGGTCCTGCCCATGCGCCGGTGGCGCCGCCTCGACCAGCTGCCGGCCGGCACGCGCTCCGCGGCGCTGCCGGGATGCGGCCACATCCCCATGGCCGACTCCCCCACCGCCGTGGTGGCGGTGATCGATGCGTCGGTCAGCTCGGCGTCCGCGGACGGCGCGGCGTCGGTCAGCCCGTAGCTCTTCCTCCGGTCAGCTGCCGCCGCACCTCGTCGATCGTCTCCAGGACGGCGATCGTGTCAGCGAGCGGCCGCTGCGGGTGCTCGAGCAGTCCGTCGGCGATCGCCTCACCGACCGCACGGAACATCGGCACGTAGCCCCGGCCCTCGTTGGGCACGGTCTCCGGCCGGATCGCGAGCCCGGGGAACGTCAGCACGCGGTACGACCCCCGGAAGAAGAACGGCGCATCGAGAGAGATCGCGCCGCGCGACCCGCCGACCGACGCCACCGGATCGACCGGCCCGGCCAGCGAGGTGAGGGCGTGCGCGAAGCGGCCGTCGCCGTAGCGGAGGAAGACCGACGCGGTGACGTCGAGCCCGTCGTCCCGCATCTCACCGGTCGCCTCCACGGAGTCGGGGACGCCCATCACGAGGTGGGCGAAGCTCAGCGGGTACACGCCCATGTCGAGCAGCGCACCGCCGCCGAGATCTGGCCGCCAGTGGATCGCGCCGGGGGGCGGCGGGAAGCCGAAGCCCGCCTGGACGGTCCGGACGTCGCCGACCGCTCCCTCGGCGAGCTCGTCCAGGACGCGCTGGATGGCCGGGTTGAACCGCATCCACATCGCCTCCATGAGGAAGCGGCCCTGCTCGGCGGCGAGCGCGGCGAGCTCCCGCGCCTCTGCGGCGGTGGTCGTGAACGCCTTCTCCAGCACCACGTGCTTGCCGGCCAGCAGCGCCCGCCGGGCGACCTCGAAGTGCGTGCCGATCGGCGTGCCGATGTAGACGACGTCGACGTCCTCGTCGCCGAAGAGCGCCTCGTAGGAGCCGTACGAGCGGGGCACCTCGAACTCGGCGGCGAAGGCCTCGGCGTTCGCGGCGGCCCGCGAGGCCACGGCGACCAGGTCCAGGTTCTCGGTCAGGTGCAGGTCGCCGGCCGTCATACGGCTGATGCCGCCGGTGCCGACGATCCCCCACCGCAGCCGGCTCACGGCGCGTCCACCGACTGCCGGCGGGCCTCGTGCAGGCGCAGCTTCGCCAGCAAATCGCCGACCACGAGCCGGAAGTCGACGTCCGTGTAGACGCGCCGCGCGCTCTGCTTCGCGGACGCGGGCGTCCATGTGAACGCGCTCGACTCATCGCCCAGCGCCGTGACCACCAGGGGTGGGCTGTCACCGAGCGGCCACAGGCCGCCGAGCCGGATGAAGTCGGGCAGCGCGAGCGAGGTGAACCGCTCCCAGAGCCACCGCCCGATCCGGCCGCTGCCGCCGAGGTCGTGCTCCAGCTCCGCCACGGAGTAGGCGCAGCGCCGATAGGTCTCGAGCGGGAACTGCCAGACCTCGAGCGCCGACCGGCCGAGGACGTAGTCGGCCGCGTGCGCATCGGTGTCGCGGTTGTATTCGGGGGCTCCCGGTTCGAGTGCTCCGCCGATCCACACGAGGGTCAGCCGCTGGGCGATGTCGGGGGCCTGATGGAGCGCCGCTGCGACGTTGGTCAGCGGTCCGCCGCAGACGAGGTAGAGCGGCAGGCCGTCGTCGCGCCGGGCCTCGGCGACGATCGCCTCCGAGGCGGCCGAGGTCGCACCGCCCGAACCGAAGGGCGTCTCGCTCCCCTCGTGCACCGGCGGCTCGACCCCGCCGACCAGTTCGACCAGCTCGTGGGCCAGGGCGGCACCCGCCGCCGCCCCCGGCGGCGCCTGGAAGATCGGGTTCAGGAAGGAACTCGTGACCAGCACGACGCGGTTGGCCGGCGACAGGAGGTGGTGGGCCAGTGCCACCAGCCCGTCGGGATCGCCGGACCAGTCGTTGTCGACGATCACCCGGCACTGCTCGCCCAGGCGGAGCGAGCTCATCGCGCCTCGACCCGCAGGGCGATGGCGTCGCAGCCGTCCGCGGCTGCCGTGACCGTGATGGTCCCGGCGCCGGTCGGGCGGAGGACGGCCAGCGCGCGCCCGTCGAACGTCGTGTGGACGTCGTCCAGATACGACTCCTCGGTGGCCGGCCGTGCGCTGCCGAAGCCGGCGAGCACGCCGGCCCCCTCGACGGTCACCGTCACCTCCCGGTCGACCCCCAGGACCACGGTTCCCTCGGCGTCCTGGAGCGTGATCTGCAGGTACGCCAGGTCCTCGTCGTCCGCCCGGATCTCGCGGCGGTCGACCGCGGCCGCGAGAAGGACCGGACCGGTGGCCGACCGCAGGGAGAACCGACCGGTCTCCTCCCCCGCCGTGCGGGCGACGGCCGTGAGCTCCCCGGGTGCGTACGTCACCTCGAACTCGGCGCGGAAGCGGTTCTTCTCCCCCGCGGGCTCGATGCCCAGGGAGGCGCCGTCCAGGAGCAGCTCCACCTCGTCGGCGTCGCTGTAGACCTCGACGGTCACCGGCTTGCCCTCGGCGCCTGCCCAGCTCCAACTGCCGACGGTGTCGGACCAGGCCCACGGTGTCTTCGACAGCTCGCGGCCGTGGCGCTCTGGCCGCAGCACCGCGATGTACGGGTCGGAGCGCAGCCCGAAGACGATCTCCCGGTAGTAGGACGCCGGACGTCGGTGGCCGGTGATGTCGAGATCGCCCACGTGCGCGAGCAGCCAGGGGTACGGCGCGCCGAACTGGCCCGCCGTCGGGTCGTCGGCGGTCGTCACCCGGCCGACGCCGGCCTCACCGAGGTAATCCCAGCCGGTCCAGGTGAAGTCACCGATCACGTGCGGGTTGTCCAGGACGAGCCGCCACAGCTGGTCGATCTTCCCCGGGAAGGTCTCCGACCCGACGATCACCCGGCGCGGGAAGAGCTCCCGGTCGATCTCGTAGCGGGCCTCCATGTAGTTCATCCCCGCCGCGTCGAGGACGTCGTAGGACTCGGCCGTCCGCGTCGCGACCGGCTCGGATCCGGAGAGCTCCTCCATGAAGGCGCCGATGTCGGTGAGCATGGTGTTGATGCCGCCCTCGGCCGCCTCCGGTGTCACCGCCTCGCCGATGACCGAGAGCATCGCGTTGATCCCGTTCGTGACCAACCGCGTGCCGTCGAGCGACCGGACCTTCTCGGCCAGCCGCCGCGACCAGACCGCGCCGTGCGGGCGGGCGACCTCGGGGATCTCGTTGCCGATCGAGTAGAGGACGACGCTCGGGTGGTTGACGTCCTTGCGCACCATCGCCTCGACGTCGCGCTCCCACCACTCCGGGAAGTCGAGCGCCGCGTCGAAGTCCGTCTTGCCCTCGGTCCACATGTCGGTCAGCTCGTCCATGACCAGGACGCCGTGCCGGTCGCAGGCGTCGAGCATGGCCCGGCTCATCGGGTTGTGGGCGCTGCGCAGCGCGTTGAAGCCCGCGGCCTTCAGGAGCTGGACGCGCCGCTCCTCGGCGCGGCCGATCGTCGCCGCACCGAGCACGCCGTTGTCGTGGTGGACGCACGCGCCGCGCATCTTCACCGGCCGGCCGTTGATCCGCAGGCCGCGCTCGGGGTCCAGGGCCAGGGTGCGGACGCCGAAGGACACCGTGTCGTCGTCCACGTCGGTGTCCCCGTTCCGCAGCGAGACCACCGCCGAGTAGAGGGACGGCGAGTCGGGGCTCCACAGCGCCGGCTCGGGAAGCAGGACCCGCTGTCGGACGACGGCCGGCTCGCCGGGCAGCACGGTCACCGGCGACGTCGCCGTGGCGACCACGCCCCCGTCGTCGTCCCGGATCTCGGTGACGAGGTCGAGCGTGGCCAGTCCGCGGCCGTCGTGCTCGACCGTCGTCGCGACCTCGACGACGGCGAACTCGTCGTCCACGTCGAGGGTGGTGACCCGGACGCCGTCCAGCGCGATGTGGGTCAGCGCGCCGACCACGAGGTGCACCGGCCGGTGGATACCGGCGCCCGAGTACCAGCGGGAGTCCTCGTGCGTCCGGCAGACGACCCGGACCTCGTTGTCGGCCCCGAACAGCAGGTGGTCGTCGAGGTCGACCGTGAAGCCGGTGTACCCGGTCGCCCAGTGGCCGGCGAGCGAGCCGTTCACGTACACCATCGCGGTGCGGTAGACGCCCTCGAACTCCAGCAGCACCCGCTGGTCGCGGTAGTCCTCGGGGGCTGGCAGCGTCGTCCGGTGCTCGTACGCGCCGCCGGGGACGTAGCCGGTCGTGGAGTGGGCGGAGGGGTCGCGGTCGCGGCCGAGGGCCGCGTCGTGCGGCAGCGTGACCTGCTGCCAGGGGGCCGAGGCGCCGACCATCTCGAGGAAGAAGCTGGCGTGCGGGCGCGTCTCCCAGCCGCCGTTGAACGGGGTTCGCCGCATTGCGGTCCCTTCTGAAGTGGTCGGCCGAGCCTGGAGCGTGTGCGCTGAGGCCCCGTTCGAGGCTCCGGAATGGGGCCTCAGCGCACTCGGTCAGTCGGCGGGCTCCTCGGCGTCGGGCAGCTCGAAGACGAACGGCTTCTCGACCGGCGTGAACTCCGGAACGGTGCAGCTGAACGAGTGCCGGCCCGAGCCGACTTCGACCGGCGCGCTGGTGTCGGGCAGGGACACCTCGGCGGTGGTGTTCGGCGGGACGGTGACCTCGAGGGCGAACGAGGCCCCGTCGAGGATCCAGGCGACCTCCGCCGTCCCGTACGGCGTCTCGTGCGTGGCACCGGCGGAGGTCAGTCCCGGCCCGGGACGGGGGGCGATCCGCAGCCGCCGGTAGCCCGGCTCCGCGGCCGCCAGCCCGGCGACGGTCCGGTGCAGCCAGTCGGCGACCGCGCCGAAGGCGTAGTGGTTGAACGACGTCATCTCGCCGGGGTTGATCGACCCGTCCGGCAGCATCGAGTCCCAGCGCTCCCAGATCGTCGTGGCACCCATGGTCACCGCGTAGAGCCACGACGGGTTCTCGCGCTGCAGCAGCAGCTCGTACGCCGACTCGACCTCGCCGTTGTTGGCCAGCGCGTCGGTGACGAACGGCGTGCCGAGGAAGCCGGTGGCGATGTGGAAGCCGTCCTTGCTCACCTGCTCGGCCAGCAGCCGGCCCGCATGTTCCCGCTGCTCGGGCATCAGGAGTTCGAACTCGAGCGCCAGCGCGTACGCGGTCTGGGCGGGATAGGCCAGCCGGCCGTTGGGCGTCACGTACTCGCTCCGGAACCGCTCGGCGGCCCGTTCCGCGAGGCGGGCGAACCGGCTGCCGTCGTTACCGAGGACCTCCGCGGCCTGCGCGACCAGGCGCGCCGACCGCGCCAGGTAGGCGGTGGCCACGCACTGCCACGGCGTCCGGGCGGCCCAGGGCTGGTTCGGCGGCGCGGAGGTGTCCAGCCAGTCGCCGAACATCATCCCGCCGTCGGGGAAGTCCAGGTCCGCGCCGGCGCGACCCTCGAAGGCGTCGATCCAGGCCGTCATGCTGTCCCACTGGTCGGCCAGCAGCCCGGCGTCGCCGTGGGCCTGGTACAGCGTCCACGGGACGATCACCGCGGCGTCGCCCCAGCCGGCGTCCACCTGCAGCGGCGGGAAGCCGGGCGGCGTGATGTCGGGGAACGGCACGAAGATCGGGACGACGCCGTCGTGGTCCTCCAGCTGCTCGACGGCGAGGTCGGCCAGCCAGTTCCGCAGCATCCCCGCCGTGTCGTAGAGGAAGGCAGCGGCCGGGGCGAAGACGGCCAGGTCGCCGGTCCAGCCGAGCCGCTCGTCCCGCTGCGGGCAGTCGGTGGGGACGTCGACGAAGTTGCCGCGCATGCCCCAGACGACGTTCTCGTGCAGCCTGTTCAGATCCGGCTCGGACGAGGTGAACGTGCCGGTCGGCCGCAGATCGGTGTGCACGACCACGGCCTCGAGGTCGTCAGTGGTCAGCTCTCCCGGCCAGCCGGTGACCTCGGCGTAGCGGAAGCCGTGGAAGGTGAACCGCGGCTCCCAGGTCCGCGGACCGTTCCCGTCGAGCACGACGACGTCGGTCTGCGCCGCCTTGCGCAGCGGACGGGTGCCCAGCTCCCCGTGCTCGAGCACCTCCGCGTGCCGCAGGGTGATCTCGGTGCCGGCGGGCGCGTCGGGCAGCCGCAGCCGCAGCCGGCCGACGAGGTTCTGGCCGAAGTCGACCAGCGTCCTGCCGGACGGCGACGCCGTGATCTCGAGTGCCGGGAGGACCTGGGTGCGGCGCACCGGCGGGCCGGTCGGGGCGACGAGCGTGGCGACTACGAGGGAACCGACCTCGACCGGCGTCCAGCCGGCATCGTCGAAGCCAGGGCCCGACCAACCGGGCTGCGCCTCGCGGAGGTCGTCGGTCTCGCCGCTGTAGATGCCGGCCCGGGTCACCGGCCCGAGGGTCGACCGCCACG
>DATHAK010000099.1:0-5341 GCA_035296685.1 Blastococcus sp.
CCGCGATCTCCGCGAAATCGTCCGGTGCCACGAAGTCGGCGAGAGCACGATCATCTCCCCAGTCCATGGAATCGCCGGGACCGGCGATGAAGCCGTCAAGCGACATACACCGGTTCACGACAACCTTGCCGCTCATGTCACGACCGCCGTCCCTGGGTCATCACCGCACGTCTGACCTCCCCCGAGCGGACGCCTGCGAGACCGTAGCGCGCGGTGTCAGGGTTCAGATCTTTCCGACGATCGGGGCAGTCGGGAAGTGCCGCTCCAGCACGTCCACGCGGAACAACCCGGTCGAGCACTAGCGACAGGTACAACATCCGCATCTCGGCATGACAGCGCACCCGGCTCCCTGGGGCTGAGGCGCCAGGAAATGGGACACCCGGTCAGGCCAGGGGGAAGGGGGCGTCGTCCGGCGCGGGGAGCGGGCCGGCCGTCGTGGCCGTGACGGTCATCGTCCCGAACCGGGCGACCCCGCCGAACAGCGACAGGAACGCCGTGTCGGCCGCGTCGCGCCCCGAGCAGATGCGCACCAGGGACGACGTCGGAGCCAGCCGGGTCGAGTCGACGACGCACCAGGTGCCGTCGACGTCGGCCTCGACGACGGCGTGGAAGTCCATCGGGTCCAGGCCCGGCGCGTAGACGGCGACCAGCCTCGCCGGCACCTCCAGCGCCCGCAGCAGCGTGATCGTCAGGTGCGCGTAGTCGCGGCACACTCCCTGGCCCGCCAGCAGGGTGTCCACCGCGGTGTCCACCGGCCGGCTGGCACCGGACGTGTAGACCAGCCGGCGGTGCACCCAGTCGGCGACCGCGGCGACCAGCTCGGCGCGGGGGAGCGAGCGGTCGAACTCGGTGCTCGCGAATCCCTCGAGCTGGTCGGACGGGCAGTACCGGCTGGGCCGCAGCGCCTGCGCCCACTCGGCCGGGGTGACCTTCCGCGGTGCGCCGCCGGTCTCCGCGCCGGCGGTGTACGTGATCGTCGTGTCGCCCGCGAGCAGCTCGAGCCGGTGCACGCGGGCGCCGTCGACCGCGAACTCTTCGGGCTGCACGACCGAGCCACCGGAGAGCACGATCAGCCGCTCGTCGAGCGGATCGGCGACCGCGATCTGCAACAGCGCGGTCACCGGCTCGGGGGAGGAGACCGTCAGGGTCGCGGCGACGTCGTTGCGCATCCGCACATCCTTACCCGGACCTGCGGTTTGCCCCCCTTCAGGGTCCCGCCCCGAGCTTGCGAGGGGTGGGGGGAAGGGGGTCCTTTCTCAGCTCTCGTCCTGGTCCGCGACCTCGTCGAAGGTGCCGGTCGGGAAGGCACCCGTGTCGTCGAGGTCGGTCAGCGGAGGCTGCATCCCGGCCGGACGGGGCTCGCTGCGCTGGACGGGCGGGGGCAGATCGACCGAGTCGGGCATGAGCTCACCCGCGACGTCCTCGGCAGAGGCGTCCGTCATCTCGCCGATGAACACCTCGGCGGGGCTGGGCAGCGGCGCGGGGCGCCCGAAGGCGTAGCCCTGCGCCATGGCGCAGCCGTGCTCCCAGAGCCAGTGCGCCTGGTCGAGGTCCTCGATCCCCTCGGCGATCACCTGCAGACCCATGCCGCGGCCCAGCTGGAGCAGCCCCTGCACGAGGGCGGCGGTCGCCGGCTCGGTGACGACGTCGGCGACGAACGAGCGGTCGATCTTGACGGTGTGGATCGGCAGCCGGTGCAGCGCCGTGATGGCGGAGTAGCCGGTGCCGAAGTCGTCGAGCGCGAGGGTGACGCCGGCGTCGGTGACGACGGCGACCGAGTGCAGCGTGGCCTCGGCCGCGAACAGCGCCGTCGACTCGGTGATCTCCAGCTCCAGCCGCTCCGGGGCCAGGCCCGACTCCTCGAGGGCGGCGGCGACGAGCTCGCTGAAGCCGTCCTCGGCGAGGTGCCGCGCGGAGATGTTGACGTGCACACGCAGGTCCTCGGGCCAGGCGGCGGCGTCGGTGCAGGCCCGGCGGAGCACCCAGGCGCCAAGCTTGGAGGTGAGCCGGTTGTCCTCGGCCGCGGAGAGGAAGGCGGCCGGGGGCAGCAGCCCGCGGGTCGGGTGCTGCCAGCGGACGAGTGCCTCGTAGCCGAGCAGCGTCTCGTCCCGCAGGTGCACGATCGGCTGGTAGAAGAGCCGCAGCTCCTCGTTCTCCAGCGCGTGCTTGAGGTCGGTCTCCAGCTGGAGCGCGTCGACGTCGCCCCGGCTCAGCGCCCCTTCGTGGACCGCGATCCGGGCGCGGCTGCCGTCGGCCTTGGCCTTCGTCAGCGCGCTCTGCGCCTGGCGGAGCAGGTCGTCGGGCGTCATGTCGGCGCCGAGGGTGAGTCCCACGCTGGCCGACAGCGAGATCTCCCGCTCGTGCACGACGAACGGCTCGTCGAGGACGCCGAGCAGCCGGTCGGCGAGGGCTCGCAGGCCGTCGAGGTCCTCGACGTCCTCGGCGACGACCAGGAACTCGTCGGCGCCGAGCCGGACCGCCGTGTCCTCGACGCGCGTGCTCCAGCGGAGCCGGTCGGCCACCTGACTGAGCAGCAGGTCGCCGGCCTCGTGGCCCAGCGAGTCGTTGACCGCCTTGAAGCGGTCGATGTTCAGGTGCACCAGCCCGACCTGCAGGCCGCGGCGACGGGACAGGGCGACGGCGTGCCGCAGCCGGTCGGTCAGCGCGCGGCGGTTGGGCAGCCCGGTGAGGGGGTCGGTGAACGCGCGCCGGACGAGGTCCTCCTCCGCGCGCCGCCGGTCGGTGACGTCGACGAGGGAGAGGACGACGAACTGCGGCTCGCCGCTGTTGTGCCGCACCACCTCGTGGCTCTGGACCGCCCACAGCTCGGTGCCGTCGGAGCGGCGCAGCCGGCGCTCGCCGTCGAGCAGCAGGTGCGGGTCGAGACTGGGCTCACCCGGGGCCGGCTCCAGGCCGAGGTCGCCGACCACCGGGTCGTCGGGGTGGGCGAGCAGGTCGATGTGCCGGCCGGCCAGCTCGTCGGCCGTCCGCCCGGTCAGCGCGCACATCAGCGGGTTGGCGACGAGGACGTGGCCGTCCAGGTCGACGAGTGCCTTCGGGATGGGTGCGGAGAGGAACAGCGCCTGGAACAGCTGGCCGCGGTCGGCGAGCAGCGTGTCGATCGCGCGCATGCGGGGGCCGGCCGCTGAGCTGGATGGAGCGCCGGGAGCGCCCGCGGGGCTCGAGGGCACCTCGGAGGCGGGAAGGCTCACCACCACAGGGTCACCCATGGGGGGTGCGAAGTGACGGAACCTGAGGACGGAGAGTCGTGATCGTGCCGTCACAGTGCGTTAGTTTCGGCGGATCCCTGGGCGTCTTCTGCCAACTGACGGGGACCGGCCCGTCACATCCCCACGGCGGGAACACCGGGCGGCCCCGGAGCGCTTCGACGTGCCGTGGAGAAGAAGATCGGGTTCCTGTCGTTCGGGCACTGGCAGCCCATCCCCGGCTCGCAGGTGCGCACCGGGCGGGACGCGCTGGTGCAGAGCGTCGAGCTGGCGGTCGCCGCCGAGGAGCTCGGGGTGGACGGCGCCTACGTGCGGGTGCACCACTTCGCCCGGCAGCTGGCGTCGCCCTTCCCGCTGCTCGCGGCGATGGCCGCGCGAACCAGCCGGATCGAGGTCGGCACCGGCGTGATCGACATGCGCTACGAGAACCCGCTCTACATGGCCGAGGAGGCCGCGGCGACCGACCTGCTCAGTGACGGCCGGCTGCAACTCGGCGTCAGCCGGGGATCACCGGAGACGGCGCTGCGCGGGTCCGAGGCGTTCGGCTACGTCCTCCCCGACGGGAGCACCGACGCCGACCTCGCCCGGGACAAGACCGCCCTGTTCCTTGCGGCGATCGAGGGCCGGACCGTCGTCGACGCCGACCCGCGCATGACCGGCGGCGTGGCGGGCCGGCTGGCGATCCAACCCCAGTCGCCGGGCCTCCGGGAGCGCATCTGGTGGGGTTCGGGCACCCGCGCCACCGCCGAGTGGACCGCGCAGCAGGGCATGAACCTGATGAGCTCGACCCTCCTGGTCGAGGACACCGGGGTGCCCTTCGACGAGCTGCAGGCCGAGCAGATCGCCCGCTACCGCGCCGCATGGGCGGAGGCGGGCTGGGAGCGCCGGCCGCGGATCTCGGTCAGCCGCAGCGTCCTGCCGATCGTCAGCGACGAGGACCGCGCCTACTTCGGTGGCGAGCGGTCCGGCGAGGACCAGGTCGGGATCCTCGAGGGCGTGCGGGCGCGGTTCGGCAAGAGCTATGCCGGTGAGCCCGACGTGCTCGCCGAGGAGCTGGCCAAGGACGCCGCCGTGCGCGAGGCGGACACCCTGCTGATCACCGTCCCCAACATGCTCGGCGTCGAGTACAACGCCCGGCTCCTCGAGAACGTCCTGCGGCACGTCGCCCCGGCGATCGGCTGGGTGCACCCCGATCAGCGGGCGGCCTGATCCCGTTTCCCGGGTGTTCTGCCCGCTTCCCGGGTCCTGCAGGACCCCGGGAGCGCGCACAACACCCGGGTAGCGCGCCGGCGACGTCGAACGCCGCCCCGCTCGGCTGAAGGGTGGCGCCGTCCGGCCGAGAACTTCCGGGACGATCTCGTTCCCGAGCCCGAGGACCCGCACCCGTGACCTTCCCGCCCGTCGACCGCCCGACCCCCGCTGCCGCCGGCTACGCGCCGACCGATCCCTGGGCGCCGGTCGAGCCGCCCGCCGGTCGGCGCCGCTCCCGCCGCGGCATCGTCGTCGCCGCGGCGGCCACGGGCGTCGTCGTGTTCGGCGGGGCCGGCTATGCGGTCGCCTCGTACCTGTCCGGCGGTGGCACGCAGCCCGAGGACGTCCTGCCCGGGGACGCCTTCGGCCTCGTGAAGATCGACCTCGATCCGTCCGCCGGCCAGAAGCTGGAGCTGATGTCGCTGCTCGACAAGTTCCCCGAGATCGACGTCGAGGGGGACGACGACGTCCGCGGGCAGCTGATGGAGTCGCTGCTCGAGGGCAGCGGAACGGACCTGGACTACGGGACCGACGTCCAGCCCTGGCTCGGCGACCGGATGGCCGTCGCGGCCGTTGCCGCCGAGGACGCCGACGGAGGCGTGGCCCCCGTGCTCGCGCTCGCCTTCATCGACGAGGCGCGGATGGAGGAGACCCTCGGCCGGGTGCAGGAGGACCTCGGCGTGGGGTTCGCCGTGCGGGACGACTACGTGCTCATCACCGACACCCAGGAGCGGGCCGACGTGTTCGCCGCAGCCGAGGAGACCCTGGCCGAGGCCGCGGACTTCGCCGGTGACCGCGAGGCGCTCGGCGGCGACCAGGTCGCCCTCGTGTGGGCCGACCTGTCCGCACTGCAGGGGATCCTG
>DATHAK010000100.1:0-35225 GCA_035296685.1 Blastococcus sp.
TCGTCGAGGAGCAGCACCCGCGGCTGCTGGGCCAGGGCCCGTGCCAGTACCGCCCGCTGCTGCTCGCCGCCGGACAGCGTGGCCAGCGGGCGCTCGGCCAGGCGGTCGAGCTCGAGGCGTTCCATCACGTCGGCCACGACAGAGCGGTCGACCCCGCGGGGGGCGGCCAGCAGGGGGCGGTGCGGTGTGCGGCCGAGGGTCACGTAGTCGCGGGTGGTGACCCCGTCGGGGAGCACCGGCGTTTGCGGGGCGTAGGCGAGGAAGCGGGCGCGGTCGCGGCGCCGCATGCCGGTGGTCGGGACGCCGTCGATGCGCACCTGGCCCTGGTGGGGGTGGAAGCCCAGGATCGACCGCAGCAGCGTGGACTTGCCCGAGCCGTTCGGGCCGATGACGGCCAGCCAGCCGCCGGGCTCGAGGGTGAGCCGCACCGAGTCGAGCACGCGGGTGCGTCCGTAGGCGGCGGTGAGCCCGACGACCTCGACGCGGGCGCCGCGCTGCGCGGTGGCGGGGGTCGTCATCGCCGTCGCGCCCCGACCCAGAGGAGCCCGGCGAAGAAGGGCGCCCCGATGAAGGCGGTGACGACACCGATGGGCAGTTCGGCGGGGGCGAGCACCGTGCGGGCGACGATGTCGGTGAGGACGAGGAAGGCGGCGCCGGTCAGCAGCGAGACGGGGAGCACGCGTGCGTGCGAGCCGCCGACCAGGCGCCGGGCGATGTGCGGCACGACCAGGCCGACGAAGCCGATCAGCCCGCTGACCGAGACGGCGGCGGCGGCGGCGAGGGACGCTGCGACGATCACCAGCAGCCGCAGCCGGCCCGGGTGCACGCCGAGCGACGCCGCCTCGTCGTCGCCGACCGCGAGCACGTCGAGCGCGCGTCCGCAGAAGAGCAGCACGAGGCACGCCGTCCCGAGATAGGGGAGTGCGACGAGGACCTCCGACCACTGGGCCTTGCCCAGCTGGCCGAGCAGCCAGCCGTAGATCTCCCGCAGGTCGTCGGTGTTCTGCTGCTGCACGAGGGTCTGCGCGGCGGCGAGGAACGCGGCGACCGCGATGCCGGCCAGCAGCAGGGTGGCGCTGTGCGAGCCCCCGGTGAGGGTGCCGAGGGCGAGCGCGCACCCGACCCCCAGCATCGCGCCGATGAACGCGGCCAGGGGCACGATGCCGAACGGGCCCACGGTCTGGACGGGCGAGTAGGCGATGACCAGGGTGGCGCCGAGACCCGCACCTGCGGCGGCCCCGAGCAGGTACGGGTCGGCGAGCGGGTTGCGGAAGACGCCCTGGTAGGCGGCGCCGGAGATGGCGAGCCCGGCGCCGACCAGGGCGGCGAGGACGACCCGGGGCAGGCGCAGTTCCAGCAGGACCGCCTCCTGGGTGCCGCTCAGCCCCCCGGAGAGATGGACTCCGAGGGGGCCGAGCAGGCGGTCCAGCAGCGTGACGACGACGGCGCCCGGCGGCAGGGGCAGCGCCCCCACCCACACCCCGGCCAGCAGGGTGAGGAGGAGCGCCGCCCCGGCTCCGGCGAGCACGAGCCCCGGCCGGCGGCGGCCCCGAGGGGTCGTCGCCGGGGGATGCCCGGAGCCGGGGCGGGTGCCGCTGCCCGCCGTCGCCGTCATCGGGGTGGGCTCAGTGCTGCAGGGCGTCGGCCACGGCCTCGGCGAAGTCCGCGATGCGCGGGCCCCAGCGGGAGGCGATGTCGTCGTCGGCCTCGAGGACGCGGTCCTCCTTGACGGCCGGCACGGTGTCGAACGCCGGCCTCTGCGCCACGGTCTCGGCGGACTGCTCGCAGCACTTCGTGTCGGCCAGGACGATCAGGCCGGGCGCCTCGCTGACGATGTACTCGGCGGAGAGCTGCGGGTAGCCACCGGCCGCCGCGCCGGCCTCGTCGGCGATGTTCTCCAGCCCGAACATCGAGTAGATGCTGCCGATGAACGTGCTGCTGTCGGCGGAGAAGAAGCTCGGGTCGAGCTCGTGGTAGACCTTCGTGCCCTCGACGTCGTCGGGGGCGGAGTCGACCGCCGCCTCGATCCGGTCCTGCACGTCGGCGATCACCTCGTCGGCCTCCTCGGCGTGGCCGGTGGCATCCCCCAGCAGCTCCAGCTGAGCGTAGGTGTCGTCGACCGTGCCGGCCGCCTCCAACAGGAGCGTGGGCACCGAGAGCGCGTCCAGCGCGTCGACGATGCCGTTGAGGTCGTTGCTGAGGATGACCAGGTCGGGGTCGTAGCCGGCGATCGCCTCCGCGTTCGGGGTGAACGCCGAGAGGTCGGTCACCGGGGCGTCCTCCGGGTAGTTGGAGGTGTCGTCGACGGCCTTCACCTGGTCGCCGGCGCCGATGGCGAAGAGCATCTCGGTGCTGGTCGCGGACAGGGAGACGATCGCGTCGGGCTGCTCGTCGAGGGTCAACTCGCCGTTGGCGCCCTCGACGGTGACGGGGAACTGCGCGCTCTCCGACGCCGACGGCTCGGACGACGCCTCGTCGGCGGAGGAGTCGCCGCAGGCGGTGAGGGTGAGCAGGAGCGCGGCCATCAGGGCCGGCGCGGAACGGGTGGTGCGGAACACGGGGGAGCCTCTCTGCAGAGGCGGTAGACATCGCTCACGAGGCGGGCACGAGTGGGCACCGCTCTATGCGCGACCCTTACCGCGAGGGTCGGTGACACGACGCGGAGGCAGGCGATCTGGCTCAGGGCATCGGGTGCCCATCACAGTTGCGGGACAGCGCCGGGTTCTCACCGGCTTCGCTGCGTTCGCGCCACCGACCAGGGGTCGGCGCCGGAAATGTAGCAGTGGCGCGGCCTCAGGCCTGCTTCAGGACCTCCGTGTAGACCTCCACGGTCTGCTGGGCGATCGCGGGCCACCCGAACTCCGCGAGCACGCGCTCCCGCCCGGCGGCGCCCATGGTGGCGGCCCGTGCGGGGTCGGCCAGCAGCTCCGCGATGCGGGCGGCGAGGCCGGCCTCGAAGGCCCGCGGGTCGTCCGCGTCGTAGGGGACCAGCAGCCCGGTGCGCCCGTCGTCGACCACCTCGGGGATGCCGCCCACGGCGCTGGCCACGACGGCGGTGCCGCAGGCCGCGGCCTCCAGGTTGACGATGCCCAGCGGCTCGTAGACCGACGGGACGACGAAGACCGTGGCCCCGGTGATGAGCGGAACCAGCTGCTCGCGCGGCAGCATCGCCTCGATCCAGACGACGCCGCTGCGCCGCTGCTGCAGCCGTTCGACCGCGTCGGCGACCTGCTGCCGTTCGCCCGGGGTGTCCGCGGCGCCGGCGCAGAGCACCAGCCCGAACTCCTCCGGCAGCTCCTCAGCGGCGGCCAGCAGGTGCATCACGCCCTTCTGCCGGGTGATCCGCCCGACGAACAGGGCGTAGGGGCGGTCGGGGTCGACGCCGAGGGAGCGGACGACGTCGGGATCCTCGACCGGGCGGTAGGCCTCGGCGTCGACGCCGTTGCCGACGACGTGCACCTTCGCCGGATCGAGGTCGGGGTAGGCGTCGAGCACGTCGGCGCGCATCCCGCGGCTGACCGAGATCACCGCGTCCGCCGCGAGGTACGCCGTCCGCTCCACCCACGACGACAGCCGGTAGCCCCCGCCGAGCTGGTCGGCCTTCCACGGCCGGCGTGGCTCGAGGGAGTGCGCCGTGACCACGTGGGGGACGCCGTGCACGAGGGAGGCGAACAGTCCCGCCCCGTTGGCGTACCAGGTGTGGCTGTGCACGAGGTCGGCGCCGCCGAGCGCGGCGGCGATCTCGACGTCGACGCCGACGGCTTGCAGCGCCCCGTTGGCGTCCGCCAGGTTCGGCGGGACGGCGTGCCCGACGGCGTCGGCGCGGGGTTCGCCGAAGCAGTGGACGTCGATGTCCGGCCCGGCCGGCAGCGACCGCAGAGCGGCCACCAGGTGTTCGACGTGCACCCCCGCGCCGCCGTAGACGTCCGGTGGCCACTCCCGCGTCACGATGCCGATGCGCACTCGATCACCCTAGGGGCGGAACCGCGACTTCACCTGGGGCGTCCGGCCCCTGTACCGGCTACGTTGCGTCACATGCGTGGCGGTCCTCGGGTGCTCGGCATCGTGCTTGCGGGTGGTGCAGGCAAGCGCCTGGCGCCGTTGACCGACGACCGTGCCAAGCCGGCGGTGCCCTTCGGCGGCAACTACCGGCTGATCGACTTCGTGCTGTCGAACCTCGTGAACGCCGAGATCCGGCAGATCGCCGTCCTCACGCAGTACAAGAGCCACAGCCTCGACCGGCACATCACCCAGACCTGGCGGATGTCGCAGCTGCTCGGCAACTACGTCACCCCGGTGCCGGCGCAGCAGCGCCTCGGTCCGCGCTGGTACACCGGCAGCGCCGACGCGATCTTCCAGAGCCTCAACCTGATCTACGACGAGCGGCCCGAGATCGTCGTCGTCTTCGGCGCCGACCACGTGTACCGGATGGACGTCGGCCAGATGGTCGACCAGCACCTGCAGACCGGTGCGGGCGTCACCATCGCGGGCCTGCGCGTGCCGCGGAAGGACGCCACGGAGTTCGGCGTGATCGACGCCGACGCCGCCGCCAAGGTGCGCGGCTTCCTGGAGAAGCCGGCGGACCCGCCGGCCCTGCCGGACTCGCCCGAGGAGAGCTTCGCCTCGATGGGCAACTACGTCTTCACGACGGAGGCGCTGCTCGAGGCACTGCGCACCGACGCGGAGGACGAGTCGTCGGTGCACGACATGGGCGGCTCGATCATGCCGATGCTGGCCGACGCCGGTGAGGCGTACGTCTACGACTTCTCCACGAACATCGTGCCGGGCAGCACCGAGCGCGACCACGGCTACTGGCGCGACGTCGGGACGATCGACGCCTACTTCGACGCGCACATGGACCTGGTGTCGGTGACGCCGGTGTTCAACCTCTACAACGACCGCTGGCCGATCTACACCCTCCCGCCGATGCTGCCGCCGGCGAAGTTCGTGCTCGGTGGCCGCGCCGAGGAGTCGATGGTCAGCGCCGGGGCGATCATCGGCGGCGGCTCGGTGCACAACTGCGTGGTCTCGCCGGGCGTGCGGGTGGAGCGGGGCGCGCGGGTGGAGGACAGCGTCCTCATGGACGGCGTCTACATCGGCGAGGGCGCCTACGTCCGCCGGGCCATCCTGGACAAGAACGTCGTGGTCCCGCCGTGGGCGCGGATCGGTGTCGACGTCGCGGCCGACAAGCAGCGGTACCACGTGAGCGCGGGCGGCGTGACCGTCCTCGGCAAGAGCGCCCGCGCCGTCGTCTGACGCTCAGCCCCGTTTCGTCGCCACCAGCAGTCCGGCACCCACGGGGAGGATGGCGGAGAGCAGGTTCTCGTCCTCGCGGACCGTCCCCGCCAGGTGTCGCCAGGCGACCGTCTGCGGATCGCGCGCCGTCCTGTCGGCGACCCGGCCGCCGTCGAGCAGCCCGTGGCAGGTGAGCATGCCCCCCACCCGGACGAGACCGAGCAGCGCGGGCAGGTGCTCGGAGTACTCCGTGGGCGGGCCGGCGCAGACCACCATGTCGTAGGCCCCCGGCGACAGGCGGGGGAGCACCTCGGCCGGCGTGCCGAAGATCAGCCGCGCCCTGCCCGGGGCGAGTCCCGCCTCGGCGAACGCCTTGCGCGCCGCGCGCAGCTGCTCGGGATCGCCGTCCAGGGCGGTGAGGACGCCGTCGGGCCGCATCCCGCGCATCAGCCAGAGCCCCGCCAGCCCGCCGCCGCTGCCGATGGACACCACCGACTTCGCGCCGATCCCCGAGGCCAGGATCGCCAGCAGCGCCCCGACCGACGGTTCCACCGGTCCCGCGCCGGACAGGTGGGACGCCCGCTCGCGGGCGGCGATCATCTCGTCGGACTCGACGGCGTACCGGTCGGCGTAGGCCGCGCCCTCCGTTCCGCCACGCGGCGGTTGCTGGGCGCTCATCACCCGGCGAGGGTAGTGGCCGTCGACCGGCCGCCGGGCTCCGGCGCGGGCCCGGTGCCGGGTGGTTCCTGTGGGTTTCCTGCGAGCCGGTGCGCGCGGGAACACGGGTGCCGTTCCCGTCCGTTGATCACGACGTGCGCCTGAAGCGAGACGCGTCCGCCCGCCCCGTCGACGCCGGGGAGACTTCCGCAGGCCAAGTCTGCGATCCTGAGGGCGTGTCCGAGGCCGTCGTCCTGCCCGAGCCCGAGGGCTGGGTGGCACCCACGTGGGAGCAGGTCGTCCGCGACCACTCCGCGCGGGTGTACCGCCTGGCCTACCGGCTCTCCGGCAACCCCCAGGACGCCGAGGACCTCACCCAGGAGACGTTCGTCCGGGTCTTCCGCTCGCTGGCCAACTTCGCGCCCGGCACTTTCGAGGGCTGGCTGCACCGCATCACGACCAACCTGTTCCTCGACATGGTCCGGCGCCGCCAGCGCATCCGGTTCGACGCGCTGCCCGAGGACACCGAGCGCCTGCCCGGCACCTCGCCCAGCCCCGAGCAGGTCTACGCCGACACCCACCTCGACCCGCAGATCCAGGCGGCCCTCGACGCGCTCTCCCCGGAGTTCCGCGTCGCCGTCGTCCTGTGCGACATCGAGGGCCTGACCTACGAGGAGATCGCGGCGACCCTGGGCATCAAGCTCGGCACCGTGCGCAGCCGCATCCACCGCGGCCGCGTGCAGCTGCGGCAGGCGCTGGCCCACCTCGCTCCCCGGGCGGTGCCGCCGCTCGCGACCGCCGGGGAGGGCGCATGAGGATCCCGGAGAGCCACCTCGCGCAGGAGGCCATCGTCGCGCTGGTCGACGGCGAGCTCCCCGCCGGTCCCGCCGGCCGGGCCGCCCGGCACCTCTCCGACTGCCTGCAGTGCCGCATGGCCGTGCAGGCCCAGCGGGAGGCCAAGGAGGCGCTGCACCGGTCGCAGGACGTCGCCGTCCCCGGCGACCTGATGTCCCGCCTGTGCGCGATCCCCTTCACCACCGACGTCCCTGGCGCGGGCGGTTCCGGGACGATGGCCGCCGGGCCCGGTGAGCTGACGGTCAGCGGTTCCTCGGGCTCCTGGTCGGTCGACCTGACCCCGCATCCCCGCCCGCACCGCCCCGACGCCGCGCGCTGGCTGCGCCGCGGGATGGTCGGCACCTTCGTCGCCCTCGGCGCCGGGGTGACCGCGCTCGCGCTCAACCTCCCGCCCGACGCGGATGCCGGAACCCGCACCGGCGGCCCGGTCGCCGGTCCGTCGTCCCCGCAGCAGCACACCGACGTCGTGCCGCCGGTCCTGCGCACCGTGACCGTCCGCACCACCACCGCGCTGTCGGGCGGAACGCCCTGAGCGCCTCCGACGACGGCACGGCCGGCAACCCCGCACCGGCGGACGACGGCGCCTACGCCCGGCCGGCCGACGCGAGCGGTCCCTTCGGCGACGTCCCTGTCCGGCTGACGCCCCGCCCGGTCACCGGACCCAGCCCCAGCCCGGGTCAGGAGGCGGCGTTCGGGCGTCCCGCCTCGGTCGACGGCCCGTTCGCCGGCGGCCGGCCCACCCCGCCCCCGCGGCCGCTGCCACCGCCGCCGGCGGAGGCGCTGCTCCGGGCGTTCGGCCCCCCGGCCGGCGCCCGCGGGCTGCAGGACCCGCCCACCGGCCGGCCGGGGCGGCGGCGCACCGCCTCCGGCCCGTGGTGGAAGGCCGACGCGAGTAGCGACCCCTGGCGCGACCCCTACGCGCCGGTCGCCCTCGGCGCCCCCGCGGTGTACGACGAGGAGACCCAGCCGGGACCGATCGTCGTCGACGGCAAGGGCCGCAAGAAGCTGCGGCTGCGCGACGTCTCCATCCGGCTGTCGGTCCTCGCGCTGCTCGCCGTCCTCCTGGTCGCCGCCATCGGGGGCGGCGTCGGCTGGTACCTGACGCGCGCCCAGCCCGAGACGCCGCTGCTGGCCCCCGGCACCCAGCTGTCGCAGGTCGATCCCGGCGTCACCCGAGAGCCCGGCTCGGTGGCGGACATCGCCGAGAACGTCAGCCCGGCGGTCGTCTCGATCGAGGTGCGGGTGGGGGAGGCGGGTGCGACTGGCTCGGGCGTCGTCGTCGAGGGCGACGACGGCTACATCGTCACCAACAACCACGTGGTCTCCGGGGCCGACGGCGTCGACGGTGCCGAGATCCGGGCGGTGTTCTCCGACGGCACCGGATCCGCGGCCCGCATCGTCGGGCGCGACCCGGCCAGCGACATCGCCGTCCTGAAGGTCGAGCGGCCGGGCCTCGTGACCGCCTCTCTGGGCGACTCCGACGCCGTCGTGGTCGGTGACCCGGTGGTGGCCATCGGCTCGCCGCTCGGCCTGGCCGGCACGGTGACCAGCGGCATCGTCAGTGCCCTCCACCGACCGGTGCGGCTCTCGGGCGAGGGCAGCGACACCAACGCCGTGATCAGCGCCGTGCAGACCGACGCGCCCATCAACCCCGGCAACTCCGGCGGGGCCCTCGTCGACGCGAGCGGGGCGGTGATCGGCATCAACACCGCGATCGCCTCCACCGGCGCGGGCGGGTCGATCGGTCTGGGCTTCGCGATCCCGATCAACACCGTGCGCGACATCGCCGAGCAGCTGATCTCGAACGGGTCGGCCGTGCACGCCTCCCTCGGGGTCAACACCCGCTCGGTCACCGACGGCACGCGGGACGGCGCCCTCGTGCTCAACGTCGAGCCGAACAGCGCCGCGGCGTCCGCCGGGATCCGCGAGCGGGACGTCGTCATCGCCGTCGACGGCGAACCGGTCGGATCGTCGGAGGAACTCGTCGTCGCCGTCGACGCGCACGAGCCCGGCGACACCGTCACCGTCGAGGTCGTGCGCTCGGGCAGCTCCACCGAGGTCACGGCCACCCTCGACGAGGCCTGAGCGCGCCGCGCCCGCAGCGTCCTCCCAGCCGTTCGGCCTACGCTGATCGCGACGGACGACGACGGGAGCGGTGGTGTTCGACTCGATCGGGTGGGGCGAGATCATCGTCCTGGCCCTCGCCGCGCTCTTCATCTTCGGCCCGGAGCGGCTGCCCTCCCTCGCGAAGGACGCCGGCGCCGGCCTCAAGCGGGTGCGCGAGGCGATCACCGGCGTGCGTCAGCAGGTCAACGAGTCGCTCGGCGACGACTTCTCCGAGCTGCGCGACCTCGACCTGCGCAAGTACCACCCGAAGACGTTCATCCGGTCCCAGCTGCTCGGGGACGACGACGCCCCGACCGTGCACCGGGGGAGCGCCGCCGCGGTGGGGGCCACGGTCGCGCGGCCGCGGGATCGCGCCACGCCCCCGCCGTTCGACCCCGACGCGACGTGAGCTGAGCCCGCTCCCGGGGTCTTTCTCCTGCTTGCGGAGTCCTGCAGGACCCGGGAAGCACGAACAACACCCAGGAACCGGTGTCAGGCGCCCCGCGCGTCGGCCTCCGCGGCCTTCTTCAGCCGCTCGAGGGTTCCGGCGATGCCGTCGGCGTTGCGCTCCGGGAACTTCGCCCAGCGGACGACGGCGTCGGTGACCGGATCGGCGCGCGACATGTCGAACGTCTCGGTGACCGTCGTCCCGCCGTCGGCCGTGGGCGTCAGCTCGTAGCGCCAGCGGTTGGCGGTGAAGTGCCGCCAGGCGATCAGCCGGTCGGGCTCGAACTCCACGACCCGGTTCACGATCACGTAGGGGACGCCGAACAGCTTCATCCGGACCGTGAACCGCTCGCCCGTGCGCGTGATCCGCTCGGGACCGGCGATCACCGACTGCACCGAGCCCGACCCGTCGATGCGGGTGTGCTGCCGCGGGGACGCGAGGATCGCGAACACCACGTCCGGCGGGGCGTCGATCGGAATGCTGTCGGAGACCTGGTCGCTCATCGCCCGACCGTATGCGACCGGGTCGGGCCGCACTTCACGGTTGGTCGGCCCGCCTGCAGGGTCCCGCCGCGAGCCTGCGAGCGGTGGGGGGCAGGCGGGTCCTTTCTCTACTTCCGGACGGGCGTGAGGCCGAGCGACATTCCGGCCAGCCCACGCTGGCGGACGGCGAGCCCGTCGGCGATCCTCTCCAGCGCCTGTGCGGCGGGGGACTCGGGCTCGGCCAGGACGATCGGCGCACCGGCGTCGCCGGCCTCGCGGAGGCGGGTGTCCAGCGGGATCTGCCCGAGCAGCGGCACCCGGGCGCCGAGCGTGCGGGTCAGCGCGTCGGAGACCGCCTCGCCGCCGCCGGAGCCGAAGATCTCCATGCGCGAGCCGTCGGGCAGCTCGAGCCACGACATGTTCTCGACCACGCCCACCACCTGTTGGTGGGTCTGGGTCGCGATCGCACCGGCCCGCTCGGCCACCTCCGCGGCGGCGAGCTGCGGCGTCGTCACCACGAGGATCTCGGCGTTGGGCACCAGCTGGGCCACGGAGATGGCGACGTCGCCGGTGCCGGGCGGGAGGTCCATCAGCAGCACGTCGAGGTCGCCCCACCAGACGTCGGCGAGGAACTGCTGCAGCGCGCGGTGCAGCATCGGCCCGCGCCACACCACCGGGGTGTTGCCCGGCGTGAACATGCCGATCGAGATGACCTTCACGCCGTACGACTGCGGCGGCATGATCATGTTGTCGACCTGGGTGGGCTTGTCGTCGACGCCCAGCATGCGGGGCACCGAGTGGCCGTAGATGTCGGCGTCCACGACGCCCACCGACAGCCCGCGCCTCGCCAGCGCCGCGGCCAGGTTGACCGTGACCGACGACTTGCCGACGCCGCCCTTGCCCGACGCCACGGCGTAGACGCGGGTGAGCGAGCCGGGCTGGGCGAACGGGATCACCGGCTCGGCGGTGTCGCTGCCGCGCACCGTGCGGCGGAGCTCGGCGCGCTGCTCGTCGCTCATCACGTCGAGCACCACCTGCACGCCGGTCACGCCGGGGACGGCGGAGACGGCCTGGGTGACCCGGTTGGTGATCGTCTCGCGCATCGGGCAGCCGGCCACGGTCAGGTAGACTTCGACCCGCACCGAGCCGTCGTCGCCGATCTGGATGTCCTTGACCATGCCCAGCTCGGTGAGCGGGCGGTTGATCTCGGGGTCCTGGACGGTGGCCAGCGCGGCGTTGACGGCGTCGAGCGCCGGGGCGCCGGTCAGCGTGTCCGACATGAGTGCGTCTGTCTCCTTCGACGGGGCTCCGCCCCCGGCCTCCCTGGAGGGCGACCGGCGCGGACCTGATCACTTGCCACTGTACGGCGGGCGGCATCGGGTGCCGCCCGGCCTACGGTGATCTGCCGCGCACCGCGGGCGTCTGAGGCCCCTCAGGCCCGGCGCACCCGCCCTCAGGGACGACGTCCGGCCTAGGACTGCCCAGTCGCCCGATGCCGGGAGCCACCCCTCAGCACGAATCTCGTCGCCATGACGACGACTTTCGCCCCTCCCGGCTCGAGCACCCGCACCTCCGCCGCGGACGCGCTCAGCGTGCTCATGAACGACGCACTCTCCGTCGCGGCCGGCGAGGAAGACGACGCCTTCTCCAGCGACACGGCGGCCGGCCGGACCCTCCTCGCACTGGCCGGGCTCGCTCGCGAGGCGGCCGGCCGGCTCGGCGCCGATCCCGGAGCCGCTCTGGGGGCCGGGCCGGGCGTCGTCGTGGTCCGGGAATTCGCGGCCGCCGTCCGACTGCTCGAGCAGGCGAGGGACGGCCTCGGCGACGTCGACCGGCTGCTGGCTCCGGCCCAGGCGCTGCGCGTGCGACTGCACGAGGCGGTCCCCCGACGTTGAGCCTGCCGTTGCGCGCCGCGCGTCGCTAGCGTCGCGTCGCATGTCGACCGGCCGGATGGAAGCCTTCAGCGACGGCGTCATCGCCATCCTGATCACGATCATGGTGCTCGAGCTGCCGATTCCGCACGGGACGACGTGGGAGGCGCTGCACGGCACCTGGCCGGTGCTGCTGTGCTACGTGCTGAGCTTCATCTACCTCGGCATCTACTGGAACAACCACCACCACATGCTCCAGGCAACCGGGCGGGTCACCGGGGCGATCCTGTGGGCCAACCTGCATCTGCTGTTCTGGCTCTCGCTGATCCCCTTCACGACCGCCTGGATGGGGGAGAACGAGTTCGCGCGCACGCCGACCGCCTGCTACGGCATCGTGCTGCTCGCCGCTGCGATCGCGTACTACGTGCTCGAGAGGCTGATCGTCCGTGACCAAGGTGCCTCGTCGCTGCTGGCGGCCGCCGTCGGCAGGGACCTGAAGGGCAAGGTCTCGCCGCTGCTCTACGTCACCGGCATCGTGCTGTCGTTCGTCAACTCCGCGCTCGGGTTCGCCGTCTACTCCGTGGTCGCGCTCATCTGGCTCGTGCCCGACCGTCGGCTCGAGCGGACCATGGCCCAGCGGCAGCCGGGCTCACCCGACAGCGCCGGGCAGGGCTGATCCGCGGCGGTCGCTACTGTCGCGGGAGTGTCCGCCGCCCGGTCCCAGACGCTCCGCGACGCCCTGGGACTGGGCCTCGCGGTCGGCCTCTACGGGGCAGCGTTCGGTGCGGCCGCCGTCGCGGCCGGGCTGGACGTCTGGCAGGCGTCAGCCATGTCGCTGCTGATGTTCACCGGCGCCTCGCAGTTCGCACTGGTCGGCGTCCTGGGCGCCGGCGGGAGCGCCCTGGCGGCCGTCGGCAGCGCCCTGCTGCTCGGCACCCGCAACACCGTCTACGCGGTGCGACTGGTGCCGCTGCTGCGACCGCACGGCCTCCGCCGGCTGACGACGGCGCACTGGGTCCTCGACGAGACGACGGCGCTCGCCATCGCCGCGCCCGACCGGGCGCTGGCCCGGCTGGCGTTCCTGGTGGGCGGCGGGACGATCTACCTGATGTGGAACGCCACGACCGTGGCCGGGGCGCTCGGTGCGGCCGCGCTCGGCGCGGCGGCGCAGGCGGCGCTGGACGCCGTCGTCCCGGCCGCCTTCCTGGCCCTGCTGTGGCCGCGGCTGCGGAACGGCTTCCCGGAGGCCGCGGTGCAGCGACGGGTGGCGGTCGGCGGCGCCGTGGTCGCGCTGGCGCTCACCCCGTTCGTGCCGGCGGGCGTGCAGGTGATCGCCGCGGTGGTCGCGGTCGCGCTGGCCGGGCGGCCGCGCCCGGCGGAGCGTCCCTCGCCGCGGGAGGAGATGGCGTGAGCGGCACCGTGCTGTGGGCGACCGTTCTCGCCGGCTCGCTCGGGTGCTATGTCTTGAAGCTGGCCGGGCTGTCGGTGCCGGCGGCTTGGGTGGAGCAGCCGTGGGTGGCCCGCGTCGTGGACTTCGTGCCGGCCGCCCTGCTGGCCGCGCTTGTCGCGGTGCAGGCCGCGACCAGTGGACACGACCTGGTCGTCGACGGCCGCCTGGTCGCGCTGGCGGTGGCAGCGGTGGCCCTCGCGCTGCGGGCGCCGTTCATCGTCGTGCTGGTGCTCGCCGGGATCACCGGCGCGCTCGTGCACGTCCTCGCGGCCTGACGGACGGCGGCTCAACGCCGCCGCCACAGCCACAGGGCCAGCAGGCCGAGGACGAGCAGACCCGGCCCGGCATGCACGAGCAGCACCCCGGCGTAGCTGGGCCCACCCCAGTCGTCCCGGTAGGTCGACGGCTCGCCCGGGTGGACGGTGACCACCTCGATCACCGCCCGCAACACCAGGAAGACCCCCGCGAGCACGAGGACGGCCACGCCGAGGAAGCGAAGGGCCCTGGGCATCGGCCGAGGCTCTAGAACAGCCGCTCGTCGCGGTGCTCGAGGTCGAGCAGGAAGCGCTTGCGGGCCAGGCCCCCGCCGAAACCGACCAGGCTGCCGTCGGCGCCCACCACCCGGTGGCACGGGACGACGACCGGCAGCGGGTTGCGCCCGCAGGCGGTGCCCACCGCCTGGGCCAGCGTCCGGTCGCCGAGATCACGGGCCAGATCACCGTAGGAGCGGGTGGCGCCGTACGGGATGGCGGCGATGAGCTCCCAGACGGCGAGCTGGAGCGCATTGCCGGACGCACGCACCGGAAGGTCGAACGAGGTGCGCGTGCCGGCGAAGTACTCGTCCAGCTGCGCGCGGACGTCGGCGAACGCTGCGTCGTCCCTCGGGCCCAGACCGTCGGTGTCGGCCGGCCCCATGGTGAGGCCGACCAGGACGCCGTCCTCCCGCACCGCGGTCAACGGGCCGATCGGTGAGGCGATGACCGCGTGCGTCCTCGGCATGGTCGTCCTCCCTCCGCGCGAGGTGCCCCGACGCTATCGCCGCCCACCGACAGTTCGCGGGCTCGCCGGGAAGCCACGAGCGCCGTTACAGCCGCTGTAACGGCGCGGTCAGCCGACCGGGTCGCGCTTCTTCTTCGCCTTCTTCTCGCGCTTCTCGACGTCCTCGTCGTCGTCGACGCTGAGCCGGTTCAGCTCGCCGCGGATGAAGTCGCGGGTGGCCAGCTCGCCGATCGCCACGCGCAGCGCGGCCAGCTCGCGGGCCAGGTACTCGGTGTCGGCGCGGGTCGACGCCGCCCGGGCGCGGTCCTCCTCGGCCTGCACGCGGTCGCGGTCGGCCTGGCGGTTCTGCGCCAGCAGGATCAGCGGCGCGGCGTAGGCGGCCTGCGTCGAGAACGCCAGGTTGAGCAGGATGAACGGGTAGGGATCCCAGCGCAGCCGTACCGCCGCCACGTTCAGCGTGATCCAGACGATCACGAGGATGGTCTGGACGGCCAGGAACCGGCCCGTGCCCAGGAAGCGCGCGATGCCCTCGGCGAACTGGCCGACGGCGTCGGGGTTCAGCCGGAGGAAGCTGGCCAGGCTCCGGGTGCGGCCGCGGGGGACGTCGAGCCGCTGCGTCTCAGCCACGGCGGGACCGCTCGCGCCAGTCGTCGGGCAGCAGGTGGTCGAGGACGTCGTCCACGCTGACCGCACCGACCAACCGGCCCTGCGCGTCCACGACCGGGGCCGCCACCAGGTTGTAGGTGGCGAAGTAGCGGGTGACCTCGGCCAGTGGGGCCTCCGGGCGCAGCGGCTCCAGGTCGTCGAGGACGCCGCTCACCAGCGTGGACGGTGGCTCGCGCAGCAGCCGCTGGATGTGCGCCAGCCCCAGGTAGCGCCCGGTGGGGGTGGCGGAGGGCGGACGGCAGACGTAGACCTGGCTGGCCAGCGACGGGGTCAGCTCGGGCTCGCGCACCCGTGCGAGCGCCTCGGCGATCGTCGCGTCGGGGGTGAGGATCACCGGCTCGCTGGTCATGATCCCGCCGGCGGTGTCCTCCGAGTACTTCAGCAGCTGGCGCACCGGCTCGGCCTCGTCGGGCTCCATCAGCTCGAGCAGCCGGTTGCGGTCGACGTTGGACAGCTCGGCGAGCAGGTCGGCGGCGTCGTCGGGGTCCATGGCCTCGAGCACGTCGGCGGCCCGCCGCTCCTCCAGCGTGCCGAGGATCGTCACCTGGTCGGCCTCGGGCAGCTCGCCGAGCACGTCGGCCAGGCGCTCGTCGTCCAGCGCCTCGGCCACCTCCTGCCGGCGCTTGAGCGGCAGCTCCTGCAGGGCGTGCGCGACGTCGGCGGCGTTCAGGTCGCGGTAGGTGGCGATCAGCGTCTCGGCGCCCTGACCGGTCTGCGCCAGGGCCAGCCCCTCGACCTCGTCCCAGGCCAGCTGGTGCAGCTGCCCGCGCCGGCCGAGCCGGCCCGGCTCCTGGACGGCGAGGCGGGAGAGCACCCAGTCGCCGGTGCGGGTCTGCTCGATCCCGGCGTCGACGACGTGCGCCGGCTTGCCCGACTCGAGGATGCGCACCGTCCGGTCGAGCAGCTCACCGAGCACCAGCGTCTCGCCGGCCCGCTGCTCGAACCGCTTGAGGTTGAGGGTGCCCGAGGCGAGCATCACCGCGCCCGGGTCGACGGCGGTCACCCGGCCCATGGGCACGAAGATGCGGCGCCGCGCCACCACCTCCACGACGATGCCCAGCACCCGCGGCGCGGCCGTGCCGACGCGCAGCGCGATCACCACGTCGCGGACCTTGCCGACGCGGTCGCCATTGGGGTCGAACACCGTCAGTCCGGCCAGTCGGGACACATAAGCCCTCGTCGCCGTCGTCACGATCCGTGAGGCTACCGTCGGGGCCGTGTCGTCCCCGGATCTTCTCGACTACGAGGTCGTCGACGTGTTCGCGCCGCGGGCGTTCGCGGGCAACCCCCTGGCCGTGGTGTTCGACGCCGACGGGCTGAGCACCGAGCAGTGCCAGGCGCTCGCCAACGAGTTCCACCTCTCCGAGACGTCGTTCCTGAGCGCCCCCACCGAGCTGGGCGCCGACTACCGGGTGCGCATCTTCACGCCGTTCGCCGAGCTGCCCTTCGCCGGTCATCCGAGCGTCGGGGCGGCCCACACGCTGGTGCGGGCCGGCCGGCTGCCGCTCGGCAAGGTCCGGCAGGAATGCGGGGTCGGCGTGCTCGACCTGGAGGTCGACCAGCACGGGGCGCAGTTGAGCGGCGGCCGGCCCACGCTCGAGGACGGCCCGGCGCCCGCCGAGCTGGCGGCCGCTCTCGGGCTCTCCGCCGCCGACACCACCGGCGTCCCGGCCGACGTCGCCGGCTGCGGGCTGCCCTTCGCCTACCTCTCCGTGGTACCCGGGATGGTCGACCGGGCCCGCCCCGACCTGGCCGCGCTCGACGCCCTCGGCGTGGGGGAGGGGGTCTCGGTGCTCTCCTGGGACGCCGCGACCTCCACCGCGTACGCCCGGGTGTTCGCCAACGACCTGGCCTGGGGCGAGGACCCGGCCACCGGTTCGGCGGCTCTGGGCACCGGCGTGTGGCTGGTCGAGGCCGGGCTGCTCGCGGGTGAGGGGACGTCGTCCTACGTCGTCCGGCAGGGCGAGAACATGGGCCGGCCGTCGGTGCTGGCCTGCACGGTCACCGCCTCGGGCGGGAAGGCCGTCGCGGCGACCGTGCGCGGCGCCGTCGTCCCGGTGGCGAGCGGTCGCATCCGCGTGCCCCAGTGACGTCCCCGGCGTCCGAGGCCTGGGAGCTGCACCGTCCCGCCGGCCGGGACGTCGCCCTGATGGCCGTCGCGGTGGTCGGCATCTCGCTGTCCGGGCCGATGACGGCGCTGGTCACGGCGCCGTTCCTCGCGATCGCGTTCTGGCGCAACGCCGCCGGGGCCGCCGCGCTGCTGCCGGTCCTGCTCATCCGCGAGCGCGCGACGCTGGCGGGACTGCGGCCGCGGGACCTGCGCAGCTCCGCCGTCGCCGGGCTGTTCCTCGCCGGTCACTTCGCCGCGTGGGTGCCGAGCCTGTCGATGACCACGGTCGCGGCCTCGATCGCGCTGGTGACCACGACCCCGGTGTGGACGACGCTGTTCGCGTGGATGGCCGGCATCCGTTTCCCGGCGCCGGTGTGGTGGGGCCTGGTGCTCGCGGTGGCCGGCGCCGCGCTGATCGCGGGGGTGGACGTCACGGTCAGTCTCAGGGCGCTCGCCGGCGACGGCTTGGCGCTGCTCGGGGCGGTCTGCGCGGGCGGGTACGTGCTGGCCGGGGCGCGGGCGCGCGAGCGGCTGGCGACCTCGGCCTACACGGTCGCTGCGTACTCCGTCTGCGCCGTCGTCCTGGCGCTCGCGGCGTGGGTGGCCGGCGCGCCGCTCGTCGGGTTCAGCGCCCGCGACTGGTTGCTGATCGCCGGGATCACCGTCGTGGCCCAGCTGCTCGGCCACACGCTGCTCAACCTGGTGCTCTCCTCGGTGGGGCCGACCGTGGTGAGCCTCGCCGTTCTGCTGGAGGTGCCCGGGTCGCTGATCGTCGCGCTCGTCCTGCTGCACCAGGCCCCGCCGCTGCTGGCGCTGCCGGGGATGGCGATGGTCGTGGCCGGGGTCGCGCTGGTCGTGCGGGCCAGCCGCCCGGCGACCCTGGTGGAGGCCGCGACCTGAGTCGCCCCTCCCGCGGTGATCATCGGCATCTGGCCCGCCGACACGCCGACGGGGGCAGCCATATGACGATGATCACGGTGAGTGCGCGGGTGGGGGCGGGCGTGGCTACTCTCCGGTAGCTGACAGCACCCCGATCACAGCGGAGGCACCGTGGCCGAGCTCCGATCCCGTCGTTCCAACCTCGCCGTCCCCGGCAGCAACCCCCGGTTCCTGGAGAAGGCCAAGGGCCTGCCGGCCGACCAGGTGTTCCTGGACCTGGAGGACGCGTGCGCGCCGCTGGCCAAGCCCGGGGCGCGGAAGAACATCGTCGCGGCGCTGAACGAGGGCGGCTGGGGCGAGAAGATCCGCACCGTCCGGGTCAACGACTGGACGACGGAGTGGACCTACCACGACGTGATCGAGGTCGTGGAGGGCGCGGGTGCGGAGCTGGACTGCATCATGCTGCCCAAGGTCGCCGACGCCGCCCAGGTGCGGGCGCTGGACTTCCTGCTCACCCAGATCGAGAAGAGCAACGGCCTGGAGGTGGGCCGGATCGGCATCGAGGCGCAGATCGAGACCGCGCAGGGGCTGATCAACGTCAACGACATCGCGTTCGCCAGCGACCGGATCGAGACGATCATCTTCGGCCCGGCCGACTTCATGGCCAGCATCAACATGAAGTCGCTGGTGGTCGGTGCGCTGCACCCGGACTACGCCGGCGACCCGTTCCACTACATCCTCATGCAGATCCTGATGGCCGCCCGCGCCCGCGGGGTGCAGGCCATCGACGGCCCGTTCCTCCAGGTGCGCGACGTCGAGGCGTTCACGGAGGTCGCCAAGCGGTCGGCGGTGCTCGGGTTCGACGGCAAGTGGGTGCTGCACCCCGGTCAGATCGACGCGGCGAACGAGATCTACGCCCCGTCGCAGGAGGACTACGACCACGCCGAGCTGATCCTCGACGCCTACGAGTACTACACGTCGGAGGCGGGCGGGAAGAAGGGCTCGGCCATGCTCGGCGACGAGATGATCGACGAGGCCAGCCGCAAGATGGCGCTCGTCGTCGCCGGCAAGGGCCGCGCCGCCGGCATGGAGCGCACGTCGTCCTTCACGCCGCCCGAGGAGTAGCCCTGGACGGGGCCCGACGCCTTCGCCCGCTCGAGACGGGGCCGGCGGAGCGGCTTCAGTCTGCGCTCCGGACACCGCGATCCGGTGCGGTCATGTCGCCCGTCCCGGGCGTGCCATCGGCAAGCCCGTAGCGCAGGTACACGGTGCCCGTCGGGCCGGCGACCGGCGGTTCGAGCAGTGTGACGTTCGTGGGCACCGCGCCGCCGTCGAACACCTTCTTCCCGACGCCGAACATGATCGGGTGCACCCAGAGGTCGAGACGGTCGAAGAGCTTCTCGCGCAGGAGGGTCTGCACCAGGTTCAGGCTGCCGACGACCTTCACGTGCTCGTGCCGGTTGCGGATCTCGCGCACCGCGCCGGCCAGATCCGGGCCGAGCTGCGTGGACCCGGCCCACGACAGGTCGGGCCTGCCGCGGGAGGCCACGTACTTCGGGACGCTGTTGAACAGCGCGGCGATCTCGTTGTCCTCGCCGCCCTCCTGGTGCGGCCAGTAGGCCGCGAAGATGTCGTACGTCCGCCGGCCGAGCAGGAGGGCGTCCGTGCCCTCGTACGCGGCGCCGACCTGCGCCCCGGTGACGTCGTCCAGCAGGGGCGCCTGCCAGCCGCCGTACGGGAACCCGACCGGGTCCTCGTCGGGGCCGCCCGGCGACTGCCCGACGAGGTCGAGGGTGGCGAACAGTTCGATGTGGATGAGGCCCATGACTGCTCCCGATGCGGTGATGTGTCCCGGTCGAGAGGGTGGACCTGTGGGCGCCGGCAGACTCATCGCTGCGACGACAAGCGGCTGCTAGGGGGCGTAGCTGGTCGCCGCCGAGAAGGCGATGACCATGAAGATGATCATCAGGACGTAGATCGCGGTGACGATGCCACCGACGATGATCCCGGCCAGCGCCAGGCCGTCGCCCTCCTCTCCGGTCTGCCGGATCTGCTTGCGGGCGACGATGCCCAGCCCCAGGCCGACCGGCGGGAAGACGAACGCCAGCACGAGGGAGAGGATCGCCATCGTGTTGGTGGGCCGCCGGTAGCCCGGCGGCCAGCCGTATCCGGGCGGGGGTCCGTAACCCGCGTACCCCGGAGGTGGCCCGTAGCCCGGGGGCGGCCCGTACCCCGGGGGAACGCCGTAGGGCTGCGGCGCATACCCGGCCGGTGGCGCGTAGGCGGGCTGCCCGGCCGGCGGACCCTGGGGTGCTGCGGCGGCGGGCGGGTCGCCTCGGTAGAGGTTCTCGTCGCTGGTGCTCATGACGTCCTCCTCGGCGGACCGCCCCGGCCGGGCACCGGATGTGCCGGTACTCCATCACGCGGACGTCCCGAGCGTGAGCAGGCACACGCCCGGGGCGTCGGAACGGTGGCCCATACTCACCGGTAACTCGGACACCGCCGTCCCGAAGGAGCGCACCCGATGCCCCGCTTGGCGCAGACCGCCGACCTGACCGACATCCAGCAGGAGATCCTGTCGACGGTCCGGAGCTTCGTCGACAAGGAGATCATCCCGCACGCGCAGGAACTCGAACACGGCGACATCTATCCGCAGGAGATCGTCGACGGCCTGAAGGAGCTGGGCATCTTCGGGCTGACCATCCCCGAGGAGTTCGGGGGTCTGGGGGAGTCGCTGCTGACCTACGCGCTGGTGGTCGAGGAGATCGCCCGCGGCTGGATGAGCGTGTCGGGCGTCATCAACACGCACTTCATCGTCGCCTACATGATCATCCAGCACGGCACCGCCGAGCAGAAGGAGCGCTTCCTGCCGCGGATGGCCACCGGTGAGGTGCGGGGCGCGTTCTCGATGTCCGAGCCGGGGCTGGGCTCCGACGTGGCCGGCATCCGCACCAAGGCCGTGAAGCAGGGCGACGGCGACTACGTCATCGACGGCCAGAAGATGTGGCTGACCAACGGCGGGTCCTCCACCCTGGTCGCGGCGCTGGTGCGCACCGACGAGGGCGCGGAGAAGGCGCACCAGAACCTGACCACGTTCCTGGTCGAGAAGCCCACCGGCTTCGGCGAGGTCGTGCCCGGGCTGACCATCCCCGGGAAGATCGACAAGATGGGTTACAAGGGCGTCGACACCACCGAGCTCATCTTCGACGGCTATCGGGCGAAGGCCGAGGACATCCTCGGCGGCGCCCCGGGCCGCGGGTTCTCGCAGATGATGGACGGCGTCGAGGTCGGCCGGGTCAACGTCGCCGCGCGGGCGTGCGGCATCTCGATCCGCGCGTTCGAGCTGGCCATCGCCTACGCCCAGCAGCGGGAGACGTTCGGCAAGCCGATCGCCCAGCACCAGGCGATCGCCTTCCAGCTGGCCGAGATGGCCACCAAGGTCGAGGCCGCGCACGCGCTGATGGTCCGCGCCGCCCGGCTGAAGGACTCCGGGGAGCGCAACGACGTCGAGGCCGGCATGGCCAAGCTGCTGGCCAGCGAGTACTGCGCCGAGGTGACCACCCAGTCGTTCCGGATCCACGGCGGCTACGGCTACTCCAAGGAGTACGAGATCGAGCGGCTGATGCGCGAGGCGCCGTTCCTGCTCATCGGCGAGGGCACCAGCGAGATCCAGAAGACCATCATCAGCCGCGGGATCCTCAAGGAGTACGCGCTCAAGCGCTGATCAGGGTTGCCGGGCCGGGCGGCGCTCGTAGCGCCGCCGGGCCCAGATCCAGCCCACCGCAGAGATGCCCGCGCACCAGGCCACGGCCAGGACGGCGCTGGTGCCGATCGGGCCGCCCAGCAGCAGCCCGCGCAGGGTGTCCATGACCGGGGTGAACGGCTGGTACTCCGCGAAGGCGCGCAACCCGGCGGGCATCGAGTCGGTCGGCACGAAACCGCTGCCGAAGAACGGCAGCAGGACCAGCAGCATCGGCATGTTGCTGGCGCTCTCGACGGTCTTGGCCGCCAGGCCCATGGCCACCGACAACCAGACCAGCGCGAAAGTGGCCATCGCGAGGACGCCGACCACGGAGATCCACTCGGCGGCCGTCGCGGTGGGCCGGAACCCGACGAGCAGCGCCACCCCGAGGATGATGGCCAGGCCGAGCATCGTCTGGATCAGACTGCTCAGCACGTGCCCGGTGAGCACGGATCCACGGGCGATCGACATGGTGCGGAACCGCGCGATGATGCCCTCGTTCATGTCCATGGCGACGGCGATCGCCGTCCCCTGGGCCGCGCTGGCGACGCCGATCAGCAGGATGCCGGGGGTCACGAAGTTGACGTACTCCGCGCGTCCCGCGGTTGCGCCGCCGAGGCCCGCGCCGAGCGTGCCCCCGAAGACGAACACGAACAGCAGGAGGAACACGACGGGCATCCCGGCGACCAGGACGGTGAGCGCTGGGTAGCGGACCGCCCGCTTGAGGTTGCGCCGCAGCATCGTGGCGGAGTCGCCCAGGGCGTAGGTCAGCGTCGTCACGAGATCTCCACGGTCACGTCGGTGGGCCGCCCGGTCAGGGCCAGGAAGACGTCGTCGAGGTCGGGGGTGTCGACGACGAGGTGCTCGGCGTCGATGGCAGCCTCGTCGAGCGTGCGCAGCACCGACCGGATCGACCGGAGGCTGCCGTCGCCGCGGACCGCCAGGGTCAGCGTCTCGGGGAGGCTCGTGGCGTCGGGCAACAGGCCGGCCGCGGACTCGAGTTCAGCCCGATCGCGGAACGTGAGGCGCAGCGTGGCGCCGGGGACCAGCCGCTTGAGCTCCTCGGACGTCCCCTCTGCGACGAGCCGGCCGCCGTCGAGCACGCCGATCCGGTCGGCGAGCTCGTCGGCCTCCTCCAGGTACTGCGTCGTCAGGAAGATCGTCGCCCCGTCGGCGACCAGCCCGCGGACGATCTCCCACATGGTCCGGCGGCTGCGTGGGTCGAGTCCGGTGGTCGGCTCGTCGAGGAACACGATCCGGGGCCGGCTCACCAGGCCCATGGCGAGGTCGAGCTTGCGGCGCATTCCCCCGGAATAGGTGGCGACCGGTTTGTCCGCCGCCTCGCCGAGGTCGAAGCGGTCCAGGAGGTCGGCGATGCGGCGGTGTGCCTCGTGCCGCCCGAGGTGCCGGAGATCGGCCATCAGCCTCAGGTTCTCGGCACCGGTGAGCAGGTTGTCGACCGCGGAGAACTGCCCGGTGACTGCGATGGCCGCGCGGACCGCTTCCGGGTCCCGGACGACGTCGTGCCCGCCGACGAGCACGGTTCCGGCGTCGGCCCGGCTCAGCGTGCAGAGGATGTCGACCATCGTCGTCTTGCCGGCGCCGTTGGGACCGAGCAGCGCGAACACCGTGCCCTCGTCGACCGACAGGTCGATGCCGTCGAGGACGGTGAGTTCGCCGAAGGACTTGCGCAGCCCCGTGATGCGGACGGCGGCGGAGTCAGGCACGGTGCACCACGATGTCGCCATAGGACGTGCGGGCCCGGACCCGCAGGGTCTCCTCGGACCCGCTGGGGGCCTCGGACGACGACAGCGAGTTGCGGACCTTCCCGGAGGACGACTCGAGGTCCAGCCACGCCGCCGTGCCCTCGCGGATCCCGGCCTCGACCTTGCCGTAGGCGGTGGCGAGGTCGAGTGACCCGCCCGCGGCGTGGTGGACGCTGACCTGGCCGTACTTGGTGGTGGCCCCGACGGAGGCCAGCGCGCGCTCCACCGTGATGTCGCCGCAGGCGCTGTCCAGGCGAAGGGCGCCGGCGGCGTGCTGGACCCGGATCTGTCCGTAGGAGGTGGCGAGCTCGCCGTCCTCGTCCACCTGCGCCACGGTGACGTCGCCGGCCGACGTGCGGGCGTGCAGCGTGGCCGCACGGTCGATCCGGATGTCGCCGTAGCGGTCGTCGATCCGCACGTCGCCGAGCCGGCCCTCGCACTCGACGTCGCCGGCGGTGAGCGCGGCGTCCAGATCGGAGCCCGCCGGGACGAGCAGCTCGACGTCGACCGACGGCATCGTGGCCATGAACAGCAGCCGGGGACGACGTGGCGAGGTCACCACCAGCCGTCCGTCGGCGAACTCGACCCGCGTCTGCTCGGCGGCCTGGACGTCGGCGGTCTTGCGCTCGTGGCCGGGGCGAACCGTCACCACGGTGTCGGTGCGGTCGCTCGCGCGGACCCGGAGCGAGCCCCCGGAGACGTCGATGCGGATCTGGATGGGGGAGGGCGTGTCGAACGTCGGCATGATGGCGGTCCTCTGGAGATGGATGGAGAAGCGGGACTGGGTGGTCAGCGGACCCAGCCGGAGTAGTGCTGGCCCGACCAGCGACCGCGTCGCCGATCGGCCGCACCGGTGGCGTTGCCCGGCTCGAGGCCGCGCGTGACCGCGCGCGTCAGCCAGGTGTTGACCGAGAAGCCCTCGCGCACCGCGGCGTCCTCGATGCGGGCCTTGAGCTGCTCCGGGACGCGGAGCGTGATGCGCGCGGTGCCGCCGTCGTCCGCGTCCGGGGCGGCGCCGGCCGGTGGTGCGTCCGCCGGTCCGGGCTCGCTGCGATGGTCGACGTCGGGAGTCAGGTCGGGGCCGGAGACGACGAAGCCGATGTCCCCGCCGCGGAGACGGACATCGACCGCGCCCGGGGCCAACTGGCTGGTGATCTCCTCGGCCGCCGCGGAGAGGGCGCTCAGCAAGGCGAGACGCAGCGACGCCTCCAGCGGAGCGGTGAGTCGCTCGGCGAGCGCGCGCGCCTCGTCTCCACCGAGGTCCGCCGCGGCGGCGAGTTCCCGTCGCAGCTGATCGACATAGGGCGAGAGATCCATGACGCCATAGTGACGCCATAGTGACGTCAGCACAAGCCCTTCCTGACGACAGTTCGACGTCGCCGCTCGAGTACGCGCTCGGGCGCCTTTCAGGGAACCTCTGCCTCTGCTTACTCCAGGGGAGCAGAGGCAGGGTTCCGGGAACACCTCACCCGGCCGGCTGGGTCAGGTCGTAGAGCGTCACCGGAATTGGACCGACGCCGGGAACCGCTGGGTGCCGCCGGTGGGCCGGAACCCGTCGTGCTAGGTATTCGGCATGCGCGCCGTGGGAGTGACCGAGTTCGGGGGCCCGGAGGCCCTGCACGTCGTCGATGTCCCCGCCGAGCCCCTGGGGCCCGGCGACGTGCGGCTGCGGGTGGCCGCGGCGACGGTGAACCCGACCGACACCAACACGCGACGGGGCGCCTACGCCGAGCGCGACCCGGTGAAGACGCCGCCGTGGGTGCCGGGCATGGACGTCGCCGGCACCGTCGTCGAGGTGGGCGCCGGGGTCGCGCACGTGGCGGTCGGCGACGAGGCCATGGGGATCGTCGTCCCCACCGGCGCGCACGGCGGTTACCGGGAGGACCTCGTGCTGCCCGGGGACTCGGTCGTGCGGGCACCCCGTGGCGTCGACGCCGTGCACGCCTCGACGCTGCCGATGAACGCGCGCACCGCCCGGCTGGCGCTCGACCTGATGGGGCTGCGGCCCGGCGAGACGCTGGCGGTGACCGGCGCGGCCGGTGCCTTCGGCGGCTACGTCGTCCAGCTGGCCAAGGCCGACGGGCTGACCGTCGTCGCCGACGCCTCGGAGGCCGACGAGGCGCTGGTCCGGGAACTCGGTGCCGACGTCGTCGTCCGCCGCGGCGACGACGTGGCCGCGCGCATCCGCGAGCACTTTCCCGAGGGCGTGGACGGCCTGGCCGACGGGGCGGTGCAGAACGAGATGGTGCTGCCCGCCGTCCGCGACGGCGGTGCGGTCGCGACGGTCCGTGGCTACCGCGGGGACGGGCAGCGCGGCCTGCGGGTCTTCCCCACCCTGGTGCGCAGCGTCGCCCAGGACCGTGTCGCGCTGGACCGGTTGCGGCAGCAGGCGGAGGACGGCGTCCTGACCCTGCGGGTCGCCCGGGCGTTCCCTGCCGACCAGGCGGGCGAGGCGCACCGGCTGCTCGAGGCGGGCGGCGTGCGCGGGCGGCTGGTGCTCACCTTCTGACCCGAGCAGGGTGCAGCCATGGGCTCGTCGTCGAAGTGGTCGGTGTGGTCGGAGGACTCGGTGCTGAGCATCGGGTCGAAGGGGTCGGTGCTGTCGATCGGCAGCGTCGGGTCGGTGGCCTCGGTGGGCAGCATCGGATCGGCTCTGTCGGTGGCGTCGATCGGGTCCTGGCTGTCGATCGGGTCGATCATGGCCGCGCGTTCGTGCTGGTCGCTGATGTCCTACCGGTCGCGGCGGACGGTGATGAGCGCTCCCTGAGCGGGCGTGCGACAGTGCCGAGGTGAACGGCGCGCAGGCACTGATCCGGACCCTGGTCGGCGCGGGCGTGGACGTCTGCTTCGCCAATCCGGGCACCTCGGAGATGCACTTCGTCGCGGCGCTGGACGACGTCCCGGAGATGCGGGCCGTCCTGACCCTGTTCGAGGGGGTCGCGACCGGCGCGGCCGACGGGTACGCGCGCATGGCGGGGCGGCCCGCGGCGACACTGCTGCACCTCGGCCCGGGCCTGGGCAACGGGCTGGCCAACCTGCACAACGCCCGGCGCGCGAGGACGCCGATGGTGAACGTCGTCGGCGACCACGCCCGGTCGCACAAGCGGCTGGACGCGCCGCTGGAGTCCGACATCGACGCGCTCGCCGGCACGGTCTCCGGCTGGGTGCGGCGCTCGCTGGCGCCGGCCGATGTGGCCGCGGACGCCGTCGACGCGGTCGCCGCCGCCTCCGCGGCGCCGGGCTGCGTCGCCACCCTCGTCCTGCCAGCCGACGTGTCGTGGGAGGACGGCGCGGAGCCGGCCGACCCGCGGCCGCCGCGCCCGGCCCCGCAGGTGGCCGGCGCGGTCGTCGACGACGTCGCCAAGGTGCTCGGCTCCGGGGAGCAGGCCGTGATCTTCCTCGGTGGCGACGCGATGACCGAGGACGGCCAACTGGCCGCCGCCCGGCTGGCCGCCGGAACCGGCGCCCGGCTGATGTCGGAGACCTTCCCCGCGCGGACGGCGCGCGGCGCGGGGCTGCCCGACCTGACGCGGCTGCCCTACCCGCCGGAGATGGCGATCGCCGCACTCGAGGGCATCCGGCACCTGGTGCTCGCCGGCGCGCAATCGCCCGTGCACTTCTTCGGCTACCCCGGGGTGCCCGGCACCCCGGTGCCGGAGAACTGCACCGTGCACGTGCTCGCGCAGCCGGGGGAGGACGTCGTCGCCGCGCTGCAGGCGCTCGCGGACGCGGCCGCTCCAGAGGCGCAGCCGGAGCTGCTGGAGGCGTCCCGCCCGGAGCTGCCGAGCGGTGCGCTGACGCCGCGCGCGATGGCGGCGGTGATCGGCGCGCTGCTGCCCGAGCGCGCGATCGTCGTCGACGAGGCGCTGACCTCGGGCGTCGGGCTGAACGAGCTGACGTCGGGGGCGCCGCGGCACGACTGGCTCTCGCTCACCGGCGGCGCCATCGGCGACGGGCTGCCCATGGCCCTGGGTGCCGCGGTGGCCTGCCCCGATCGTCCGGTGATCGGGCTCCAGGCCGACGGCAGCGCGATGTACACGATCTCGGCCCTGTGGAGCTACGCGCGCGAGCAGCTCGACATCACCACGGTCGTGTGCAACAACGGCTCGTACGCGATCCTGGAGCACGAGCTCTCGCGGGTCGGCGCGGCCGGCGACGGGGAACGGGCCGGCAGGCTGCTCGACCTCGGCGCTCCGGACCTCGACTTCGTCGCCCTCGCCACCGGCATGGGCGTCCCGGCCACGCGGGCGACGACCGCCGAGGAGCTGGCCGACCAGCTCCGCCAGGCGCTCGCGGAGCCGGGCCCGCACCTGATCGACGCAGTGCTGTCGAAGCGGTGAGGTGCACGGCGGGCGCGTTCCGTGCGGTCGAACGCGCCGGCAACGCATCTCACCGGCCGGCGACCCCGCTCAGTGCTTCTTGCCGTGCGTCAGGTTCTCCATCTGCGACGTGTGGTCGTTCTTGGCCTTCTTGTCGAGCCGCTTCTCCTTGATCGACTTGTCCGAGGCCTTCTTCGTCATCGACTGGCGGGGGGACTTGTCACCCATGGTGTCGCTCCCTGATCGGGAGCCCTGACAGCTCCGTGCGGGGGACGCTACGCCCCGTCGGTTCCCGTCGGACCGTCCCGGATGACAGCATGTCCGCCCCGAATGCCGTCGAAGGGCCGCACCGATGCTGGACGTGCTCAGCGGGCAGCTGCCGTGGTGGATCGCCGGGCCCGCCGTCGGGCTCTGCGTCGTCGCCCTGTACGGCCTGATCAACGCGCGGCTCGGTGTCTCGGGCGCGTGGCTGGCGACGCTCGCCCCGGTCGAGGGATGGCGGCCCGAACCCTGGCGGCGCACCTTCCTGCTCGCGCTGGCCGGTGGCTGCGTCGTGGCCGCGGTGCTCGGCCCGCCGGTCTCGGTGCACGGCTACGGCCGGCTCTCGGAGGTGCTGTCCCCGGTGGCGCTCGTGCCGGTCCTGCTGCTGGTGGGGGTGGCACTGGGCTACGGCTCCCGGTGGGCGGGCGGGTGCACGTCGGGCCACGGGATGTCGGGGTGCGCCGCCGGATCGCCGGACAGCGTCGTCACGACGGCGACGTTCTTCTCCGTCGCGGTGCTGAGCACCCTCGGCCTGAACGCCCTGACCGGCGGCGCGCTGTGACGCCCGGGATGCGCTGGTCGGCGCTCGGTGTGGGCCTCGTGTTCGGGTTCCTCCTGACCGCCAGCGGACTCGGCGACTACGACACGATCCACGAGGGCCTGCTGCTCCAGGACCCGTACATCTTCCTGATGATGGCCAGCGCGATGGCCGTGGCGTTCGCCGGCCTCGCCGTCCTCCGCCGGACGGGACGGACGTGGTTCGCCGGCCGGCTGTCACTCCCGCGGCACCGCATCGAGCGCCGCCACGTCTACGGTGGCGCGATCTTCGGCCTCGGTTTCGGGGTCGGAGCCACCTGTCCCGGCATGACCGTGGCCATGACCGCGACCGGCGGCCTGTACGGCCTCGTCGTCCTGGTCGGCCTGCTCGGCGGGCTCTGGCTGCGCGGCCGGGTGGAGCGCGGCCAGCGCCGGCCGCTGAGCACCGAGCCCGAGACGTCGGCGGCGACCAGGGCGGCTGCCGGCATGCCCGCCGTGACCTCGGGGTAGGGCCGACCAATGGGCCGACTCTTCTCGTTGCTGGTGCTCGTCTGGCTCGTGATCGGTGTGATCGCGACCTGGCAGCGCGGCTACTTCACCAGTGACAACGCCGACTGCTCCGGCGTGGGGACGATCGCGGTCACCATCGTGGCCGGCCCGCTGAACTACGCGGGCGTCAACCCGAAGGTGGAGAACTGCGACCTGCCGGAGCCGAGCCAGTAGGCCGGACGACGTGCCGGGTGCTGGTCAGGTGCCGTGCTTGCGCTCGGCCGTCAGCCGCGCCATCTGGGACGGCGCGACCTGGGTGTGCGTCTTCTTCTCGGCGCGCTTCTGCTTGATCGACTTGGCCGACTTCTTCGCGGAGTGATGCGGGTCGTGCGGTGACTTGTCGCCCATGGCGAACTCCCTCGTCGAGGGGTGGACCGGCTCCGGGAGTGCGGACGCTACGCCGGTCCGGTCCCGGGATCGAGGGGTTTGCCGAGCTGTCTCCGGAGGGCCGTCCGGCGCCTCTTCCTGACGACGGACGGTTCGGCGTCCCGCCGGTCCGCCGCCCTCGGGAGGGGGCCGTCATGGCCGATCGCACCTACGCCCAGCTGCTGGAGGAGGCCCAGGAGCTGGGCCGGCAGGACGGCGCCTTCGCCGCCACGCTGGACCTGCCCGAGACCGGAGCCCCGACCGGGGAGCGGTGCCTCGGCCGCACGCCCGCCGAGTTCGCGCGCCTGCTGTGGGAGGACCGGCCCGGGACCCCGCCCAGCGGCCTCGAGGTCAACGCGCCGCTCTGGTACGCGACCGGTTTCGCCGAGGGCCTGGCGGTCGGCGCGGTCGCGCCGGCTATCGATCGGCAGGACCGTGCCGGCCCGACTCATCACTCGCAGGGCCGTTCCCCGGAGGGAGGGAGCGGCCGCATGCCGTCGCTGAGCCTCCGGCGGGTATTCACCTGACCCCCGGATGCCTGCTCAGTCCCCGGCGTGACCAGGCCGGACTCGTACGCGAGGACGACGGCCTGGGCGCGCCCGCGGAGGGCCAGCTTGGTGAGGATCCGGTTGACGTGGGTCTTCACCGTCGCCTCACCGAGGACCAGCCGTTCGGCGATCTCGGTGTTCGACAGGCCCCGGGCGACGAGCACCAGGACCTCACGCTCCCGCGCGGTGAGCTCCCGTACCGCCCCCGGGACGCCGTGCACGGAAAGCGGGCGGCGGATGTGCTCCTCGATGAGCCGCCGTGTGAGCGCCGGGGCGAGCAGGGCGTCCCCTGCGGCGACGACGGCGATCCCGTCGACCAGGCGGTCCGGGGGAGTGGACTTCAGCAGGAAACCAGCAGCCCCCGCACGCAGCGCCCCGTACACGTACTCGTCGAGGTCGTAGGTGGTCAGCACCAGCACCCGGGTGCCCGACGCGACGCGCGTCAGCTCCCGGGTGGCGGCGATACCGTCCATGCGCGGCATTCGGATGTCCATGAGGACGACGTCGGGGCGCAGCCGCCCGACCGCGGCCACCGCCTGCCGGCCGTCGGCCGCCTCGGCCAGCACGTCCACGCCGCGCGCCTCGAGGACGAGCCGCAGCCCGGACCGGATGAGTTCCTGGTCGTCGGCGATCACCACGGAGGTCATGAGTAGTCGACCCGGATCGGCAGGGTGACCGCCAACGAGTAGCGGCCGTCGGCCGTGCGCCCATGGCGCAGCGAGCCACCGAAGACGGCGACTCGCTCGGCAACCCCCAGCAGCCCCAGGCCGCTGCCCGACGTGTTGCCCGATCCCATGGGGTTCTCCACGCAGATCGCCACCTCGGTGGGCCTGCGCACCACCCTCACCGATGCCTCCCGGCCCGACCCGTGGCGAAGCGCGTTGGTCAGCGCTTCCTGCACAACCCGGTAGGCGGAGAGGTCCACGCCGGCCGGCAGCGCGTCGTCCGTCCCCTGCCGGGTCAACTCGACCCCCATCCCGTTCTGCCGGAAGCCCTCGATCAACTCGTCGAGCCGGTCCAGGCCCGCGTCGGGCTGCAGCCCCAGCTCGTCATCGGTGTCGCGGATCAGGTGCAGCAACCGACCGGTCTCGGCCAGTGCACGTCGCCCGACCGCCGCGACGTCGTGGAGCACCTGCGCCGCACGGTCGGGGTCGCGGTGCACCAGGTCCTGGGCGGCCGTCGTCTGCACGACCATCGCGCTCACGGAGTGGGCCAGCACGTCATGCAGCTCGCGGGCGATCCGTGCGCGCTCCGCCGCCGCGGTCTCCTGCCGGATCTGCTCCTGCCCGGCGGCCAGCCGGGCGGCTTCCTCCGCCATGCGCTGTGTGCGGTCGTCCCACACCCGGATGAGCACCCCGAATCCGTACGGAGGCAGCACCAGCGCCGATACCCAGACGACGTCGCCGACCCCGGCCCCGTGGTCGCGGAAGACGAAGGCGGTGATGAGGACGGCGAGGAACAGCACGACCACTGCCAGCCCCCGCAGGTCGGGCAGGAACCGTCCCAGGCTGTAGACCGCGAGCCAGGCGACGAGGATCGGGCCGGTGAGCTCGTCCACGCGCATGTACAGGGAGGGCAGCAGCACCAGGCCTAGGGCCGCGCTGCCGACGGTCAGGGGAGCGCGCCGACGCAGGACGAGCAGCAGGAGGGCGGTCCACTCGGCGGCGATCGCCGCGCCGACGTCGGGGGGATCCACCGACAAGGCCTCGACCGTCGCCAGCGCCCCGAGGCCGATCGGCAGCGCGACCTCGCCGAGGCTGGGGAGCACGGGCCTGCCCACGGCCGGACGGTAGCGCCGCGGCGGAGGTACCGGAGTCCATCCCAGGGTGGAGATCGGACCGATCTGTGGACTGACGATCGCAGGCCGCGGCGTTCCTAGCGTCGTGGGCGTCGATCGGTGCCGCCCGGGCCCGCGACGCCGGAGGTCCTCGTGCAGACAACCAGTGCCGGTCGCGTCGCCGGCCGCCTCGCCTTCCTCGCCGCCTGCGCCGCGACGGTGCTCGCGCCCATCCACGCCCTCGCCCGCTTCGCGACCGTCGAGGGTGCCAGAGACCTCGACAGCCCGCTCGTCCGGTGGTGGGCCGAGCCCGCCGCGCGCGGCCTGCGGCCGATGCTCGACTGGTCCGGCCCCTACACCGTCTACGTCGCCTACGGCAGGATCTGGTTCTCGATCCTGATCGCCGCCACGGTCGCGGCGTTCGTCGTCCGTCGTGCCCGCACGCCCGTCGGCCTGGAGCTGTGGGGCTGGCGGATCGCGCTGACCGGGTACGTGCTCGCCACCCTCTCCGTCGTGGGCGACTACTGGACGCCGTGGCTCGACGAGTCCTTCATGTTCCTCGGCATTCCCGGCATGTTCATCGGCCTCATCGGCTCGTCGGTGCTGGGGATCGCCTGGTTGCGTCGCGCCCTGCGCCCTGCGGCGACGGGTTGGCTGCTGGCGACATGGCCCGTGACCCTCTTCTGCCTGGCCGCCGTGGTCGCGCTGGGTGCGGGGCTCCTGCCCATGGTGTGGGCCTGGGGGCTGGTCGGCCGACGCCTGGAGCACACCGCCGAGTCGGCCGGCGCGGACGCGCTTTCCGCTGCCCACTAGCCGTCCCGGAACCGCCGCGCGACATCGCTGGCGTCACGGAACGGCAGCCGGATGAGGCGCCGTCAGCGCGACTGGTGAGGTTCCCATGGACCGTCGGGTTTCCTGGGTCGGTGCCGCTCGGGCGGTGCGACGATGCGGCGGTGGGCCGCGGCGGAGGGCGACACGCGCGGCGACCGGACCACCGCATCGGCGGCCTGGTCCTCGGTCTGCTGCTGATGGCCGTCCTCGTCGTGGTCGTCCGGATCGACCGGGTGGGCGAACCGGTGCCGGAGCTGCCGGCCGCGCGCACCACGGCCGGCCCCGCGGACCCGCCGACGGCGAACCTGCCCCCGGCAGGTGCGACCGCCGGACCGTCGACGGCGGAGCTGCCGGTCGTGGAGGACTCGCCGTACGCCGGGGTCGGCACCTGGCTGTCGCGGTACCGGGTCACCCGCGAGTTCGGCGGCGCGGCGCCAGTGGTGACGCCGGCCGACGTCGACGCGATGGCCGACGCGGGGGTGCACACCCTCTACCTGCAGCCCGCGGCCGACGACCCCCGCTATCCGGGACTGCTGAGCACCGACCTGCTGGGCGAGTTCCTGGTGCGGGCGCACGCACGCGGGATGTCCGTGGTGGCCTGGTACCTGCCCCGCTTCGGCGACATCGCCGGTGACCTGCGGCGGCTGCGGGACATCGCGGCCTTCCGCAGCGACGGGGAGGGCTTCGACGCGGTCGCGGTGGACATCGAGTTCACCGAGGCGGTCGAGCTCGCTCCCCGGAATGCGCAACTGATCGAGCTGTCGCGGCAGCTGCGGGCGGCGCTGCCCCACGTCGAGCTCGGCGCGATCGTGCTGCCTCCGGTGGTCACCGACGTGCTGAATCCCGCGTTCTGGCCGGAGTTCCCGTGGCAGGAGCTGTGGGACCTCTACGACGTCTGGTTGCCGATGGCGTACTGGTCGAACCGTTCCGAGGAGGGCTTCACCGACCCGCACCGGTACGTCAGCGAGAACATCGAGCGGGTTCGCGCACACCTCGGCGATCCGTGCGCGGTCGTGTCCGTGATCGGCGGCTACGACGTACAGGAGACCGCGGACGACTACGCGGCCATGGTGCGGGCCGCCGGTGAGCAGCACGCGGTCGGCGTCTCTATCTGGGACTGGCCGACCACGCCGCCCTCGGCCTGGCCCGCGCTCCAGGGATACGACGTCCCCGGCTGCTGACGACCGGGGCCCGGGAAGCGGCGACCAGGCCGAACCCGTGAGGGAAAGGGTCTCAGGTCAGTTGCCGGATTCCTTCGAAGTGCTGTCCGACCTGATTTCCGCCGGCCCAGCCGGTCGATCCGTCGGGGGCGTTGCTGCCGTCGCGCAGTTGGTCCTGGAAGAAGAGCAGCCGGCCGTCCTGGTGGATGGCGTAGAGGATGCCGTCTCCACCATCGACGAGCTGCCGGATTCCCTCGAAGTGCTGGCCCACCTGGTTACCCGACTTGGAGGCCCAGCCCGTCGATCCGTCCGGCGCGTTGCTGCCGTCGCGCAACTGATCCCGGAAGAACAGGAGCCGCCCGTCGTCGTGGATGGCGTAGAGGATGCCGTCTCCACCGCTGACGAGTTGGCGGATTCCTTCGAAGTGCTGGCCGATCTGATTGCCGCCGGCCCAGCCCGTCGATCCATTCGGGGCGTTGGTGCCGTTGCGGACTAGATCGCGGAAGAACAGGAGCCGCCCGTCCTGATGGATGGCGTACAGAATTCCACTTCTGTCGGAGGCAGTCATCATCAACTCCTTGACGTGATCAGCCCCCGTGGTCTCGCCAGATCGAGATCCGGCGAAGACGTCCAATGCCGAGTCGGGGAACTTGCGGGTGCCGTTTCAGGCTGGCACCGGACCGCTCCAGAACCGAGAGTCGGAAGTCCCTGGGGCGGCTCCGGCGTGGCCCGGCGGTTCTCTGCGCAGCTGGCTGGTGCGGGGACCCTGGGGTCGCCTGATCGGGTGGACCTGGCGGTCACCGAGGGTCGTGTTGTCCACAGATCGGCTGGTGAGCCCCCTACGGACTGATTCGTTCTCTTAAAGTCCGGCCCGATGTGTCACTGATCGACCGAGCTCGACGGGGGTGCCGTGCCGACCGCTCTGGACGTCGTGGACGGCGAGGTCCGCGAACTCATCCGTCGGCGTGGCCTCGATCCGTTCACCGACCCGGCGCCGGTGCGCTCGCTGGTGCGCGACGTCGTCGCCGACTACTCCGAGCGGTCGCTGACGTCGGCGCTGCCGCCGATCGTCGACCCGGAGTCGGTCGTCCGTGACGTGCTCGACCGGGTGGCCGGCTTCGGCCCGCTGCAGCGCTACCTCGACGACCCGGAGATCGAGGAAATCTGGGTCAACGAGCCGGGTCGGGTCTTCGTCGCCCGCCGTGGCCGCAGCGAGCTGACCACGACGATCCTCGCGCCCGGCGAGCTGGCCGACCTGGTGGAGCGGATGCTGCGCACGTCGGGACGGCGGATCGACATGAGCCAGCCGTTCGTCGACGCGATGATGCCCGACGGGTCGCGGCTGCACGTCGTCATCCCCGACATCACCCGCCAGCACATGGCGATCAACATCCGCAAGTTCGTGCTCCAGGCGCACAACCTCGACGAGCTGGTGACACTGGGCAGCCTCACCACCCAGGCGGCGCGCTTCCTGGAGGCCGCGGTCGCGGCCGGCCTGAACGTGCTCGTCTCCGGTGGGACCCAGGCCGGGAAGACGACGCTGCTCAACTGCCTCTGTGCGGCCATCCCCGCCCGCGAGCGCGTGGTCACCTGCGAGGAGGTCTTCGAGCT
>DATHAK010000101.1:0-50381 GCA_035296685.1 Blastococcus sp.
CGGGATCGCCCTGCTGGGCATCGCGGCGACCACCGTGAGGGAGTCCGGAAACGGGTCGCTGGTGGGCGCCCGTTCCGGCTCACCAAGCTCCCAGCCCGCACCCCCACCGGTCATGGGTACCACGCGGGGCTGACGCCGTGCGGCGGGTGTGGACGGTGTGGCGCTCAGCTCAGAGTTGCATGATCGAGGCAGAGAACAGGTATGCCGCCGACACACCCTCCGGGTCGTGCAGATCCGCAGGATCCGCCAACGTCGCCCGCGCTCGTTCGCGCACGGCAGCGCCGGGGTCCGTCGTCACGAGATCGACGCACAGCCCGGCGACGACGGCAGCGGCGTCGTGCTCGTCCAGACCGTCGAGGGCGAGGCCGTTGTAGAGCATGGTCGCCACCTCGTTGAACACCTCCCGAGCCATGTCGGGGTCGACCTCGGGCCGTGCCCGGGCCACCGCCTCTGCGGTTACCAGGAACTGGTCGAACGGTGGCTCGAAAGGGCCGGGCGGCATGCCCCGAGCGTGGCACGCGCCGGCACCACGGCAAGCGGATATCGCCCGCTCGTGGGCTCAGCCGCCCGAGCGCTCCCCGCCCAGCGCCGCGCGACCGGCCTCCAGCCGCGCCACCGGCACCCGGAACGGCGAGCAGGAGACGTAGTCCAGGCCGACCTCGTGGAAGAAGTGCACCGAGTCCGGGTCGCCCCCGTGCTCGCCGCAGATGCCGAGCTTGAGGTCGGGCTTGGCCGCCCGGCCCCCCTCGACGGCGATCTCGATGAGCCGGCCGACGCCTGGGACGTCCAGCGACTCGAACGGCGAGATGCCGAAGATGCCCTTGTCCAGGTAGGCGTGGAAGAACGCAGCCTCGACGTCGTCCCGCGAGAAGCCCCACGTCATCTGCGTGAGGTCGTTGGTGCCGAAGGAGAAGAAGTCGGCCGCGCCGGCGATCTCCCCGGCCGTCAGCACCGCGCGCGGCACCTCGATCATCGTGCCGATCGTGGCGGGGACGTCCACGCCCTCGGCCTCCGCGACCTCCGCGAGCACCTTCTCGGCCTCCTCGCGAATCGCCTCCAGCTCCTGCACCGCGCCGACCAGGGGGATCATGATCTCCGGGTGCGGGTCGCCGCCGGCCTTCTTCCGCTCGGCCGCCGCCTCGGCGATCGCCCGCACCTGCATGGTGAAGAGGTTGGGCACCACCAGCCCGAGCCGGACACCGCGCAGGCCGAGCATCGGGTTCTGCTCGTGCATCGACTGCACGGCGTGCAGCAGCCGCAGCGTGCCCTCGTCGTGCTCCCCGCGTTCCTCGGCGATCGCCACCCGCACGGACAGGTCGGTCAGGTCGGGGAGGAACTCGTGCAGCGGCGGGTCGAGCAGTCGGATCGTCGTCGGCAGCCCGTCCATGGCCTCGAAGATCTCGAGGAAGTCCTGCTTCTGCAGCGGCTCGAGCGCATCGAGCGCCGAGTTCCGCTCCTCCTCGTTCTCGGCGAGGATCAGCGTCTCGACCAGCTGCCGCCGGTCGCCGAGGAACATGTGCTCCGTGCGGCAGAGGCCGATGCCCTGCGCCCCGAACCGCCGGGCGCGGGCGACGTCCTCTGGGGTGTCGGCGTTGGTCCGTACGCCCAGCCGCCGCTTCTCGTCGGCGTGGGTGAGGAGCCGGTGCACGCTGCGCACCAGCTCATCCGCACCGCCGTCGGCTCCCGTTGAATCTGGGTCGATCTCGCCCTCGAAGTAGCGGACGACGGCCGGCGCCTCCACCGGCACCTCGCCGAGCCACACCCGGCCGGTCGACCCGTCGATCGAGATGACGTCGCCCTCCTTCACGACCGTGCCGTCGGGCGCCCTGAACTGCCTCTTCTTGGTGTCGACCTGCAGCTCCTCGGCGCCGCAGACGCACGTCTTGCCCATGCCCCGCGCGACGACGGCGGCGTGCGAGGTCTTCCCGCCCCGGCTGGTCAGCACGCCCTCGGCGGCGATCATCCCGGAGAGGTCGTCGGGGTTGGTCTCCCGGCGGACCAGGACGACCTTCTCGCCGCGGTCGGCCCACTGGACGGCGGTCTCGGAGGAGAAGACGGCCTTGCCGACGGCGGCACCCGGGGAGGCGTTCATGCCCTGGGTGAGCTGCTGGGCGTCCCCGCTCTCGCCGAACCGCGGGAACATCAGCTGCGCCAGCTGGTCGCCGCTCACCCGCCGGACCGCCTCGTCCATGTCGATGAGGCCCTCGTCGACCAGCTGGGTCGCGATCACGAACGCCGCACCCGCGGTGCGCTTGCCCACGCGGGTCTGCAGCATCCAGAGCTTGTTGCGCTCGATGGTGAACTCGATGTCGCACAGGTCGCGGTAGTGCGACTCCAGCGTCGACATGGTCTGCATGAGCTCGTCGTAGGCGCCCCGGTCGATGCTCTCCAGCTCCGCCAGCGGCACGGTGTTGCGGATGCCGGCGACGACGTCCTCGCCCTGGGCGTTCTGCAGGTAGTCGCCGTACACGCCCTGCGCCCCGCTGCCGGGGTCTCGGGTGAAGGCGACACCGGTGCCGGAGTCCTGGCCGAGGTTGCCGAAGACCATCGAGCAGACGTTGACGGCGGTGCCCGCGTCGCTCGGGATGCGCTCGCGACGGCGGTAGATGATCGCCCGGTCGGAGTTCCACGAGTCGAAGACCGCGTTGATGGCCATGTCCATCTGCTCGCGCGGATCCATCGGGAAGTCGTTCCCGGTCTGCTCCTTGACGATGGCCTTGAACCGGCCGACGAGGTCCTCGAGGTGGTCGGCGTCGAGGTCGAGGTCCAGCTCGGTGCCCTGCTCGGTCTTCACCTCGTCGAGCGCGTGCTCGAACAGCTCGCCGTCGATGTCGAGGACGGTCTTGCCGAACATCTGGATCAGCCGCCGGTAGGAGTCCCAGGCGAACCGCTCGCTGCCGGACTGCTGCGCCAGCCCCCGCACCGACTCGTCGTTGAGCCCGACGTTGAGGACGGTCTCCATCATCCCCGGCATCGACGCCGCGGCGCCGGAGCGCACCGACACCAGCAGCGGGTCGGCCGGGTCGCCCAGGGTCTTGCCCATCGCCTTCTCGAGGGCCGTGAGGTGCTCGGTGACCTGGTCGGCGAGGTCGGGCGGGGTGGTGCCGTGCTCGAGGTAGTAGCGGCAGGCGTCGGTGGTGATCGTGAAACCCGGTGGGACGGGCAGACCGAGGTTGGTCATCTCGGCCAGGTTGGCGCCCTTGCCCCCGAGCAGGTCCTTCTGGTCCTTGTTGCCCTCGCTGAAGTCGTAGACCCACTTCGTGGACGCTTCGCTGGTCACCGTTGACACCTCCGCGTTCGAGAGCCGACCTCTCGCATGCCGAGATCGTCCCGCATGGGAGACGTCCCGGTCCGACTTTCTCCGGCCGATCGCGACCGGGAGAGCCCGACCGTACTCACGAGTAGAACGATCTTGACGCAGCGGCCGCGGGCGCGCGATCCGAGGTCCTCCTAGGCGGTGACGCCGCAGACGTGCGGCCCGTCCTCGTTGACGACGGTCAGCCCGCTGGTCGATCCGTCGGACCACTCGACCTGCACCCGCTGTGCCGGTTCGCCGTCCAGGGTGGCCTCCTCGGCCCCGGTGACCTCCCCCGGCCCGTCGACGACGTAGGCCGCGGCGATCTCGTCCGGCGCCAGGCGCGCACGTTCCTCCTGGCACAGCAGCTGGAACGCGGTGTCGGTGTCCCCCTGGTTCAGCGCCGAGAGGAAGACGCCGACGACCTCGCGCGACTGCTCCTCCGCCGACCCCTTCAGGAGGGGCAGGGCCAGGACCATGAGGACGCCGAGGACGACGGTGCCGCCGAAGATCGCGAGCAGCAGCCACGGCCGGTTGCGCGGCGTGCCCGTGTGCAGCGGCGCCGGGTCGTCGTCGTAGAGGAACGGTCCATTCATGGCTCGACTCCGGTCTCGATCCGCTCCTCGCTCGCTGGCGCTCGCTGCGATGCTCCCTCGACCGTCGTTCTCGCGGCCGTCATCCGCCGCTCGTGTCCAGCTCGGCCCCTACCGGCGGCCGCGGATCGTCGCGGTCGGCCAGCCACCCCTCCGGCAGGGCCACCGGCCGCGGCGTGCTCGTCCGGCCGCGCGGCGCGCCGAGGACGGCGACCGGGTAGGGCTGGTCGGGCACGGAGCCGAGCAGCTCCGCCAGCTCGTCGAGGCTGCTCACCATCGCCAGCGCACGGCGGACCTCCGAGCCCACCGAGAAGCCCTTGAGGTACCAGGCCACGTGCTTGCGGAAGTCGGTGCAGCCGTGCCGCTCCCCCTCGTCCTCGGACAGCAGCTCGGCGTGCCGAAGCATGATCGCGGCCACCTCGCGCAGGGTCGGCAGCGCGCGCCGCGACTCCCCCGCGAACGCCGCGGCCAGGTCGCCGAACAGCCACGGCCGGCCCAGGCACCCGCGACCGATCACGACGCCCGCGCAGCCGGTCTCGGCGACCATCCGCAGGGCGTCGTCGGCCTCCCATATGTCGCCGTTGCCCAGCACTGGGATGTCGACCGCCTCGACCAGCCGCGCGATGGGCGACCAGTCGGCGGCGCCGCTGTAGAGCTGGTCCGCGGTGCGGCCGTGCAGGGTGATGGCGGCGGCGCCCTCGTCCTCGGCGATCCGGCCGGCGTCGAGATAGGTGACGTGGTCGGCGTCGATGCCGATGCGGGTCTTGACCGTGACCGGCACATCCTTCGCCGCCCGCACGGCGGACCGCACGATGTCGCGGAACAGCACCCGTCGCCAGGGCAGCGCCGAGCCCCCGCCCTTGCGGGTCACCTTGGGCACCGGGCAGCCGAAGTTCAGGTCGATGTGCGCCGGGCGGGTGCCGGCGACGTCCTCGTCGACCAGCATCTCCACGGCCCGTCCCACGGTGGCCGGGTCGACCCCGTAGAGCTGGACCGAGAAGGCGTCCTTCTCGTCGGCCGTCGCCCGCACCATCCGCAGGGTCTTCTCGTTGCGCTCGACCAGCGCGCGGGTGGTGATCATCTCGCAGACGTAGAGACCCGCGCCGAACTCGCGGCACAGCGTGCGGAACGCGGGGTTGGTGATGCCGGCCATCGGCGCGAGCACCACGGCGGGATCGACCGCGAGGGCGCCGAGCTTCAGCGGCGGCAATGCCGTCGTCGGCTCGAGCGTGCTGGTCACGCTCCCAGGGTAGGTGGCGGCGCCGGTCCACCCCTCGAGCCGGGCGCCGGTGCCCCTGTACGCCGGCAACCGGGGCCCCTACGCTCGCCCGCGGACGACCCGGTCGGCCGGACGTCCACAGGTCCACGCACCGGCCCGCACGCGCGCACTCGCAGATGACCAGGGGGCGCATCGATGATCCAGGGGACGTTCGGTCCCTACGAGATCGAAGCCCTGCTGGGGCGGGGCGGCATGGGCGACGTCCACCGCGCCCGGGACACCCGGCGCCAGCGCCTGGTGGCGCTCAAGCTGCTGCCCGAGGCGTTGTCCGACGACACCGAGTACCTGTCCCGGTTCCGCCGCGAGCAGTACGTGGCCGCCCGGCTGCGGGAACCGCACGTCATCCCGATCCACGACTTCGGGGAGATCGAGGGACGCCTCTACATCGACATGCGGCTGGTCGACGGCAAGAACGTCGGCGAGCTGCTCCAGGAGAACGGCCCCTTCCCGCCGGTCCGGGCGGTCCACCTGATCGGTCAGGTGGCGGAGGCGCTGGCCGCGGCGCACGCCGAGGGACTGGTCCACCGGGACGTGAAGCCCTCGAACGTCCTGGTGACGCCCCGCGACTTCGTCTACGTCGTGGATTTCGGCATCGCCCGGTCCATGGGCACGACCCGGACGTCCCTGACGATGACCGGCGCCACCGTCGGCACCCTCGACTACATGGCCCCGGAGCGGTTCACCAATCTGCCGATCGACGGCCGGGCCGACGTCTACTCCCTGGCCTGCCTGCTGCACGAGTGCCTCACGGGTACGCGGCCCTTCCGCGGCGAGGACCTCGCCTCGCTCATGCACGCACACCTGTACAGCGAGCCCCCGCACGCCAGCCGCATGATGGCCGGGGTGCCTCCGGGCCTGGACGCAGTGGTGAGCCGGGGCATGGCCAAGCGCCCGGAGGACCGGTACCAGACGGCGCTCGACCTGGCCGCGGCGGCACGGGACGCGCTCGCGGCCACCGAGCCGGTGCACCACGGGGCGCCCACGCTGAGGGCTCCCACCCGGCTCGTCCCCGAGCAGGCCGACCCGCCACCGCAGGAGGCCGCCGCACGCCCCATCACCGCCGCTCTCCCGATGCCGGTCACCGACTGGGGGATCGGGTCGTCGGACGGGTCCCACCGTTCCGTGGACCGGCTGCCCGCCCCGCCCGTGCGCCCACCGGCAGGCGGGCGGCGGCCGGATCCGCCGGCCGGTCCCCCTGCCGGCGCCGTCCCCCCGCCACCCTCCGGACCCGCGCCGGAGTACCCGGGCATCCGGCGCCCCCCGCGCCGACGCCTGTTCGCGCTGCTCGCCGCGGCCCTCGCGCTCGTGCTGGCGGCCGGGCTCGTGTACACGTTCCTGCTGCGCGACGGCGACGAACCCGATGGCGACGCGTCGGGGGCCGCGTCCAGTCAGCCCTCGGCCACTCCGTCGCCGACCGTCGACGTCCAGGCCAGCGTCCCGATCCCGGTTGCGGGCGGGCTCATCGACGTCGGTGGCACCCCGGGCTACATCCAGGTGGCGCCCAACGGCCGCTACGCCTACATCGCCAACCGGGACGCGGGCGTGGTGACCGTCCTCGACACCACCCTGGACAAGGTGACGGCGACCATCGAGATCGAGGCTGGACCACCCCGGTTCATCACGTTCTCCCCGGACGGCACGCGGGCCTATGTGACCGTGTACAACGACGAGAAGACGATCAACGCCGTGGTGTTCCTCGACACGGCCACCAACGACGTTCTGCGTACCGTGCCCATGGGGCTGCGCCCGTTCGCCCCCGCGCCCTCACCCGACGGGACGCGGCTGTACGTGCCGAGCCACGACGAAGGCCTGATCGCCGTCGTCGACACGACCAGCGGCGAGACCGTCGCCACCGTCCCGACACCGCCCAATCCGCACTGGGTGGTCATGGGCGCCGACGGGAAGACCTTCTACACCGCCGACCACGACTCGAACGTGGTCACCGAGTTCGACGTCGCCACCAACGAGTTGGTGGCCACCATCGCGGTGGGGCGGTCGCCGCACAGCCTCGCCGTCTCCCCCGACGGCACCCGCCTGTCGGTCGTGAACTACGACAGCAACACCCTGTCGGTGATCGACACGGCGACCGCCTCCGTCGTCCAGACCGTCGAGGTCGGGCTCCGCCCGCAGGACGTCACCTACGCCCCGGACGGCGCGCACCTCTACACCGCCAACGTCGACGACGGCACGGTCGACGTGGTCGACACGGCGACCGGCACGGTCACGGCCCGGATCCCCACCGGCAACAGCCCGACCAGCATCTCGGTGACGCCGGACGGACGACGCGGCTACGTCACCAACCTCGACGACGGCACCGTCCGGATCCTCGACCTCTCGGCGGTCTAGGGCCCCCAGCCGTGCGCGTGTCCTGGCCGGGGCGGGCCCGGAGGGTCCCCGCCGGACGGGACGGCGGGGCTCCGCACAGGCCGGGACGGCAACTGGCCGCGGTGTCGGCCGGTAGGCCGACGATGTGTTCAGCAGCCGGGCAGGTGGGCGGCGAGGTAGGCCTCGACGGCGTCCAGCCCGATCCGCTCCTGGCTCATCGAGTCGCGCTCCCGCACTGTGACGGCCTGGTCGTCGAGGGTGTCGAAGTCGACCGTCAGGCAGAACGGCGTCCCCACCTCGTCCTGCCGCCGGTACCGGCGGCCGATGGCGCCGGCGTCGTCGAAGTCGACGTTCCAGTTCTTCCGCAGGACGGCGGCCAGGTCACGGGCCTTCGGCGACAGGTCGGCGTTGCGCGACAGCGGGAGGACGGCGGCCTTCACCGGCGCCAGTCGCTTGTCCAGGCGCAGCACCGTCCGGGTGTCGACGCCGCCCTTGGCGTTGGGCGCCTCGTCCTCGCCGTAGGCCTCGATGAGGAACGCCATCAGCGAGCGGGTCAGGCCGGCCGCCGGCTCGATGACGTACGGCGTCCAGCGGGTGTTCGTCGCCTGGTCGAAGTACGACAGGTCGGCGCCGGAGTGCTCCGTGTGCGTGGTCAGGTCGAAGTCGGTGCGGTTGGCGACGCCCTCGAGCTCGCCCCACTCCGAGCCCTGGAAGCCGAAGCGGTACTCGATGTCGACCGTGCGCTTCGAGTAGTGCGACAGCTTCTCCTTCGGGTGCTCGAAGTGCCGCAGGTTCTCCCGGTCGATCCCGAGGTCGGTGTACCAACTCGTGCGCTGGTCGATCCAGTACTGGTGCCATTCCTCGTCGGTGCCGGGCTCGACGAAAAACTCCATCTCCATCTGCTCGAACTCCCGGGTGCGGAAGATGAAGTTGCCGGGGGTGATCTCGTTGCGGAACGACTTGCCGATCTGGCCGATGCCGAACGGCGGCTTCTTCCGAGCCGCGCCCATCACGTTGGCGAAGTTCACGAAGATGCCTTGCGCGGTCTCCGGGCGCAGGTAGTGCAGGCCGGACTCGTCCTCGACCGGACCGAGGTAGGTCTTGAGCATCATGTTGAAGTCGCGCGGCTCGGTCCACGCGCCCTTGGTGCCGCAGTTCGGGCAGGAGATGTCGGCCAGCCCGTTCTCCGGCAGCCGGCCCTTGCGCGCCTCGTACTCCTCCTCCAGGTGGTCGGCCCGGAAGCGCTTGTGGCAGCTCTGGCACTCGGTCAGCGGATCGGTGAAGACGCCGACGTGACCCGACGCGACCCAGACCTGGCGCGGCAGGATCACCGACGAGTCCAGGCCGACGATGTCGTCCCGGCTCTGGACGACGGTGCGCCACCACTGCTTCTTGATGTTCTCCTTGAGCTCGACGCCCAGGGGTCCGTAGTCCCACGCGGAGCGGGTGCCGCCGTAGATCTCGCCCGACGGGAAGACGAAGCCCCGGCGCTTGCAGAGGTTGACGACCTTGTCGAGGCGGGCGGGGTCGTGCTTGGCGGTCTCGGTGCTGGCGGGGGCTGCCACGGTGGCTCCATCCGGCTGGCGGTCGGCGGCTGACCCGCCCACGGTAGTTGTCCCGTCCGCCACCCCCGCGGCCAGCCGCCGGACCGGCGGTCAGGCGGCCCGCAGGATGAGCAGCAGCCAGATGCCCGTGCCGACGATGATCAGCACCGGGAGAGACACGAGCAGGACCCACGGCCAGCGCCGGCCCTTCTCCGGCACGGGGCGGGGACGGGGACCGACGACCGGTCCGGGTCGTTGCGGCAGTGGCGACCACACGGGGTCCGGTGTCGCGGCGAGGCCGGCGGCCCAGCGCTGGGCTGCCGTGCCCTCGAAGGTCAGCGTCGGGTCGCGCGGAGCGCCCGGGGGCGGTGAGCCCAGCTCGTCCGTCGGCTGGTCCACCAGGGGGCCGACCCTCGGCGTGGTCGGCTCCCCCCGGACGGGCGGGAGCGGCGCCTCGGCGGGTTCGGCGTCGGGCGGCTCGACGGCGGTGGGTTCGGCGACTGTGGGTTCGGCGACTGTGGATTCGGCGGCGGGTGCCTCGGCGACCCTGGGTTCGGCGGCCGGTGGCTCGGCGTGGATCTCCGGCGGCGGGGTCTCCTGCGGGCGACCGTCCCCCTTCCACTCCGGCGGCAGGGCCGGGAACGGCCGGTCCGGGAGCGGTGGCAGCCGGATGTCCCGGGTGGGGTCCGCGGGCGGCGGCGTCGCCGCCGAGGGACCGCGGTCGCGCTGCGATGGATCGGTCATGACGTGTTCCTCCCCGAGCGCCGCTGCCGCGTCGTCGTCCGACGCGGCGGCCGGCAGATCCTGGGACTGTGCCCCTCTCCGGCCCGGCTACGCGTCGCCCTCGTCACTCCGCACGTCGTCGGAGGGCAGGTAGACGCCCGGCTCGTCCAGTGCGTGCACCCAGACCGGTGCCCCGGCGATCTTCACGTCGGCCGCCGACAGCGCCCGGCGGTAGGAGCCGACGCCGTCCCACCGGGTGACCAGCGCCCAGAGCGACGGGTCGTCGGCCGACCTCCCGAGCTCGCCGTCCCGGAAGCCCGGCCGTGCGGCGAGGGCCGCGAGCAGCGGCGCCACCGCCGTGGCCAGCGACTCGCCGTCCTGTCCCGTCGCCCGCAGGCGCGTCACCGCGAACACCGTCGTCCTCCCTGCCTGCCCACCCGGAGCGCAGACGTTGCCATGTGCGCCTGTCACCATGGACGCATGCCCCGGGAGACCCGACAGCGCGTCGCCGTCCGGGCGGTCTTCGCCGACCTGGACGGCTTCCACAGCGCGCAGGAGGTGCACGCGCGGCTGCGCGGCGCGGGCGACACGGTCGGGCTGTCCACCGTCTACCGGGCGGTGCAGTCGCTGGCCGACGACGGCGAGCTAGACTCCATCCGCACCGACACCGGCGAGGCGCTCTACCGGCGCTGCAGCCCCCAGCACCACCACCACCTGGTGTGCCGGGTCTGCGGACTGACCGTGGAGGTCGAGGGGCCGGCCGTCGAGCGGTGGGCCGACCGGATCGCCGGGGAGCACGGCTTCGCCGACGTCAGCCACACCCTCGAGATCTTCGGGACCTGCGCGGGGTGCCTGACGCTCCCGACGGTTCAGAGGAAGTCGCACACCGCCGGCGTCGAGTCGACGTAGACGAGCAGGGGAAACTCCTCGCCGCTGTCGAGCTGCAGGGTGAACGTCGCGACGTCGCTGTCGGCGGGCGCGCTGTACTCGAGGCTGTCGAAGGTCCCGTCGGTGAACCCGCTGCCGCCGAGGGTCTGCTCGAAGAAGTAGGTGGCCAGCGCCCACTCCGGCCCGCTGCCGTCGTCCGCGCCGGCGGCCGCCGCCTGCACCTCGGCGCAGGAGAGGTCGTAGGCGGTCTGGAACTCGCCGTCGGCCATGGCCTGCACCCACGCGAGCGCCACCGCGTCGGAGCCCTCGAACCGGCCGCCGGCCGCGCGGCTGGGCTCGACGACCTGCGCCCCGCCGGGCAGGTCACCGGTGGCGGACTCCTGGCTGGGGCTCGCACCGGCCGACGTCGTGGCGACGGGAGAGGTCGACGTCGCCACCGCCTGGGTGGCCGCCGGCTCGTCGTCCCCGGTGAGCAGGACCACCAGGAGGATGCCCAGCCCGGACAGGAGGACGGCGCCGCCGACGATCAGCCAGGGCAGCAGGTTCCGCTGCGGCGGAGGGGGCGGGGCGCCGTAGGGAGCAGGCTGCCAGGGGCCCGGCTGCGGGTACGGGGCGCCGTAGGGGCCGGGAGGCTGGCTCATGGTGATTCCTCGGAGAACGGAGGCGGTCGGCAACCCGCCCGGATGCAGGCAACGTAGTGAGGAGACGGCCGCCTGCGTAGCGGATACGGCCCGCGAGTCCTACGCGCTGCCGAACCGCCGCTGACGGGAGGCGTACTCCTCGCAGGCGGCCCACAGGTCACGGCGGTCGAAGTCGGGCCAGAGGGTGTCGAGGAAGACGAACTCGGCGTAGGCGGACTGCCAGAGCAGGAAGTTGCTGGTCCGGTTCTCGCCCGAGCTGCGGACGAACAGGTCGACGTCGGGCATGTCGGGCTCGTCGAGGAACCGGGCGACGGTCCGCTCGTCGATCTTCTCCGGGTTCAGCCGGCCGGCGGCCACCTCCCGGCCGATGGCCGCGGCCGCATCGGCGATCTCGGCCCGTCCGCCGTAGTTGACGCACATCGTCAAGGTGAGGACGTCGTTGCCTCGGGTGAGCTCCTCGGCGATCTCGAGCTCCCTGATGACGCTGCGCCACAGCCGGGGACGGCGGCCCGCCCAGCGCACGCGCACACCCAACTCGTGCATCTCGTCGCGGCGACGGCGGATGACGTCGCGGTTGAAGCCCATGAGGAACCGCACCTCGTCGGGGCTGCGCCGCCAGTTCTCGGTGGAGAACGCATAGGCGCTGATCTGCCTGATGCCCAGCTCGATGGCGCCCTCGACGCAGTCGAACAGCGAGGACTCCCCCGCCTCGTGGCCGGCGGTGCGCGGCAGCCCCTGGGACTTGGCCCACCGGCCGTTGCCGTCCATGACGATCGCGACGTGCCCGGGCACCTTGTCGGCCGGGATCTCCGGCGGGCGCGCGCCGGACGGGTGCGGGTTGGGCGCCTTGACCTCGCGCCTCACGAGCGGTCGACCAGGGCCAGCGACCGCAGGCCACGCTCCAGGTGCCACTGCAGCAGCGCGGCCACCAGCCCGCTGGCCTCCCGGCGGTTGGTGCCCTGGCTCGCCTCGGCCAGCGCCCACTCGCCGGTGAGCAGCGCGTCGAGCAGCTCGATGGTGACCGGGTTGGGCATCGCCGATCCGGTCGGCCGGCAGGAGGGGCAGACCATGCCGCCGGCGGGCACCGAGAAGTGCCGGTGCGGGCCGGGTTCGGCGCAGCGGGCGCAGTCGGTGAGGGCCGGTTCCCAGCCGGCCACCGACATGGCCCGCAGCAGGAACGCGTCGAGCACCAGCCCGGCCGGGTGCGTGCGGTCGGCCAGCGCGCGCAGCGCCCCGATGACCAGCAGGAACAGCCGCAGGGACGGCTCCTTCTCCTCCGACGTCAGCCGGTCGGCGGTCTCGAGGACGGCCGTGCCGGCGGTGTAGGAGGGGTAGTCGTCGACGACGTCGTTGCCGTAGGAGCGGATCGACTCGGCCTGGTTGACGATGTCGAGGTTGCGTCCGGTGTAGAGCTGCAGGTCGACGTGGCTGAACGGCTCCAGCCGCGAGCCGAACTTGCTCTTGGTGCGGCGCACGCCCTTGGCCACCGCGCGCACCTTGCCGTGGCGGCGGGTGAGCACGGTGACGATCCGGTCGGCCTCGCCCAGCTTCTGGGTGCGCAGGACGACGCCCTCGTCCCGGTACAGCGCCTTCGGGGTGTGGGCCATCAGTAGCCCAGCCTGTTCAACTTCTTCGGGTCGTCCTGCCACTCCCCGAGCACGGTGACGTGCAGCTCCAGGTGCACCCGCGCCCCGAGCAAAGTCTCCATCCCGGCGCGCGCCTCGCTGCCGATGGCCTTGATGATCTGACCGCCCTTGCCCAGCAGCATCGGCTTCTGGCTGTTGCGCTCGACGTGCAGCAGCGCGTGCACCTCCACCAGCTCGCCGCCGGCCCTCTTCGGGTCGGGACGGCGGACGATCTCCTCGACGGTCACCGCGAGGGAGTGCGGCACCTCCTGGCGCACCTTCTCCAGCGCCGCCTCCCTGATCAGCTCGGCGATCTGGCGCTCGGTGTCCTCGTCGGTGGTCTGCTCCTCCGGGTAGAGCGGCGGGCCCTCGGGGAGCAGCCCGATCAGCAGGTCCTCCAGCAGCTCCACCTGGTCGCCGCCGACCGCGCTGACCGGCACCACCTCGGCCGCCTCGACCAGCCCACTGGCGGCCACTAGCTGCTCGGCGACCTGCTTCTTGCTCGCCACGTCGGTCTTGGTGACCACGACGACGACCGGCGCCTTCACCTCGCGCAGCTGGCGGGCGATGAACGCGTCGCCGGTGCCGACGGGCTGGTCGGCCGGGATGCAGAACACGATCACGTCGACGTCGGAGAGCGTGTCACGGACGACGTCGTTGAGCCGCTTGCCCAGCAGGCTCTTGGGCTTGTGCAGGCCCGGGGTGTCGACCAGGACGATCTGGCCGGCCGGCTTGTGCACCACGCCGCGGATGGCGTGCCGGGTGGTCTGCGGGCGGTTGCTGACGATGCCGACCTTCTCGCCGACCAGGGCGTTGGTCAGCGTGGTCTTGCCGGCGTTGGGGCGGCCCACCAGGGCGACGAAGCCGCTGCGGTGCGGCGTCTGCTCGGGGCTGCTCACGAGCCCAGTCTCCCACCGGCCACCGACGTCCCCGGTCGGGCGCTCCTGGAGTGTTGTGCACGGTCGCTGGGTCCTGCACGACTCCACCAGCGGCAACAACACCCCGGAAGCGGACGTCCGCGGCTACCGTGCGCCGCCGTGGACCCGCTGGAGGAGTACCTCGCGCTCTACGACGAGGAAGCGGGACGGATCTTCGTCGCGCTCGACCGGGTGATCCGCGAGACCGCGCCCGAGCTGGACGTGGCGATCAAGTACCGGCTGCTCAGCTACACCCTCGACCGGGACTGGCGGCACTGGGTCTGCGCGGTCAACGCGACGAAGTCCGCCGTCTGTCTGCGGTTCCTCTAGGGTGTGCTGCTCGACGACCCGCTCGGGGTCCTGCGACCGGGGACCTCGACGCTGATGACCTGGGACATCCCGCGGGGCAGCACGGTCGATACAGCGGCTGTAGCGAGCTACGTCCGCAACGCGCTGGCCACGCGCGACCACTTCCTGGCCGACGCGGAGCGGATCAGCGCCGAGGCGAGAGCGCGCGCGAAAACGCGCTGACCCTCCAGCTTTCGGTACAGAAAGCCGCCTAGACGGTCGTGCGCAGGGCGCCGTCGGGCCCGGCGAGGTGCACGGGGGCGGACGGCGTGAGGTCGTGGACGGCGGCCAGCCCCTCCTGCTCGACGGCGTCGGCGGCCGAGACGATCGCGGCGGCCTCCAGACCCTCGACCCCGCTCGACACAGCGGCCGCCACCGCGGCCTGCAGCGCCGACAGTTTCAGTGACGGCAGCGAGACGGTGGCCGCGACGTAGGTGCGCCCGTCCGTGTCGCGGACGGCGGCTCCCTCGCTGGCGCCGGTGCGACCGCGGGCCGAGCGGGCGAGGGTGACGAGCTTGGCGTCCTCGGGCTGCAGATCAGGCGCTGACACGGGGAGTCAGCTTTCCACCGGGGCCGGCTCCTCGTAGCGGGTGGCCCCCTTGCCGGAGGACCCGGTGGTCCCGCGCCGCTCCTCGGTCTCCTCGTCGGCCGGCGGCTCGACCCGGCACACGAGCAGGGTGTCGATGCGGTTGCGCCGTCCGCCGGTGCTCTCGGCCACCAGCCGCAGTCCCCCGACCTCGGCCGCGGCGCCCTCGATCGGCACCCGGCCGAGCGCGCGGGCGAGCAGGCCGCCGACGGTCTCGACGTCGTCGTCCTCGGGCAGTTCGACGTCGAAGAGCTCGGCCAGGTCCTCGACCGGCAGCCGGGCGGTCACCCTCATCGACCCGTCCTCCAGCTCCTCCACCGGGGGGCGCTGGACGGCGTCGTGCTCGTCGGCGATCTCCCCGACGATCTCCTCCAGGATGTCCTCGATGGTGACCAGGCCCGCGAAGCCGCCGTACTCGTCGACCACGATCGCGATGTGGATGCGGGCCGCCTGCATGTCGCGCAGCAGCTCGTCGACCGGCTTGGACTCAGGCACGAACGTCGGCGTGCGCATCAGCTCCTCGACCTTGGGGCCGCGGCCCTCGGCGAGGTTCTGCGACCGGCGGATCAGGTCCTTGAGGTAGACGACCCCGACCACGTCGTCGACGTTCTCGCCGATGACCGGGATGCGGCTGAAGCCGCTGCGCAGGGCCAGCGCCAGCGCCTGCCGGACGGTCTTGTTGCGCTCTATCCAGACGACGTCGGTGCGCGGGACCATCACCTCGCGGGCGATGGTGTCGCCCAGCTCGAACACCGAGTGGATCATGCGCCGTTCGCCGGACTCGACGACGCCGCCCTCCTCGGCCAGGTCGACCAGCTCCCGCAGCTCCACCTCGGAGGAGAACGGGCCGTCACGGAAGCCCCGGCCGGGCGTGATCATGTTGCCGATCAGGATGAGGAGGGTGGCCACCGGCCCGAGCACCCGGCCGAGCAGCCGCACGACCCCCGAGGTGGCCAGCGCCATCCCGTAGGCGTGCTGGCGGCCGAGGGTGCGGGGGCCGACCCCCACCAGCACGTAGCTCACCACGATCATCACGCCGGCGGCGGTAAGGACCGTCTTCCAGCCGCTCCCCCACAGGTCGTAGAGCAGGACGGTGACCAGCACCGCGGCGAGCGTCTCGCACACGATGCGCAGGAGGAGCAGCAGCGCGACGTGCCGGGCGCGCTCCTGCAGGACCACCTCCAGCCCGTCGGCGCGCTTGACGCCCTCGCGGCGCAACTCCTCCACGCGGGCCTTGGAGACGCGTTGCAGCGCCGCGTCCATGGCGGCGAAAATGCCGGCGAGCGGGACCAGGAGGATCGCGATCACCAGCAGGGTGATCGCCCCGGAGCTCATCGGGGGCCCGCGTCCCCGCCGGCCGGTGCACCGGTCACCGGTTCGCGCGGCGCCGAGCGCCAGCCCTCGATCAGCTTCTGCTGGAGACCGAACATCTCCTTCTCCTCGTCGGGCTCCATGTGGTCGTAGCCGAGCAGGTGGAGCACGCCGTGCGTGACCAGGAGCACCAGCTCGTCGTCCATGGTGTGACCGGCGGCGCGGGCCTGGCGGACGGCGACGGCCGGGCAGAGGACGACGTCGCCGAGCAGGGCCGGACCCGGTTCGGGGTCGTCGGGACGGGCGGTGTCCAGCTCGTCCATCGGGAAGGCGAGCACGTCGGTCGGGCCCTTCTCGCCCATCCAGCGCTCGTGCAGGCTGCTCATGTACTCGACGTCCACGCACAGCACCGACAGCTCGGCCAGCGGGTTGACCTGCATCTCGCCCAGCACGAACCGGCAGACGCCGGCCAGCTCGGCCTCGTCGACGGCGATCTCGGACTCGTTGGCGACCTCGACGGGCACCGCGGTCAGCTCCCCTGGCGGCGCGATCGGGAACTCCGGACCGGCGCGCCGGCCGCCCGGGACGGGGGCGCGGGCTGCCGGGTGGCATCCCAGCGTTCGTAGGCGTCGACGATGTCGCCGACCAGCCGGTGACGGACGACGTCGGAGCTGGTGAGGGTCGCGAAGTGGACGTCGTCGATGCCGTCGAGGATCTCGCGGACGATCTTCAGCCCGCTCTGCGCACCGCCGGGCAGGTCGACCTGCGTGACGTCGCCCGTGACCACGAACTTGGAGCCGAAGCCGAGCCGGGTGAGGAACATCTTCATCTGCTCGGCGGTGGTGTTCTGCGCCTCGTCGAGGATGACGAAGGCATCGTTCAAGCTCCTACCCCGCATGTACCCGAGGGGCGCGACCTCGATGGTTCCGGACGCCATGAGTCGCGGGATCGACTCCGGGTCGACCATGTCGTGCAGCGCGTCGTACAGCGGCCGCAGGTAGGGATCGATCTTCTCCGACAGCGTGCCGGGCAGGTAGCCGAGCCGCTCGCCGGCCTCGACCGCGGGACGGGTCAGGATGATCCGGTTGACCTGCTTGGTCTGCAGCGCCTGCACGGCCTTGGCCATCGCCAGGTAGGTCTTGCCGGTACCGGCCGGCCCGATGCCGAAGACGATCGTGTGCGCGTCGATCGCGTCGACGTAGCGCTTCTGGTTCAGTGTCTTCGGGCGGATCGTGCGCCCGCGGCGGCTGATGATGTCGAGGCTGAGCACGTCGGCGGGGCGCTCGGAGCCCCCGCTGCGCAGCATCCCGATGACCCGGCGCACCGAGTCGGGCCGCAGCGCCTGGCCGGTGCCGAGCAGCGCGATGAGCTCGTCGAACACCCGCACGGCGAACGCATTGTCGGCCGGCTGGCCGGTGACGGCGATCTCGTTGCCGCGGACGTGGACGTCGGCGTCCACCTCGGCCTCGACCAGCCGCAGCAGCTCGTCGGCCGAGCCCAGCAGGGCGACCATCGAGACGGAGTCGGGAACGGTGATGGTGGTCCGGACGGCCGCGGGACCGCGGCCGGCGGCCGGGGCGGATGCGCCCTCGTATGCAGCATCGGAAGCCGCGGCACGCGCCGAGGCCTCACGGGACGCGCTGCCATCAGGCGCGGATGCGCCTGGGGAGGTGTCGGGCAAGAACCCTCGACCCTGCCTTCCTGAACGGCTGATTGCTGACCGGTCGAGTCTACCCGCGCAGAAACCGCCGAATCCCGGTTCGACCCCATCGGGTCACCCGGCTCACCGCCCGCGGTAGGTCGCCTTCCCGGGCCCGTCGGTGAGGAAGGAGGCGACGGCGCCGCGCAGGTCGTCGGTGCCGAACAGCGCACCGGAGACCTCTGGAACCAGGGCGTCGGCGGCCCGGGCGCCCTTCCGTACCGACGTGGCGACCAGCCGCTTCGTCGCGGCGTGGGCCACCGTCGGGCCGGCCGCGACCCGGTGTGCGTATTCACGGGCGGCCTCGGCGAACCCGTCGTCGGGCAGCACGCGGTTGACGACGTCCCACCGCTCGAGGACGGCGGCCGGATAGCGCTCGCCGGTGAAGATGAGCTCCTTGGCCCGCGCGGGCCCGGCCCGCTCGGCGAGCCGCTGCGGCCCGCCCATCGACGGCGTCAGCCCCACGACGATCTCGTTCAGCCCGAACGACGCCTTCTCGGCCGCCAGCAGGATGTCGCAGGCCAGCGCCAGCTCGAAGGCCGCGGTGAGCGTGAGGCCGTGCGCGGCGAACACGGTGGGCACGGGCAGGGCCTCGAACCTCTGCGCCACCCGCAGCAGCCGCGCCCACAGCTCCGCTCCGTGGCGCACCGGCTCGGGGCCCTCGGCGATGTCGCGGAAGAACGTGACGTCGACCCCGCCGGAGACGACCTTGCCCCGCGCCTCGACGAGGACGGCGCGGGCGCGGTCCGGCGTCCCCGGGTCGGTGAGCGGAACCAGTTCCCCGGCCACCGCCTCGAGCGCGTCGAACACGGTGGGGGTGAAGAGGTTCAGCGGCGGGCTGTCGAGGACGACGACGGCGACGTCGCCGTCCCGCTCGATCCGGACGGGCGCGGCCTCGGTCACGGTGTCGGTCACGCGCCCATCCTCCGGGAGTCCTCAGCCGGGCGGCCAGCCGAGGTCGCGGCCGCCGAGGACGTGGAAGTGCACGTGGTGGACGCTCTGCCCCGCCTGCGGCCCGGTGTTGGTGACCAGCCTGAAGCCGGGCTCGGCGCCGTCGGTCACCAGCCCCTCCTGGCGCGCGACCCCGTGCGCGGCGGAGACGACGTCGGCCAGCAGCCCAGGATCCGCGGCCGCCAGCTCCCCGACCGTCGGGTGGTGCTCCTTCGGAATCACCAGGACGTGGGTGGGGGCCTGCGGGTTGATGTCGCGGAAGGCGAACACCGTGTCGGTCTGGGAGACGACGTCGGCCGGGATCTCGCCGGCGACCATGCGGCAGAACAGGCAGTCGGACACGGCCCGACCCTAGAGCGCCGCGGTGCCGGTCGCCGCGCTGAACGACGTCGTCCAGGCGGCTGCAAGCGCCCGTCGAGCGGGCGCCTCCACCCTCGCCACGTCCGATTCCGCACCGTCCTCCCCGGAGACTCCCGTGACCCCCTCACTCGCCACCTTCGCTCGCCTCGCCCGGCACAACACCCCCTGGCCGTTCGGCGTGGCCGAGCTCGCCCGCCGCTCGCTGGTCGCCGAGTACGCCAGCCTCACCCGCGACGGCCGGCCCGTCACCTGGGCCGTCACCCCGTTCCTGGGGCCGGACGCGACGACCGTCGACGTCTCCACCGGGCTCACCTATCCGGCCAAGGCCGAGCGGGCCCGCCGCGACCCCCGGGTGTCGCTGCTGTTCTCCTCCCCCGTCGGCTCGGGTCTGACCGGTCCGCCCGTCGTCCTGGTGCAGGGGCTGGCGACCGTCCGCGACGCCGACCTGCAGGGCAACCTCGACCGCTACCTGGCCGAGACCCGGGCCAAGACGCCGACGACCTACCGCGGCGTCCCGCCGTTCCTGCTGCGGCAGCTGGACTGGTACCTGGCGCGGATCTGGGTGCAGGTGACCCCGCTGCGCGTCCTCGTCTGGCACGGCGGCCGGCTGGACCAGGAGCCAGAACGGTGGCAGGCCGGCCCGTCCGTGACGGCGCCCGCCTCCGACCCCGCCCCGCACGGTTCCGCGCTGCCGTCGCGCACCGTCCCGCCGTCGGACTGGCGGCCGTTCGCCGACCGGGCCGACCGGCTGGGTCCGCCGGTCCTCACGGTCACCGGGGCCGACGGCTGGCCGCTGCCCGTCCGCACCCGCGCGGCCGAGCGCACCGACGACGGCTACCTGCTCACCCCGCCGGCGGGGGTCGACCTGCCCGCCGGGCCGGCCTGCCTCACGGCGCACCGGCACAGCCCGACGCTGGACTCGCAGGAGAACGTGGTCATGGTGGGGCAGGCCGAGCCGGCCGACGACGGGCGCGTGCACCTGCGCATCGACCGGGCGCTGACCGACTGGAGCCTGACCGGCCGCCGGCTGAGCCGCACGATGGGCTTCATGGCCAACGGGAAGACGCTTCGGCCCCGCCTGGAGGCCGAGGCCGCCCGCCGCGGCCAGCCGGCGCCGACGGTCCGGATCTGAGCGGTCCGCGGAGCGGGGGCCGGAGGCCTCCCGACGCGGATCCGCGGAGTTCCTCGTCGCAGCTGGGGAACGGCACCTGGCCGTGGTGCGGTCCGGAGGACCGCGATGTCATTGCCAGCGGCTCTTGATGGAGAGGGCCGCCAGCGCGGCGGCGCCCGCGGACGACGTGCGCAGCACCTCCGCGCCGAGCCGGACGGCCTGGGCGCCGGCGGCGCGGAAGGCCACGACCTCGCCGTCGGTCAGCCCGCCCTCGGGGCCGACGACGACGACGATCGTGCCCTCCTGAGGCACCTCCAGCTCGGCCAGCGGACGGCGGGCCTGCTCGTGCAGCACCAGCGCCAGGTCGGCGTCGGCGAGCAGGCCGCAGACCTCGCGGGTCGTCATCGGCTGGGTGACCTCGGGCACCCGCGCCCGGCGCGACTGCTTGCTCGCCGCGTGGGCCGCGGCGCGCCACTTGGCCACGCCCTTCGCGACCCGGTCGTCCTTCCAGCGCGTGACGCACCGCGACGCCGTCCACGGCACGATCCGGTCGACGCCCAGCTCGGTGGCCAGGTCGACCGCGAGCGGCCCGCGGTCGCCCTTCGGCAGGGCCTGCACCAGCACGAACTCGGGCTCGGGCGGCGGCACCTCGATGCGGGAACGGACGACGACCCGCAGTCCCTCGTGGCCGGCCGACACCACCTCGCTCTCGGCCACCGTGCCGCGCCCGTCGCCCACGCGGACCCGCTCGCCGGGGGTCAGCCGCAGCACCTCGACGGCGTGCCGGCCCTCGGCGCCGTCGACCAGGAGCTCGTCGGATGCGACGAGCTCGTCGACGATGAACATGGGGGCGTTGCCGAGCTCGGGGACGCCGTTGTCCGTCGCGGTCATCTCAGCGCCCGTTGAACGCGTCGCGGACCCGGGAGAACAGCCCGCCCTGCGCCTCGCGGTGCGACTCGGGGGTGTCCTCGCCGCGCAGCGCGGCCAGCTCGCGGAGCAGCTTCTCCTGCTCGGCGTCCAGGCGGGTGGGGGTGGAGACCTCGACGTGCACCACCAGGTTGCCGCGACCGGTGCCGCGCAGCCGGGGCGCCCCGTGCGCGCGGAGCGTGAGGACGCTGCCCGACTGGGTGCCCGGACGGATGTCGAGGTCCTCCTCGCCGTCGAGCGTCTTCAGGGTGAGCGTCGTCCCCAGTGCCGCCGACGTCATGGGCAGGGTGACCCGGCAGTGCAGGTCCTCGCCGTCACGGGTGAACACGTCGTGCGGGCGCTCGTGGATCTCGACGTAGAGGTCGCCGGCCGGGCCGCCGCCAGGGCCGACCTCGCCCTGACCGGTCAGCCGGATCCGCATGCCGTCCTCGACACCGGCGGGAACCTTCACCTGCAGCGTGCGACGGGACCGGACGCGACCGTCGCCGGCGCACTCGGGGCACGGCTCGGGGATGACCTGGCCGGTGCCCGCGCAGGTCGGGCAGACCCGGCTGGACATGACCTGCCCGAGGAAGCCGCGCTGCACGCTCTGCACCTCGCCGCGGCCGGAGCACGTGGTGCAGGTGGTCGGGTGGGTGCCGGGCGCGGTGCCCGCCCCGGTGCAGGTGCTGCAGATGACGGCGGTGTCGACGGTGATGTCCTTCGTCGTCCCGAAGACCGTCTCGTCGAGCTCGAGCTCGATCGGGATGAGCGCGTCGCGGCCGGCGCGGACGCGGCTGCGCGGACCGCGGCTGGCGGCGCCACCGAAGAAGGCGTCCATGATGTCGCCGAGCCCGCCGAAGCCCGCCGTCCCGAACCCGCCGCCGGCCGCCGGGCCGGTGTCGAACGGGTCGCCGCCGAGGTCCACGATCCGCCGCTTCTCCGGGTCGGTCAGCGCCTCGTAGGCGCGGGTGACCTCCTGGAAGCGCTCCTTCGCGCGCGGGTCGGGGTTGACGTCGGGGTGCAGGTCACGGGCCAGCCGCCGGTAGGCGCGCTTGATGTCACTGTCACTGGCACCGCGGGCCACGCCCAGCACGCCGTAGTAGTCCGTTGCCATCGAGATGTCTCAGCCTCAGCTCTCGGCCAGCAGGTGGCCGACGTAGCGGGCCACGGCGCGAACCGCGGCGATGTTCCCTGGGTAGTCCATGCGGGTGGGCCCGACGACGCCGAGGCCGCCGAGCGCGCGGCCGGTGGAGCCGTAGCCGACGGAGACGACCGACGCCCCGGCGAGCGCCTCGTGGGCGTTCTCCTCCCCGATCCGCACCAGCACCGTGCTCGCGTCCACCTGACCCATCAACCGCAGGACGACCACCTGTTCTTCCAGCGCCTCCAGCAGCGGGCGCACGGTGCCGGGGAAGTCGAGCGCGCTGCCCCGGGCGAGGTTCGCGGTCCCGCCGACGACCAGCCGGTCCTCACCGGGCTCGACCAGGGTCTCCAGCAGGGTGGCGCTGATGGTGGCCACCAGTCCGCGCAGGTGCACCGGCGCGGTGTCGACCAGGTCGGGCACCTTCTCGCCGGCCTCGACCAGCCTGACCCCGCTGAACGCGGAGTTCAGCAGCCCGCGCAGCTCGGCGACGGCCTCGGCGTCGGTGTCCACGGTCGATTCGACGACGCGCTGCTCGACCCGGCCGGTGTCGGTGATGAGGATCAGCATGATGCGGGTGGCCGACACCTGCACCACCTCGAGATGGCGGACGGCGCTGCGCGAGAGCGTCGGGTACTGGACGACGGCGACCTGCCGGGTCAGCTGGGCCAGCAGCCGGACGCTGCGGGTGAGCACGTCGTGCAGGTCGACGGCGCCGTCGAGGAAGCGCTCGATGGCGCGGCGCTCGGCGACCGAGAGCGGCTTGACCGCGGACAGCTTGTCGACGAACAGCCGGTAGCCCTTGTCCGTGGGCACCCGGCCGGCGCTGGTATGCGGCTGGGTGATGTAGCCCTGCTCCTCCAGCACCGCCATGTCGTTGCGGATGGTGGCCGGGGACACGCCGAGGTCGTGCCGTTCGGCGAGGGCCTTGCTGCCCACGGGGTCGTTGGTCGAGACGTAGTCCTGCACGATGGCGCGGAGGACCTCCAGCCGGCGTTCGTCGTGCGCCACGGTGACACCTCCCCGTACCGGTCGACGTGCCGTGCAGCACCGCCGGACCGCGCGCTGCAGGCGGCCCTGTCTGGCACTCGCACGGACAGAGTGCCAAGCCAGTCTACGTCCGCGGCGGCCACCCGTCGCGTGGCTCGCGGGGAGCCTCACCCTCCCTGGGGCGGCCGCTCACCCGGCGGCGTCCCGGGTGGTCGGCGGCTAGGGTGGGACCGGTCGGCGCCCCTGGCGGGGCAGAGAGCGGAGGTCGGTTCCCTGATCTTCAAATCGGTTCGTGACGGCCGCCCCTATCCCGACCACGGTCTGTCCACACGGGACTGGGCGATGATCCCGCCCCGACAGGTGCGCATGGACACCCTGGTGACGACGAAACGGGAGCTGGCGCTCGATGCGCTGCTCGCCGACGACTCCACCTTCTACGGCGACCTGTTCCCGCACGCGGTGCAGTGGCACGGCGACCTGTATCTCGAGGACGGGCTGCACCGGGCGCTGCGCGCGGCCCTGCAGCAGCGCAACGTGATCCACGTGCGGGTACTCGACCTCGACGCGGTCAGCCCGGTGCAGGCGCCGTCCGGCCCGCCCACCGCCTCGATCCCCGCGCAGCCGCCCGTCCCCAACCCGCGCCGGATCTGAACGGGCGGCCCTGCGGGGCTCCGGTCAGGCGGCGGCGGTGCAGGTGACGCAGCGGCCGGCGAAGGGACGCAGCTCGAGCCGCTCCTCGGGGATGGCGGCACCGCACCGCTCGCAGGTGCCGTAGGTCCCCGCCTCGATCCGGTGCAGGGCCTTGTCGATCTCCCCGATGGTCACCTGCAGGTCGGCGCTGCGCCGCTGGGCGACCGGGTCGGGCACAGACTGGGCGCACTCGGCGAGCGCCTCCTCGCGCTGCTGGACGCATTCGGCCCGCTGGGTCTCCAGGATGGTGCGGAAGCGGGCCAGCAGCGCCGCGGAGGCGGGGCTGGGGGTGGACTGGGCGTCGAGGCTGGCTGACATGGGTTCTCCTTGGGGCAACGCGAAGGGGACGCGATCACCGGGGGTGGCGCGTCAGGGCGGGCGGCTCGGACTCCCGGAGGAGTCAGCAGGAGTGCGGCGGAGCCCGGTCCTGACTGCGGCGGAGGACGTCGAGTCCTCGGAGGCCGCGTGCGCGCCGGTTCATCGCCAGCGCGAGGAGCATGCCGCCCGACAGGGCGGGAGCGGCACCGGTTATCCGGAAGCCCGGCGGGGCGCCCAGGGCGGGCAGGCTCGACGAGACGTGCACCGTCGACCACCCCCTCGGAAACCCGGCGCCCTTGCCGGAACCGGGACGATAGCCCACAAATGCCGTTCCGGAACCGCTCCGACGGGTGACGTTTACGCAGACGCCGTCCGGCCGGCGTCCGCCTCGCTGCGCGGATGCGGCACGGGGCAGCCGGAGGGGAAGGTGCCGAGCCGCGCCACCTCGTAGCCGTCCGGATAGCTCCGGACCTGCGGGAGCTGGCGGGCGAACAGCGGTTCCGGTCGCGGCGGGAGCAACCGGACCAGCCGCCCCCGCGCCTTCAGCCCGGCGCGGACGAGGGTCCGCATCGGCCGGCCGGGGTGCGGCAGCGCGAACGCGTCGAGCAGCGGCGGGTCCATCATGGCGAGGGAGATCCGGCGGACGAGCCCGCCCGGCAGCCGGTCGTTGGGCGGGAAGGTCGACAGCAGCGAGAGGGTCGCCTCCGCGACGGTGCGGCCACCGATATCGAAGGCGAAGTGCTCGCGCTCGTAGGCGTCGAGCAGCCGGGCGAAGGCCTGCCAGGTGGCCGGGATGTCGTGGATGCCCATGTACCGGCCGAGCGCCCGGTAGTAGTTGGCGCTCGCGATCCGCTCGGTCTCGCTCATGCGCCGCCAGCCGAACTCGTCGACCCAGCGGATCGGCGTGACGACGAACGTGGCCAACACGTAGCGCAGCTCGTCGTTGCTGATGTCGTAGGAGCGGTGCATCTGGTTCATGCGGCGGATCGCCGTCCGGCCTTCGGAGCTGTCCATGCCGTGTTCGACGATCGCGTCGAGGATCAGGACGGTGTCGTCGTAGCGCTTCTGCGGCCGCCCGGTGAGTTCGCCGGTGCGGGCCAGCAGATCGCCGATGCTCGGGACGGCGTAGGTGCGGAACAGGGCGAAGCTCAGCGACTGGGTCATGTCCCACGGGAACTCGCGGGTGCCCATGAGCCGGTAGATCTCGGCGTAGTCCGTGGCCGGGTCCAGCTGCTCGATGCGCCGCCGTACGTCGAACCGTCGTCCCATGCCGCCGAGACTTCTCGCCCGGAGCCCGGAACGGAAGCGCTAGTCGGTGAGGTCGCGGATCACCGCGTCGGCCAGCAGCCGGCCGCGATCGGTGAGGACGGCGCGACCGGCGGCGTGCGCCTCCGGTTCCAGCAGGCCGTCGGCCACGGCGCCACGGGCCCGCTCCCGGCCGATGGCCGAGAGCGCGTCGAGCGGGAGGCCGTCCCGCAGCCGCAGGCCCAGCATGATCGTCTCCAGCGCGCGATCGGCTTCGCTCAGCAGTTCGGCGTCCTGCGCGGGGCTCAGGCCGGCGGCGAGACGGTCGGCGTACGCGGCCGGGTGCCTGACGTTCCACCAGCGCAGCCCGCCGACGTGGCTGTGCGCGCCGGGCCCGACACCCCACCAGTTGGCGTTGGCCCAGTACAGCTCGTTGTGCCGGCAGCGGGCCGCGTCGCCGGTCGCCCAGTTCGACACCTCGTACCAGTGGAACCCCGCCTTCTGCAGGGTCGCGTCGGCCTGCACGTACCGGTCGGCGAGGACGTCGTCGTCGGTCATCGGCAGCTCGCCCCGGCTGATCCGCCGGGCCAGGCGGGTGCCGTCCTCGACGATCAGCGCGTAGGCGCTGACGTGGTCGACCGGACTGGCGAGGACGGCGTCCAGCGAGGCGGCCCAGTCCTCGTCGGACTCCCCCGGCGTGCCGTAGATGAGGTCGAGGTTGACGTGCTCGAAGCCGGCGGCGCGGGCCTCGTGCGCCGCCTCCACCGCCCGGCCGGGGGTGTGCCGCCGGTCGAGGACGGCGAGGACGTGCTCCGCCGCCGACTGCATCCCGAGGCTGACCCGGGTGAAGCCTGCCTCGCGCAGCCGGGCGAGCGACTGCGGCGTCACCGTCTCGGGGTTGGCCTCGGTGGTCACCTCGACGTCGCCGGCGACCGGGAAGAGCTCGCGGATCTCTGCAAGGACCGCCGCCAGGTCGTCGGCGGGCAGCAGCGTCGGCGTCCCGCCGCCGACGAAGACGGTGGAGACCGTCGGCAGGTCCGGGCCGAGGGCGTCGGCGGCGCGGCGCAGCTCGGCGATCGCGGTGCCGGCGTACTCCGCGCGGTTGGCGCCGGGCCCGAGCTCGTCGGAGGTGTAGGTGTTGAAGTCGCAGTAGCCGCAGCGGGTCGCGCAGAACGGGACGTGCACGTAGAGCCCGAACGGTGTCGTCGCCAGCCCCTCGCGGGCGCTGTCGGGCAGCACGAACGGCCGGGTCGGCGACTCCAGCAGCGGCAGGACGGTGTTCATCTGCTCCCAGTGTGCCGCGCCGTCGCCGCCGCCCGGCAGGATGCGGCTGTGACGTCTGATCGCGTGCTGCAGGTGGACGTGTCGCGCGGGGTCGCGACGCTGACCCTCGACTCCCCCGCCAACCGCAACGCGCTCTCGCGGGCCATGCGCGCGCAGCTGCGCGACGCCCTTCGCTCGGCGCTCTCGGACGACGCGGTGCGGGTGGTCGTGCTCGACCACACCGGCCGGGTGTTCTGCTCCGGGATGGATCTCACCGAGGCGGCCGGCGGCGGGGTGCGGGAGCAGGGGGTGCGCGAGTTCCCGGACCTGCTCGAGGCCATCTGGACGTCGCCGAAGCCGGTCGTCGCGGTCGTGCGCGGCCCGGCCCGGGCGGGCGGGGTGGGCCTGCTCGCCGCGTGCGACGTCGTCGTCGCGGCGTCGTCGGCCACGTTCGCCTTCTCGGAGGTACGGCTGGGCATCGTGCCCGCCGTCATCTCGGCGGTGGTGCTGCCGCGGATGGTGCCGCACGTGGCGCACCGGCTGATGCTGACCGGCGAGGTCTTCGACGCGCCGGCCGCGGCAGCCGGTGGGCTGATCGACGTGGTCGTGGCCGACGACGACGTCGACACGGTGCTGGCCGGTCAGCTCACCGCGCTGGCCGCCGGTGCGCCCGCCGCCCTCGCCGAGACCAAGCGGCTGCTGCGCGAGCGGACCCCGACGCCGGACTTCGATCCGCTGCTCGAGCTCTCGGCCCGCTACTTCGCCAGCGAGGAGGGGCAGGAAGGCATCGCCGCCTTCCGCGAGAAGCGCCCGGCCCGCTGGGTGCCGGTCACCGACTGACCCCAGGCAACCTTGTGCTCTGCTCTCCCCCGGTAGGCAGAGCACGAGGTTCCGGGAACCTCTGCCTCTGCTTCCTCCCGTGAGCAGAGGCAGAGGTTGCGGCCGGTCCCCTGGCCTGGTCAGCGCAGCCGGCGGCTGGCATCCGGGAGGCGGGCGGTGATCCCCTGCGCGTCGAGCCACTCCATTAGCGGCACCGCCACGCGGCGGGTGGTCCCCCACGCCTGGCGGGCCTGGCTGAGCGTGAACGGCTCCGGCAACAGGGCCAGCCGCGCACGTGCCTCCTCCGCGATCCCGGGCGCCAGGTACACGCCGTCGGCGATGCGCAGCAGCTGACCGCTGCGCACCGCTGCGGCCAGCTCCCGCGGCCCGAGTCCCGACGCGACGAGGTCGCCGGCCTCGGGCGCCGCGAACGGGTCGGCGGCCAGCCGCGCGCGCAGGTCGTCGACCGCCCGCTGGACCGCCGGCGGCAGGTCGGCCCTGCCCTCGACGACCCGCCCCTCCCGCAGGGCCAGCGGCGGCCGGACCAGCGCCGCCACGAGCTCGGCGTCGGGCAGGTCCAGCGCCCGCCGCACCACCTCGGCCGGGGGGCCGGGCTCGAGCGGGCGCAGCGCCCGGTACCGCCGCACGACGTCGGGCACCCGGCGGGCGAGCTCGTCGGCCAGCCCCTCGGCCAGCATCCAGGGGCCGGAGACGGTCGCGCCGGCGGGCACCGGCCAGCCCATCGCGACGAACTCGTCAGTGCGCACGACCCGCCGGCGGGAGAGGTCGGCAGCCGCACCCGCGGCACCCGCAGGTTGGGCCGCGATTTCGGCGGCCCGCTGCCGGGCCGCGCCGCGACGGCGGAGTTCGGGCGGGTCGACGTCCACGACGTCGGCGCCGAGCACCCGGCGCGAACCGGGGTCGCGGAGCAGCAGCCGGTCGCCCACCCGCAGCGGCAGGGCCGAGCCCAGCCGGAGCCGGACCGCGGCGCCGTCCAGGGGGCGCAGCCGGGCCCCGACGGTCGCCGACCCCACGTGCACGACCGGCTCAGCCGGCAGCCGCTCCTGCGGTCCGGCCGAGAGGGTCACGTCGACGACGTCGGTGCGGCGGAAGGCCCCGGGGGTGAGCAGCGCGTCGCCGCGGGAGAGATCCTCGACCGCGACGCCGCGCAGGTTGATCGCCACCCGCGCGGTCGCCTCGGCCCGCTCCACCGGCTCGCCCAGCGACTGGACGCCCCGCACGACCACCTCGCGGTCGCCCAGCCGCAGCCGGTCTCCGCCCGCCACGGCCCCGGCCGCGAGGGTGCCGGTGACCACCGTCCCGGCCCCGCGGATGGTGAACGCCCGGTCGATCCAGAGCCGGACGGGCGCCCGCGGATCGGGGACGGGGAGCCTGGCGAGCAGCGACTCCAGGGCGTCGGTCAGCTCGGGGAGGCCCTCGCCGGACAGCGAGCTCACCGGGACCCCGGGCACCTCGCCCATCGAGGTGCCGGCCAGCCGGTCGCGGACGTCGCGGAGCACCGGTTCGGGGTCCGCGAGGTCCGACTTGGTCACCGCCAGCACGGCGTGCCGCACGCCGAGGGCGTCGAGGACGGCGACGTGCTCGTCGGTCTGGGCCGACCAGCCGTCGTCCGCGGCGACGACCACCAGGGCCGCGGGCACCGAGCCGACGCCGGCCAGCATGTTGCCGACGAACCGCTCGTGCCCGGGCACGTCCACCACCGCCAGCCGCCGCCCCGACGGCAGCGTCGTCCAGGCGAACCCGAGGTCGATGGTCAGTCCGCGGCGGCGTTCCTCCGCCCAGCGGTCGGGCTCCATGCCGGTGAGCGCCCGGACCAGTGCGGACTTCCCGTGGTCGACGTGCCCCGCGGTCGCGAGAACGTGCATCCCGCTCACCCGCCGGCGAGCTCCAGGACGGCCGCCGCCAGCGCGTCGTCGGCCGAGGGCAGCAGGCTGCGGAGGTCGAGCAGCGTGCGGCCGTCCTCGACGTAGCCGACGACCGGCGGGGTGCCCCTGCGCAGCGCCTCGGCGAACGACTCCGGCAGCGAGACCGCCGCGCTGGGCAGCGGCTGCTCCGGCGCCCCTCCCCCGCCGACGCGCGCCTCGGTGTCGACCGCCGCCGCGTCCAGACCCGCGGCGCGGAACCGGTCGGCGAGGGCGTGCGCCCGCTCGCGGAGGCTCCCGATGTCGGCCGCGAGCATCTCCTGGACGGGTGGCACCGGCCCCCGGATGGTGGCCTCCAGAGCGGCGAGTGTCGTCTTGTCGACCCGCAGCGCCCGGTAGAGGGGGTGCCTGCGCAGCCGCTGCACCAGCTCGGCCCGGCCGAGCACCAGTCCGGCCTGGGGCCCGCCGAGCAGCTTGTCGCCGCTGGCCAGGACCAGGTCGGCCCCGGAGGCGAGCGTGGTCTGCAGGTCGGGCTCGTCCGGCAGCTGCGGATGCGGCCGCAACAGGCCGGACCCGACGTCGGCGACCAGCGGGACGCCCGTACCGGCGAGCGCGGAGGAGAGTTCCGCGACCTCGACCGCCCGCGTGAACCCGCGGACGACGAAGTTCGACGGGTGGACCTTGAGGACGGCGCCGGTGTCGGGTCCGAGGGCACCGCGGTAGTCGGCGAGGGTGACGCGGTTCGTCGTCCCGACCTCGCGCAGCCGGGCCCCGGTCGAGGCGAGCAGCTCCGGGATGCGGAACCCGTCGCCGATCTCGACCAGCTCACCGCGGGCCAGCACCAGTTCCCGGCCCGCCCCGAGCGCCGTGGCGACGAGGGCGAGGGCGGCGGCGCAGTTGTTGACCACGATCGCGGCCTCGGCGGCGGGCACCGCGGCCAGCAGCGCGGTGATGGCGGCCTCCCCGCGGGGGCCGCGGCGGCCCGTCGCGAGGTCGAGCTCCACGTCGGTGGTCCCGCTCGCGGCGACGACCGCCTCGACGGCGGCCTCCGACAGCGGCGCGCGGCCCAGGTTGGTGTGCACCAGGACGCCGGTCGCGTTGAGCACCGGCTGCAGGCTGCCGGCCGTTCCCGGCAGCACGGCGAGGACGGCGCCGACCGCCTCGCCGGGTGGCAGCTCGCCGTCCCGGATGCGCTGCTGCACCCGCTGCACCGCGCCCTTGACCAGGCTCCGGCCCAGCCGCTCGCCCGCCGCCGCCAGCCGGGGGTCGGCCAGCAGCGTGTCGGTGCGCGGCACCTGGCGCCGCGGGTCGTCGCTCATCGCTACGCAGCGTAGGCGGCAGGAGGAGTTGGCGGAGGCGGACGGGAATCGAACCCGCCTGACCGAGCTGCTCGGCCACGTCGGCTTTAGAGGCCGCGGGGGTCACCAGACACCCTGACGCCTCCGGTCGGAAGCCTACGTGCCGGAAATTGTCGGTGCCCGCTGCCAGCATCCGCGGCATGCGCACCGAGTCCCGCCCCGCCGCGACGCTGCCGCCGGTCACGCTCACCCCGGAGGAGGCGGCCGCCGTCGCCGTCGCCCTCGCGGCCCGCCCCGACGGGCCGTACGCCGATGCCGGGCGCGGCGCGCTGGAGAAGGTCCTCACCGTGCTCGAGCCCGATCCCGGCCGTCGTGCCCAGCTGCTCGCCACCAGCCTCTGGGTCAGTGCGGAGGCGGGTCGCTCCGCCGAGATCCACACGGCCGCGGAGCAGGCCGTGGCGCGGCGCCGGGTGGCGGTTCTCCGCTACCGGGACGGCAAGGGGAACGGCTCCCTGCGGGAGGTGGAGCCGCAGCTGCTGGTCCGCAGCAGCGACTCGGTCTTCCTCGTGGCGTGGTGCCGCGAACGGGAGGCCCTCCGCTGGTTCCGCGAGGACCGGATCGAGAGCATCGAGCTCACCGACGAGACCGCGCCGCGGCGCGATCTGGCCGGCCTCGGTGCACCGCCGGCCACCACGGGGCACCCGGCCGGCCGCGCGCTGGGGCGGACGAAGGCGCCCGCACGGCCGCGGCTCGTCGTCCTTCCCGGCGGCCGGGGCTGAACCGCGCCTAGATTGCTCTGCGTGACGACTGCACCGGCGCGGATCCGCCTCACCCAGTACGCCCACGGCGGGGGGTGCGCCTGCAAGATCCCGCCCGGCGAGCTGGAGGCGGTCGTCGCCGGGCTCACCGCCACCGGGCCGTCGGCGCCGAACGCCGAGCTCGTCGTCGGGCTCGACGACGGGGACGACGCGGCCGTCGTCCGGATCGCGGGCGGTCAGGGCCTGGTGCTCACCACCGACTTCTTCACCCCGGTCGTCGACGACGCGTACACGTTCGGCCGGATCGCGGCGGCCAACGCGCTGTCCGACGTCTACGCGATGGGCGGCATTCCGGTCGTGGCGGTGAACCTGCTCGGCTGGCCGCGCGACGTCCTGCCCGCCGAACTGGCCGCCGAGGTGCTGCGCGGGGGGCTCGGGGTGGCCCAGTCGGCCGGCTGCCACGTCGGCGGCGGGCACTCGATCGACGACCCCGAACCCAAGTACGGCATGGCCGTCACCGGCCTGGTCGACCTCGACCGGATCATCCGCAACGACGCCGCTGTGGCGGGGACGGCGCTGAGCCTGACCAAGCCGCTCGGGGTCGGCGTGCTCAACAGCCGGATGAAGGCCACGGGCGAGGTGTCGGAGGAGGCGGTCGCCTCGATGACCGCGCTCAACGCCGAGGCCGGCCGTGCCGCCGTCGCGGCGGGGATCCGGGCGGGCACCGACGTCACCGGCTTCGGCCTCCTGGGCCACCTCTACAAGATGGCCCGCGCCAGCGGCGTCACCGCCGTGGTCGACGCCGCCGCCCTCCCCTACCTGGCCGGAGCACGGCAGGCGCTCGCCGACGGTTTCGTCTCCGGCGGCACAAGGCGCAACCTCGACTGGGTGCGGCCGCACACCGACCTGTCATCGGTCTCGGAGGACGAGGCGCTGCTGCTGGCCGACGCCCAGACCTCCGGTGGTCTGCTGCTCGGCGGCGAGGTCCCCGGTGCCCCGGTGATCGGCGAGTTCGTCCCCCGCCAGGACGCCGTGGTCGTCGTTCGTTAGCTTGCCTGCATGCGCGCTGCCTTCGTCTCGACGCCGAACCCGAAGGACCCGCTCTCCGTGCTGGAGGTCGGCGACCGCCCCGATCCGGAGGCGCCCGACGGTTGGACGACCATCGACGTCAAGGCCGTCTCGCTCAACCACCACGACCTGTTCAGCCTCCAGGGCCTCGGCCTGCCGCAGGAGCGGATGCCGATGATCCTGGGTACCGACGCCGCCGGGCTCGACGAGGACGGCAACGAGGTCGTCGTCCACGGAGTCGTCGCCAGCCCCGGCTGGACCGGTGACGAGACGCTCGACCCCAAGCGGTCGCTGTTCTCCGAGCTGCACCAGGGGACGATGGCCGAGAAGGTCGCCGTCCCGAAGCACAACGTGCTGCCGAAGCCGGCCGAGCTGTCCTTCGCCGAGGCGGCGTGCCTGCCCACCGCCTGGCTGACCGCATACCGGATGCTCTTCGTGAAGTCGGGGCTGCGGCCGGGCCAGACGGTGCTGGTGCAGGGCGCGAGCGGCGGCGTCGCGACCGCGCTGATTGTCCTCGGGCGGGCCGCCGGCTACCGGATGTGGGTCACCGGCCGCAGCGAGGAGAAGCGCGCCGCCGCGCTCGCCCTGGGCGCCGAGCAGGCGTTCGAGAGCGGGGCCCGGCTGCCCGAGCGGGTGGACGGCGTCATGGAGACCGTCGGCGAGGCCACCTGGTCGCACAGCATCAAGTCGCTCAAGCCGGGCGGTGTCGTGGTGACCTCCGGCGCGACGACCGGTTTCAATCCCGGCGCCGAGCTCAACCGGGTGTTCTTCACCCAGCTGTCGGTGATCGGCTCGACCATGGGCACCAAGACGGAGCTCGAGTCGCTGATCCAGATGTGCAGCGTCACCGGCATCCGGCCGCAGATCGACGTCGAGCTCCCGCTGGACCGGGCCCGCGAGGGCTTCGAGCGCATGCTCGAGGGCCGCACCGCCGGGAAGATCGTCTTCACGCTGTAGCCGCGACCCTGGCGGCCTCGCGACGAGCCTCCGCGATCCGAGTTGTCAACCACTGTTGACAGCTCCATCGAAGCAACTTAGGTTGACAGCCATGGCTGACACGGCACAGGTGGCCACCGCGGCCGGGAGCCGCGATCCCGCGGTGGGCCTCACGGCCGTCCGCTCCCTGCGGACGCTGGTCGAACGGCTCGAGGCGCTCCAGGTGGAGAACGCCCGCGACCAGGGCTGGACGTGGGAGCAGATCGCGCAGCTGCTGGGCGTCACCCGGCAGGCGGTGCACAAGAAGTACGCGGGCGGCCGCGGCCCACTCCGGCGGAGGGACTGACATGTTCGAACGGTTCACGCAGGCCGCCCGGCAGGTGGTGGTCGACGCCCAGGCCGAGGCCCGGGAACTGCAGCACGGGTGGGTCGGCACCGAGCACCTGCTGCTGGCCCTGCTCGAGCAGTCGACACCGGCCAGCGAGGTCCTGGGCCGGCACGGGCTCACCCGACGGTCGGTCAGGGCGGCGGTGGCGAGCACCCTGAGCGGGGTCGACCTCGACGCCGACGCGCTCACGACGCTCGGCATCGACCTGGCCGCCGTCCGGGACAAGGTCGAGGAGGCCTTCGGGCCCGGCGCGCTCGACGGGCCCGGCCCCAGGGCGGCCGGCCGCGAGGGGCACCTGCCCTTCACCCGCCGGGCGAAGAAGGTGCTCGAACTCGCCCTGCGGGAGGCGATCGCGCTGAAGGACAAGACGATCGGCGACGGGCACATCGCGCTGGGACTGCTCCGCGAGGGCGAGGGACTGGCGATGAAGGTCCTGGCCGATCACGGCGTCGACCCCGTCGCCCTCCGCCGCGACCTCACCGCCACCCTGCATCCCTGAGCACGCGACGGCGCCCGGACCTGGGGTTCCAGGTCCGGGCGCCGGGTCGCGGGGATCAGGCGACGTCGGTCATGCGACGGCCCGCGTGTACGCACCGGCCTGGAGGACGCCCTGCGGGTCGTACCGGTCCACGACCTCCCGCAGCCGGGCCAGCGTCGCCTCGTCGTAGGACCGCCGGGCGGAGCGGGCGTCGTGCGGGATCCCGAAGTTCGGCCACACCCCGCCGGTGTCCCAGTCGCCCAGCGCGGCGAACACCCGGTCGGAGTGCGCCAGAGCGGCCGTGGCCATGGCAACGTCCCCGGCCACGCCGACCGTCAGGACGCTGAACCGCGCCGCCCGGTGGCTGAAGGCGCTGGGGTACCTGCCCTCCCGCGCGTACGCACCGCCGAGGTGCCGCACCTCCACCATGACCTGCGGCGACCCGGACCCGGGGCCGGCCACCTCCAGCAGCCGGTCGGCCGCCTCCGCGGGGAAGCTGCCCAGCAGGATGGCCGGGTCGGTGACCGGCATCGGGTCCACCGGGTCGGCGTGCACCGCGTCGATCTCCGTGTAGGGGCGCTGGTGCGCGTCGTCGAGGAGGACCGGCGCCACGTCGCGGATCTGGTTCAGCAGCCGGGCGCCCTCCTCCGCGTCCCCGGTCCACAGGAAGCGGATGCCGAGCGTCATCTTCCCGGCCAGCGGCGGCGGGACCTGCGGCAGCGGGGGCAGCTGGAAGAGGACGAAGGACGTGGTGCCCTGCTCGGGGAGCTCGTCGGCCCAGCCCCGCCACCGGTCGATGACCGCGGCGGCGTCGGTGGCGTCGAAGTAGATCGCCCCGCCGTAGAAGGTCGGCATGTGGACCAGGTCGAACTCGATCGCGGTGACGATGCCTGCGGCGCCCTTGCCGCCGCGGAGTGCGAAGTACAGGTCCGGGTACTCGGTCGGGGTCACCCGGCGGAACACGCCGTCCCCGGTGACCACCTCGAAGGCCCGCACCCGGTCGGCGTTGATGCCGTAGGTGCGTGCCATCGGCCCCACACCACCGCCGGTCGTGTAGCCGACGATGCCGACGTCGGTGGTGGAGCCGTTGACACCGGCCAGGCCGTAGGCGGCGGCCTGGGGCACGAGCTGCGACCACTTCACGCCGGCGCCCACGCGGGCCCAGCCCTCGGGGTGCACGGTGACCTCGTCGAGGCCGCGGGTCATGACGAGCAGGTGGCCGGCCAGCGACGCCTCCGCGCCGTGTCCGGTGGCCTGCACCCCGGCGGTCAGGCCGTAGGACCCGGCGAAGCGGACGGTGGCGACGACGTCCTCGGCGGTACGGACGGCGGCCACGGCGGCCGGGCGCATCGCGACCGCGAGGTTCCAGGGACTGACCGTCGCCTCGTACGCCGGGTCATCGCGCGTGAGCAGGTCACCGGTGAGCTGGGCACGCAGGATGTCGAACGGGATCTCGGTGTCGACGACGGGGGCGTCGAGGATCAGAGTCACGGTGGTCCTCCAGATCGGATCGAGCTGATGGAGGAACCGTGCGCCGCCGTCCTTGCCGTGCGGTTGCGGCCGCCTTGAGCGGCGGCCTCAAGTCCTCAGCCGGCGTGCGGCGCCAGGAACAGACCGTCCGGATCGACGCTCCGGCGGACGGCGGACAGCCGCTCGTGCACCCCGGGCGCGAACACCTTGCGGGTGTCGGTGCGCTCCTCGAGCATCGGCAGGTACTGGCGTCCGGTCGCCCAGGGCTCGACGGCGGCCAGGAAGCGCGCGGCGTCGGCGCGCTGGCGTTCCCAGTCCACGCCGTCCCCACCGCCCAGGCCCAGGCCGAGCGCGAGGAACGAACCGTCGAGGAAGGCCAGCGCCCCGCCGTCGGGGTCGGGCCGGGACAGCGCTCCCCCGAGCTGCCGCAGCTCGGCGGCGGCCAGCCGGGTGTCCGAGCCCGGACCCACCGCCTCGATGATCCCGGCGATGGCGGCGTCGGGCAGCCCGGAGATCAGGGTGCTGCTCGCGTACGCGGGCGTGGGCCCCTCCGGATCGAGGTGCAGCCGGACCAGCGACGCGGCCGGCACCCGCCCGGTGCTGTCGAACTCCGGCGCGAGCGCGCGCAGCGGGGCGAGCGCCTCGGCGGCGAAGGCGTCGTCCCCCAGGACGGCGCCGTCGATCATGGCGATCCGCCGGCCGCGCAGCTCCGGGGGGATCTGCTCCATGTGCGGGACGTCGAGCAGGCGGAAGGCGGTCGTGGCCTCCTCCGGCGCCTCGGCGCACCAGGCGACCCAGGCCGGCAGCACGCGCTCCACCGCCGTCCAGTCCCAGGCCATCGCGCCGGCGACCACCGTCTCCAGCGGGAAGACCTCGAACTCGAGGGCCGTGACCACGCCCAGCGGCGCGGCACCGCCGCGCAGCGCCCAGAACAGCTCGGCCTCGGCGTCGGCGGTTGCCCGCACCCGCGTGCCGTCGGCGAGGACCAGCTCGACGGCGGTCACGGCGTTGGACTGCAGGCCCAGCGCGCGTGCGTACCAGCCGATGCCGCCGCCGAGGGAGTAGCCGACCACGCCGACGTCCGGGGACGACGGGTGCCGGCCGGCCAGGCCGTACCGACCCGCGGTGTCGGCCAGGTCGCCCCACAGCACGCCGGCCCCGGCCCGGACGGTGCGCCGCTCGACGTCGACCTCCAGCTCCGTCATAGCCGAGGTGCGCAACAGGACGGCGTTGCCCAGGCGGCCCTCCAGCGGCGGGGCGCCGTGGCCGGTTCCCTGGGGCGCCACCTGCAGGCCCGCCGCGGCCGCGGCGAGCAGCACCTCGGCGACCTCGTCGGGGAACGCGGGGTAGGCGACGGCGGCCGGGTGGTCGCGCATCGACAGGTTCCACGGCGCGCGGGCCATGTCGTACGCCGGATCGCCCGGCAGTTGCACGGAGCCACCGCACAGGCCGCGGAGCCCCTCCGCGCGGGGGCGGACGGGCGTCGTCACCTGTTGCTGCGTCACGGGGTCCTCCCGGTTGCCAGTGACCGAGGATCGGCCGGCGAACTTGAGGACGACTTGAGACCGTTCCCGGACATCGACTCCAGCACGGCCTGCACCGTGCCCGGGGTGAGGAACAGCTGCTGCGCAACCTCCCGCACCCCGTGCCCGGCGGCGGCGAGCTCGACGATGCGCCGCTGGGTGGAGGTCGGGCACCGCTCCGCGTCCCGGCCGCTCTCGTCCGGGCGGCCGCGGCGGGCCAGCCCCGTCCGCGCGCGGCGCTGGATGCCGAGCGCGCCGCGGTCCAGCGCGGTGTCCAGCGCGGCGTGGAGCAGGTCGACCGCCTCGGCGTCGGGCACCTCGGGGCGGAGGCCCAGCATGCACCGGGCGCGCGCCAGCTCGACCGCGGCGTGGCTGGGAGCGAGCACCTCCACCGCCTCGCGCACCTCGTCGAGCCCCTTCGCGCCGCGCAGCTCGCCGAGCCGGCCCAGCGCCGTCCCGAGGTAGCTCGGCGCCCCCCACCGCCGCAGCCGGGCGACCTCCTCCTCCATGAGCGTCACGGCCTCGTCGGTGCGGCCCAGCCGGTCGAGCGAGATCGCCGCGGTGGTGAGCCACGGGTTCCAGACCGGGTTGCGGACCGGCACCGGCATCGGGATGGCGTCGAGCAGGGCCAGCGCGTCGGTGGGCCGGCCCTCGACGGCCAGCAGGCGGGCGAGCGCGTGCTGGAGCAGGCGCCCGCCCTCCCCTGCCGACGGCCCCTGGAGCGCCGCGTCGGCCACCTGCCGGGCCGCGGCGACGTCGCCGCGGTCGAGGTGGCAGCCGATCTGGAACGACCGCGTGTAGGGCTCACCGATGCCGGAGCCGCCCCACATCCGGTCCTGGTCGAGCGCCGCCGTGAGGCAGGCCAGGGCCTCGTCCAGCTCGCCGCGGCGCCAGCGCCAGTAGCCCTCCCACACGTTGACCGACAGGGCCGTGAACAGCGAGCCGCGCGCGTGTGCCTGCTCCCGGGCGCGGGCCCAGAAGTTGCCGAGGTCGTCGTCGGCCAGGGTGCGCACGTTGGCCGCCACCACCCAGAACAGCCCGTTGTCGATGGTCCAGAGCCGGTCGCCGTCGAGGGAGAAGCGCGCCAGCCGGACGGCGCGCTCCCGGTCCTCGCCGTCGATCATCGCCTCGAAGGCCAGGGTGGCGGCGAGCATCCGGGCACCCAGACCGTCGCCGGTGGGGTCGGCCGGGTCCGTCGTCCGCCACACCGACGGCTCCAGGCCGTGCATGTACCCGCCGGTCCGCTCGACGGCCAGCAGTGCCTGGCGGTGGTCGGCCAGCTCGGGTGGCATCCCGCGCGCGGCGTCCCGGGCGAACGCGGTGGCCACGCCCGGGGGGCTGGCGAACACCTCGGTCCGGGCGATGGCGACGGCGATGGTCGCGCGCTCTTCCGGCTCGGTGATCAGGGCGTAGGCCTGCAGCAGGTGCTCGGTGCTGGCCGCCCCGTCGACGAGCGTCTCCAGCATCCCCAACTCGGTGAGGACGTCGCAGCGCAGCTCGCCGGCCGGCAGCTCCCGGAGCGCCCGGCGCAGGAGGGTGACCGCGCTGTCGGAGGCGCCCCGGTCGGCCGCCGTGCGCGCGGCCCGCCGCAGGACCTCGACGGTGTCCGGGTCGCCGCGGTCGGGGGCGAGCAACAGGTGCCCGGCGACCTGCTCGTCGCTGGCCCCGGCGGCCCGCAGCAGCTGTGCCGCGCGCTCGTGGCGCAGCGCGCGCTCGGCCGCCGGCAGGTCGCGGTAGACCGCGTCCCGCACCAGCGGGTGCACGAAGGCCACCGGCTGCTCGTCCGTGACGATCTCGCAGCGTGCGAGCGCGGCCAGCCCAGCGGCCGTGTCGGCCTCGGAGAGCCCGGCGAGCGCCGCGACCGTCGGCAGCGAGGCGCCGTCCCCCAGGACGGCGGCCGCGCGGGCGACGTCCGGCGCGGACCCGCCCAGACGGCGCAACCGCATCAGCACGATGCTCGAGACCGCGCGCGATCCCACCGCGACCACCATGTCGGCGTGCGCGGCGTCGGGCCGCACCCGGTCGGCCTCCAGCGCGCGCAGCAGCTGCCGGAGCAGCAGCGGGTTGCCCGACGTGGTGCGGTGGCAGGCGAGGGCGAACAGCGGCGAGACCGGCCCGCCGAGGCGGCGCTCCACCAGGTCCTCGGTGGCCTCCGGCGAGAGCGTGTCCGGCCGGACGACGACGGCCGCGGGCTCGAGCGACAGCTCCGTGAGCAGCTCCTCGTCGGGATGCTGCTCGCCGCTGCGGACCGTGCCGACGACGAGAACGGGGACGGCGTCCAGCCTCCGGGCCAGGTAGGCGAGCCACCGCAGCGAGGAGCTGTCGCACCACTGGAGGTCGTCGATCGCCAGCACGAGCGGGCCGTCGGCGGCGAGGTCGACCGCCAGCCAGTACAGGCCGTGCAGGACGGCGAAGGACCCGTCGGGCGACTCGCCGGGCGCCAGGTCGAAGACGGTGCGGGCGCTGGCGGCCGCCCCGGTCAGCAGCGCCTCCCGCCGCTCGGCCGTGGCGAGCTCCGGCTCGAAGAGCTGGCGGACGGCGCCGAAGCCGAACTCCTTCTCCAGCTGACTGCCGCGGGCGGTGAGCACCCGGATGCCCCGGTCGCCGGCGAGCCGCCGCGTCTCGGTGAGCAGGCGCGTCTTGCCGATCCCGGCCGGCCCCTCGATCAGCAGCAGCCGGGGCTCGCCCGAGGCCAGGTCGTCGAGGGCCGCGTGCACGGCGCGCATCTCGCGGTCGCGGTCCAGCAGGTCGTCCGGGACGGCGGGGGCCGCGGGAGGGGGCGCTGCCGGCTGCCGCTGCGGGGCGCGGGAGCGCTGGACGGGCACGGTGAGGGCGGGCGACTGGTCGAGCACCTGCTGCTCGAGCTCGCGCAGCGCGGGGCCCGGGTCGACACCGAGCTCGTCGGCGAGCGTGGTGCGGGCCCGCCGCAGGGCGCCGAGCGCGTCGGCCTGCCGCTGCGCGCGGTAGAGCGCGAGCACCAGCAGCCGCCAGCGCTCCTCGCGCAGCGGCTCCTCGGCGACCATCGCCTCCAGGTCGGGTACCAGCAGCGGCGCCTCGCCCAGTTCGAGCCGGGCGGCGAGCAACCGCTCCCGGGCGGCGGCGCGCAGCTCGGTGAGCCGGCCGATCTCGGTCTCGGCCCACGGCTCGTCGGCCCAGTCGGCCAGCGGCGGCCCGCGCCACAGGGCGAGCGCCTCGGTCATCATCGCGGCGGTCTGCGCCGGGTCGGCCTCCGTCCCGGCCCGGTCCAGCAGCGCCTCGAACCGCCAGACGTCGACGGCGTCGGGGGGCAGCCGCACCGCGTAGCCGCGGCCCTCGCTGACGATGACCGCCGAGCGGGTCCGCGCCGCGCTGGCCGGTTGCAGGCGCCGGCGCAGGTGCGAGACGTAGGCCTGCAGCGCGCCGGCGGGGTCGGCCGGCGCCCGCTCCCCCCACACCGACTCCACGAGCCGGTCCCCCGGGACGATCTCCCCGCGCGCGAGGAGGAGGACGGCGAGGACGGCACGCTGCCGCGGACCGCCCAGGTCCAGCGGGGTGTTGCCGAGGGAGGCCGTGCAGGTGCCCAGCAGGCTGATCCTCAGCTGTTCGATCCCGTCCACCCGTGCCTCCTGGGCGGGAAAGGTAGAGCAGGGATCGGCCCGGCGTCACCCTCCCGCCGCTCCCGTCAGGCGGTCGGCCGCTGCCGCCCTGGTCGCAGCAGGACCAGCGCCGCCACGGCCGCCAGCGCCGCCGCGATCGCGGCGCCGGCGAAGACGGTGTGCAGCTGGCCGAGGATCGCCGCGTCGGTGGCCGCGTCGTAGGCCGGGCAGTCGGCGGGACTGTCGGGGCACAGCTCGAACGGCGTTCCGATCGCCTCGACCTCGGCGGTGAACCGGCGCAGGGCGACGGCTGTGAGCAGCGACAGGCCGGCCAGCATGCCGACGGTCCGGGCCACCACGGCGAGGGCGCTGGCACTGCCGTGGACGTCGGCGCCGGTGACCGCGAGCAGCACCGCGTTGACCGGGGCGATGGCGAGCCCGAAACCGAGGCCGGCGGCGAGGAGCACCCCGGTGGACGCGGCCCCGTCGAGCGACCGTTCGCCCCACGTCGTCATCGCCACGAAGGCCAGGGCGGACATCGCCATCCCGCCGGCGGCGACCAGCCGCGGCGGCACCGTCCGGCACAGCCAACCGCCGAGCAGCGCACCCACCGGCACCGCGACCAGCAGCCGCAGCAGGACCAGCGCGGCGCCGAGCTGGTCGCCGGGCGTCGTGGTGTTGCGGGCGAAGAGGGGGACGTCGACCAGCGCCGCCACCAGGGCGGCGCCGACCAGCAGGTTGACCAGCAGTGCACCCCAGGCCCCGACCGGGCGCAGCGCGCGCAACGGGAGTACCGGATCGTGCGTCCGCCGCTCGTGGACGACGAAGGCGACCGCGGCCGCGAGCGCCAGGGGCAGCAGCACCGGTCCGTGGGCCACGACCTCGGTGGCCGGGTCGGCGGCGGCGAAGGCCCAGACGACGCTGCCCAGGGCGACGACGGCCAGCGCCGAGCCCAGCACGTCGACCTCGGCGGCCAGCCGGGGCAGCCCCCGCAGCGGCAGCACCGCGCCGTCGGGGGCGGCGAGGCTGCGCGCCACGAGCCCGGCGCCGGCGACTCCCGCGACGAGCACGAGCGGGGTCGACGCCTCGAGCGACGGCACCACCGGGACGTAGAGCAGCCCGAGCGTGACGTCCTCGGCCAGCGCGGTCGGAGCGGCCAGCTGCAGGGCCAGCGCGACCGCGGCCAGGGTGGCGAGCACCAGGCCCACCGGGTCGGGCCGCCGTCCCCGGGTCGTCGCCCGCACGCCGACCGAGAGCCCCACCCCGAGGAGCAGGTTGAGCCAGAAGATGGCCCGCCAGTCGGCGACCGCGAGCACGGCCGCGCCGGCCAGCGGGCCGAGCACCGCGCCGGCCTCCTGCACGGCGCCGACGGCACCGAGCGGGACCGACCGCCGCTCGGGCGGCCAGCGGTCGGCGACGAGCGCCAGGGTGGCCGGCACCAGGCCGCCGGCACCGATCCCCTGCAGTCCGCGGCCGAGGACGGCCGGGCCGAGGGAGTCGGCCGTCGCCGTCAGCAGCGACCCGAGGGCGAAGAGCAGCAGGCAGCCGACCAGCACCGGCACCCGGCCGCGCAGGTCGGCCAGCCGGCCCAGCAGCGGCAGGGTGGCGGTGTAGCCGAGCAGGAAGCCGCCGACGATCGGGGTGGCCCGCTGAAGCTCGTCGATGCCGACGCCGACCCCGGTGAGGATGTCGGGCAGAGCCAGGACGACGACGTAGGTGTCGGCGGCCGTGACGAGGACGGCGAGGGTCGCGAGGACGACGACCGGGAGCCCGGGGACGGCGCGGGTGCCCGGCGCCGGCTCAGCCGGTGGGCGGCGCGCTGATCTCGACATCGGCCCCGAAGTCGCTCAGCTGGAGGGTGAACGTCGCCTCCTCGCCCGCGGTGTAGAACGGCCCGGTCAGCTCGGCCCGGCGCAGCTCACCGCTGTCGACCGCGATGGAGAACCGCGCATCCACCGGGGTGCTGGGGTCCTCGCTGGTGAGGATCTGCTCGACCAGGTCGCCGGGCAGCTCGGCGGTCACCTCGCGGACGACCTCGCCGTCCACCCGGCTCTCCTTCCCCAGCTCGACCGACTCCGCCTGCGCGAGCAGCTGCGAGATCCCGGTCTCGGGGCCGAGCAGCGCGCCGGGGTCGCCGAAGCCGAACTGGGCCGGGTCGACCACGGAGTAGGCGGTGGTGAAGGGCAGCTGGGCGTAGACGGTGCCGTCGACCGAGACGACGTCGAGGTCCAGGCTGCTCCCGAGGGCCAGGACCTCGAGGGTGCCGTCGAACGAGGCCGGCCGGGCGATGTCGCCCTCTCCCCCGACCAGCAGGGTGCCGCTCTCCGGGGCGCCCTCGCTGTCAAGGACGAAGTGGGCGCTGCTGGCCTCGTCGAGCGTGGTCTTCGCGCGGGCCAGAAGGTCGGGGCCGGACTCCTCGGGCTCGCCGCCGCCGCTGCACCCGGTTACGGCCAGGAGGGTGAGCGCGAGCAGGCCGACGCCCTTCCGGCGCAGCGACATGGCCACCTCCCCGTCGGCCGGTCCAGCCCGGCGTACCGCGGCGGACAGTAGCGCGCCGCCGTGCTCAGGCCGAGGCGCCGGACCGTTCGGCCAGCGCCGCATCCACCTTCGGCCGGTTCCGCTCCGGCAGCGCGCCGCGCGCCGCGGCGAGCTCGTGCAGCCGGTGGCGTTCGGTCGTGAAGGCGCGGAAGGCCAGCCCGACGGTGATGCCGTGGCCGGGCCGTTCGACCTCGACGGGGTCGCCGGCGCCGAGGTCGCCGGTCTCCAGGACGCGGAGGTAGGCGCCGCTGGCACCGTGCTCGGTGAACCGCTTGATCAGCCGCGGGACGCCCCAGTGCGCGCGCAGCTTGGCGCACGGCGTGCGGGGCGCGGTGACCTCGACGAGCACGTCGCCGATCCGCCAGCGCTCGCCGAGGACGGCGCCGGTGAGGTCGAGGCCGCTCGTGCGGAGATTCTCGCCGAACCGGCCGGCCGGGAGCGCGCGGTCGAGCTCGGCGGCCCACCAGTCGGCGTCCTCCTGGGCGTACGCGTAGAGCGCCTGCCCCTCGCCGCCGTGGAACTTCTGGTTGACCTGCACGTCGCCGTCCAGACCCAGCGGATGGACGGCGACCCGGCCGGGAACCGGCCGCTTGTCGATGCCGCTGGTGCTGTCGCCCACCCGGGGCAGACGGATCGGGCGCGGACCGGAGACGCAGACGGCCAGGAGACGGCCGGTCACTTCTTCGAGGCGGTGGACTCGTTGGTGGAGAGCGCGGCGACGAACGCCTCCTGGGGGACCTCGACGCGGCCCACCATCTTCATCCGCTTCTTGCCCTCCTTCTGCTTCTCCAGCAGCTTCCGCTTGCGGGTGATGTCACCGCCGTAGCACTTGGCCAGGACGTCCTTGCGGATGGCGCGCACCGTCTCGCGTGCGATCACCCGGGAGCCGACGGCGGCCTGGATGGGCACCTCGAACTGCTGGCGCGGGATCAGCTCGCGCAGCTTGCCGGCCATCAGCACCCCGTAGCTGTAGGCCTTGTCCTTGTGCACGATCGCGCTGAAGGCGTCGACGGCCTCGCCCTGCAGCAGGATGTCCACCTTCACCAGCGACGACTCCTGCTCGCCGGCCTCGGCGTAGTCGAGCGAGGCGTAGCCGCGGGTGCGCGACTTCAGGGCGTCGAAGAAGTCGAAGATGATCTCGCCGAGGGGCAGCGTGTAGCGCAGCTCCACGCGGGACTCGCTCAGGTAGTCCATGCCGCCGAGCTGGCCGCGCCGACTCTGGCAGAGCTCCATGATCGCGCCGGTGTAGTCGCTGGGCGCGATGATCGTGGCGCTGACCACCGGCTCGTAGATCGTCGAGATCTTGCCCGCGGGCCAGTCGCTGGGGTTGGTGACGGTGACCTCCGAGCCGTCCTCCATGACCACGCGGTAGACGACGTTGGGCGCGGTGGAGATCAGGCTGATGCCGGCCTCGCGCTCGAGTCGCTCGCGGACGATCTCCAGGTGCAGCAGGCCGAGGAAGCCGACCCGGAACCCGAAGCCGAGGGCGGCGGAGGTCTCGGGCTCGTACACGAGGGCGGCGTCGTTGAGCAGCAGCTTGTCCAGCGCCTCACGCAGCAGCGGGTAGTCGCTGCCGTCGATCGGGTAGAGGCCGGAGTAGACCATCGGCTTGGGGTCGCGGTAGCCGCCGATCGACTCGGTGGCCGGCTTGTGCTGCAAAGTCACCGTGTCGCCGACGCGGGACTGGCGGACGTCCTTCACGCCGGTGATGAAGTAGCCGACCTCGCCGACGCCGAGGCTCTCCACCGGCTTGGGCTCGGGCGAGATGACGCCGATCTCGAGCAGCTCGTGCGTGGCGCCGGTCGACATCATCCTGATGCGGTCGCGGGCGGAGATGCGCCCGTCGACCACGCGGACGTAGGTGATGACGCCGCGGTAGATGTCGTAGACCGAGTCGAAGATCATCGCGCGCGCGGGGCCCCCGGCGTCGCCGGTGGGCGCCGGGATCTGGTCGACGATGCGGTCGAGCAGCTCGGGCACGCCCTCCCCGGTCTTTCCGCTGACCCGGAGGACGTCCTCGGGCTCGCAGCCGATGATGTGGGCGATCTCGGCGGCGTACTTCTCCGGCTGGGCGGCCGGCAGGTCGATCTTGTTGAGCACCGGGATGATCGCGAGGTCGTTCTCGAGCGCCAGGTAGAGGTTGGCCAGCGTCTGCGCCTCGATGCCCTGGGCGGCGTCGACCAGCAGGACGGCGCCCTCGCAGGCGGCCAGCGACCGGGACACCTCGTAGGTGAAGTCGACGTGGCCGGGGGTGTCGATCATGTCGAGCACGTACTCGGTGCCGGCGTGCTCGCCCGACCGGGGCGTCCAGGGCAGGCGCACGTTCTGCGCCTTGATGGTGATCCCGCGCTCGCGCTCGATGTCCATCCGGTCGAGGTACTGGGCGCGCATGTTGCGCCCCTCGACCAGACCGGTCACCTCGAGCATCCGGTCGGCCAGCGTCGACTTGCCGTGGTCGATGTGGGCGATGATGCAGAAGTTCCGGATGATGGCCGGATCGGTGGCAGCAGGAGTCGTCACAGTGCTGCCATCGTCCCACGGCCCCGGACCCGGCCGGGCGACCACCGCGAGGGCCCAGCGTGCCGGGAGGTGACCCGCGGGTGGGGTCGGTCGTCCGACGCTGGTATCTTGGGAGACCGGTCCGCCGGCGCGGTCTTGCTGCTCTGCGCCCGGACGCTCTGTCAGAAGTACTCCCTCCTGCGACACATCCGAGGCTCACGCGTGGCGAACATCAAGTCCCAGAAGAAGCGGATCAAGACCAACGAGAAGGCGCGCCAGCGCAACGTTGCCGTCAAGTCCGCCCTGAAGACGGCCGTCCGGCGCGTCCGCACGGCCGCCGAGTCCGGTGACGCCGCCGCGGCGGCCACCGCGCTGCAGGTCGCCGCCAAGCAGCTGGACAAGGCCGCCAGCAAGGGCGTCATCCACAAGAACCAGGCGGCCAACCGCAAGTCGGGTCTGGCCAAGCAGGTCGCCGGCCTCTGAGCCGGTCCCGCGCCCCCGGGCGCGGCGCTCGACGAGCCCCCTCCCCTCGCGGGACGGGGGCTCGTCGCGTTCTCGGGGGTGCTGCGGGTCAGCGTCGGGCGAGGTTTCCCCGGCCCGTCTCCGCGCGGATGGTGAGGATCCGGCGGACCGCCCGCTCGAGGGCGTAGTCGGCGCTCGCCGCGGCACCCTTGACGTCGGCGTTCAGCTCGGCCGCGACGCCGATCGCCTGCTGCAGCCCGTCGATGCTCCAGCCCCGGGAGTGCGCCTGGGCCTTCTTCACCTTCCACGGCGGCAGCTTCAGGATGCGCGCCAGCTCCCCCGGGTTGGTCGAGCTGAGCGAGGCCACCCGGGCCGCGGTGCGCACGCCGTCGGCGATGGCGTCGGCGATGAGCACGTGCGCCACCCCGCTGTCGAGCGCCCAGCGCAGCGTCTCGATCGAGCCGGCGCGATCGCCGACCAGGACCCGCTCGGCGACCGTGAATCCGGTGACCTCGGCCTGCCCGCGGTGGAAGCGCGCCACCGCATCGGCGTCGACGGTGCCGCCGAAGTCGGACACGAGCTGGCCGGCCGCCGCCGACAACTGCCGCAGGTCGGCGCCGACGGCCTCGACGAGGGCACTGGCCGCGTCGGCGGTGATCCGGCCGCCGAACTGGCGGACCTCGTTGCGCACGAACGCGATCCGGTCGCCCACCGAGGTGACCTTGGGGCACTCGTCGAGGGCTGCGCCGGCCGCGGTGAACGCCTTGACCAGGGCCTCGTTGCGCTTGCCACCGAAGTGGACCACGACCAGCGTCAGGTCGGGATCGGGATCCCTGGTGTAGCCGACCAGGACGTCGGCCAGCGCCGCCGCGCACTCGTGCACCCCGGTCACCACGACGAGCCGGTGGCCGCCGAACAGCGAGGGCGCGAGCACGTCGGCCAGGTCGCCCAGCTGGAGCCCCGCGGCGGCGAGCTCGTGCTCCTCGACGTCCTCGTGCCGGTTGCGGACGGCGGCTCGGACGGCGGAGACGGCGCGGGACCGCAGCAGCTCCTCCTCGCCCATCACCACCCGGAGGCGCGAGGTCGGTTCCACAGTCCTGGCCGGCACGCCCCGATGGTGTCACGGGGTACCGACGTTCCCCGGTCACCCGACCGGCTGCGCCACCTGGGCTCCGCGCACCATGGCCGCGTACCGGCCGTCGCGCTGCAGCAGGTCCGCCGGCGACCCGGTCTCCACGCCCGCGCCACCGTCGAGGACCACGATCAGGTCCGCGTCGGCGACGGTGGTCAGCCGGTGGGCGACGACGATGCGGGTCATCCGCAGCTCGCAGAGCGCCGCCTCCACGCGCGCCTCCGTCTCGCCGTCGAGGGCGCTCGTGGCCTCGTCCAGCACGGCGCACGCGCGCCGGCCCAACGCGCGAGCCGCCAGTAGCCCCGGTCCCGGTCGACGGTGTCGGTCGTCACGTCGATGCACTTGGACGACCCGTTGAACTCCGACATCGGCAACCCGCCGGCGATACCGGCCAGCTCCTGGTCGGAGTGCTCGGCGCCCTCGGCGGACAGGTTCTCGATGGGCCTCCTCCTCCCAGCACGACGACGCCAACCGGGCGACGTCGGACCGGAGGAGGAGCCATGGCGCGCACCATCACGGCCGGTCACCCGGATACCGGCACCCTTCCGTCTCCTCACCGCCCGCGGGCCCGGGTCGTTGGTCACCGCGACGCCCCACCGGTCGCCGGTGCCGGCGACCGCGAGGTCGCCCTGACGGTCGGTGCGGTAGATCCGCATCCCCGCCTGGGCCAGCCAGGTGAGCGTGCGCGCGGTGGGATGCCCGTAGGTGTTGTCGGCTCCGACCGAGATCAAGCCCACCCGCGCCCCGGAGGCGGCCAGGAAGCCCCGGTCCGCGTCGGCGCTCCCGTGGTGCGGGACCTTGAGCACGTCGGCGCCGAGGTCGGTGCCGGCGGAGACCAGCCGGGCTTCGGCCTCCGCGCCCAGGTCGCCGGTGAACAGGATGCGCAGGCCGTTCGCCGTGACCCGGACGACCATCGACAGGTCGTTGGGCTCGGCCGCGGGGGTCGCCCGGCGCGGCGCGGGGGCGAGCACCTCGATCGATGTGGCACCGACCTGCCGACGGTCTCCGGGGACGAGGACGGAGCGGCGTGCGCCCGACCTTCTGACGAGCGCGTCGAGGGCGCCGCCCCGGTCGTCGGCCGGCGACAGGGTGCCGGTTGCTACCTCGCCGACCTCGCGTCCGGCGAGCGCCCCCGCGAGACCGTGCGCATGGTCGACGTCGAGGTGCGAGAGGAGGACCAGCGGCAGCTTCTCGATTCCGAGCCGGTCCAGGCAACGATCGACCGAGCCGACCTCGGGTCCCGCGTCCACGAGGACACCCTCGCCGTCTGCCGTGGGGAGGACGAAGGCGTCGCCCTGGCCGACGTCGCAGGCCACCGCGACCGTGTCGGGCGGCGGCCAGCCACGGACGGTCTGCCGGAGGGGCCATCCGACGACCACCATGCCGACCACAACCGCCACCGCCAGTGGCCGGAGCCGGCAGAACCGCCACAGCGCCCACGCTCCGGCGAGGAGCAGGACGGTCAGCAGGACGGCACCCCCGGAGCCCGCCGGCCAGGCGGCCGCTGCGTCCGGCACGTCGGCCGCCCGCCCGGCGACGAGGACCAACCAGCGCGTGGGCCATCCCGCGAGGTGGACGAGCACGTCGGCCAGGGGCGGCGCGACCGGGGCGACCAGCGTCGCGATCAGGCCGAGAACGGTGGCCGGTGCGACGGCCGGCGCGGCAAGGAGGTTGGCCGGCAGCGAGACCAGGCTGACCGTGCCCGACAGACCTGCGACGAGCGGCGCGGTGGCCAGGCCGGCAGCGGCGCTGACCGCGAGCGCGTCGCCGAGGACGGCCGGACAGCCGTGTCCGCGCAGCGTCCGCGACCATCCCGGCGCCAGGAGCACGATGGCCGCCGTGGCTGCGACGGACAGCGCGAAGCCGGCGTCCCGGGCCAGTCCGGGGTCGACGAAGAGCAGCACGCAGACGGCGGCGCCGAGCGCGGGCAGCGCGGCCCGCGGCCGTCCGGCAGCCAGTGCGAGCAGCGCGACCGCGCCCATCGCCGCGGCCCGGACGACGCTCGCCCCGCCGCCGGCGAGCACGACGAAGCCGGCCAGGACCGGCGCGGCGACGAGAGCCTGCACCCGCCGGTCCAGGGCCCTCCGGCGCAGCGGCCACAGCACACCGGTCAGAACGATGGCGACGTTCGCTCCCGACACCGTCAGCTAGTGCGGTGTGTTCCTGAAGGCGGCTTCAGGGACACGTGGCGACCGTCCAACATGGCGCGCTGCAGCGCGGCCGAGCGGTTCAGCAATCGAGAAGGGCGGCCACGAAAGCGTCGGACTGCTCAGCGGTGGATCGCTGAGTGAAGTCTGCATAGCCGGTCTCGCTTGTGATCGTGTCGACTACACACTGACAGCTCTCGGAGGGGAGTCCTGCGCCCGTGCAGCCGGAGTAGAGCTCGTCCATCTCGCCTGGGGTCCACTGGACGGCACACCCCGTCAGACCTAGAGCAGCTGCCACGATCACCAGTGCTAGACGCAAAGTTCCTCCAGAGCTGTGAACGGTTCCTGGGCCGGCCGTTTGGCGGGGACGGTAAGCGAGTCGAGAGAAGCGAATCGATGCGGACCAGCAAAAACACTCGAACGACGTACGCCGAGTCGGCGTCGCCAGACCTACTCCTTACGGTTGAGCACCTCGGTGCTCTCAGCACTCGCCGACGTGCCGACGATCGTGTCGCTGCGCCTCCGGGCGTCCGATGGGCTGGCACGATCGTGGAATGTCTGAACGCCGCCACAAGCCCAAGGTCGTCGACGCGGAGAGCTTGGCTGTGCTAGCGGACCAGCTGATCGCGGCGCTGCCGATCCTTTCCGAGCGGGA
>DATHAK010000102.1:0-9145 GCA_035296685.1 Blastococcus sp.
CGGCATCGTTGCCGCGGGTCAGGCCACGGCGGGCAGCCGGCGCAGGCAACACGAGGAGATTGTCGACAGTGATGCTGGCATGACCGCTCGTGCCTCTTCATTTGTGCAGGTGAGCGGCTAGCAAATTGACAATCCTGCTCCGGCGGTCATCCACTGGGTGTCGCCGTCGGTGATCAGGCCGCCGCCGCCGTTGGAGTCCTGGTGCCGGAAGACCCCGTCGATCATGTAGGTGACCGTCTCGAACCCGCGGTGGGGGTGCCAGGGTGTGCCCTTGGGCTCGCCCGGGGCGTAGTCGATCTCGCCCATCTGGTCCATGTGCACGAACGGGTCGAGGGCTGACAGGTCCACGCCGGCGAAGGCGCGCCGGACAGGGAAGCCCTCACCCTCGAAGCCGGACGGCGCCGTGGTCAGCGAGACCACCGGGCGCTCGGCCGCCGCCGGCCCTGGCTCTGGGATCCGTGGCAGAGCCACGGTGTCGGCGCTGATCGCTGGCATTTCCGCTCCTTGTCGTCCACCGACGGGGATCCTTCCCCGAGTGCAAGGATACTTGCCGATGCAACATTCCTTGGGGGAGGGAGGGCCCGTCACCCCTTGACCCGTTCACCGTCGACCCATACGCCCCGTAGGTCGTGCGGTGTCGCGAGCGCGAACGCTTTCGCGAGTGCGTCCGAGGGCCCGTCGGCGTACCGCAGGCCGATCGCGAGCGGGGTGCCGGGCGGCGGGTCCAGCCAGACGGCGTCGAAGCGCTTGCCCACGTCGAGGTCGCCGACCTGGTCACGCAACCCGAGCGCATCGGCACCGGCCGACGTGGCCAGGTGGAGGAGATGGGCCGATGTCATGGGCACGCCCTCGGGGCCGCGCAGCCGCTGCAGGAAGTACGCCTGCAGCCCCTCCTTGAACAGCGAGAACCCGGTGCCGGCGCCGACATCGGAGCCGAGCGCCACCCGGACACCGCATGACAGGTGGCGGTCGAGCGGGAATAGCCCGCTCCCGAGCGCGGCGTTGCTCGTCGGGCAGTGGGCGACGGACGCGCCAGTGGCGGCCAGGAGCTTCAGCTCGGCGTCCGTGGGGTGCACGTTGTGCGCGAAGACGCTCTGGGGGCCGACCAGGCCGTGCCGGTCGTAGCTGTCGAGGTAGCCGCATCCGAACAGCTCCCGCACCTTGGTGATCTCCGCCGGGTTCTCGTTGATGTGCGAGGTGAACCAGCAGCCGTCGGTGTCGTGCTGCACGGCCGAGCAGGCCTCGAGCAGCTCGTCGGTGCAGGACAACGAGAACCGCGGCGTGACCGCGTACCGGGTGCGGCCCTCCTGGTGCCATCGCCGCGCCAGCGCTCGCGCCTCGTCGTAGGCGCGTTGGGCGGTCGTGTGCAGCTCCGGTCGCAGCATGCGGTCAGCGACGACCAGGCCACAGGTGATCCGAAGGCCGCGCTCGGTGGCCTTCTCGAAGAGAAGGTCGACCGCGGGCGCGAAGTGCGACCCGAAGACCAGCGCGGTCGTCGTGCCCGAGTCGACCAGCGCCGCGGTGAACTCGTCCGCGACCTCCCGGGCGTAGGCAACGTCCGCCAGCCTGGCCTCCTCCGGGAGGGCGCAGCGATCGAGCCACTCCAGCAGCGGCATCCCCAGCGCGCCGATGACCCGCACCTGCGGGTGGTGCACGTGGGTGTCGACAAACCCGGGCAGCAGCAGGCCGGAGCGTAGGTCGACGACCGTCTCGCCGGGATGTTGGCGTCGAACCTCCGCGTACGGCCCGCGCTCGGCGATCATGCCGTCCTCGACGAGCACGCCCGCGTCGGCGTCGGCCCGCAGCGCCCCGCCGCGGAACGGATCGTCGGGCGTGTCCATCACCTGGGCGCGGTACAGCGTCATGTGATCAGCTCCGCGCGGCCGACCGCTCGCGCTCGAAGGTCAGCAGCAGGTCGGCGGCGACGCTCACGGCGATCGTCGCCGGCTCCTTGCCGGTGATCTCGGCCAGCCCGATGGGCGTGCGGATCCGGGCGATCGACGACCGGTCGTGGCCGCCGGAGGCCAGCATCCGCTGGAACCGGGCCCATTTCCCGGCCGAGCCGATCAGCCCGACCGAGCCGAGGACGCCGCCGCGGAGGACGGCGTCGCACAGCGCCGCGTCCTCGGCGTGGTCGTGGGTCATGATCACCAGGTGGGTGCCTGGCGGGAGCTCACCAAGGACGATCTCCGGGAGCAGCGGGACGCGGTGGACGTGGACGTTCGCCACCGCGTCCGACAGTGGCGCCAACCGCTCGTCGGTCAGCTGCTCGGGGCGGCTGTCGACCAGGTGCAGCTCGATGTCGTGCCGGGCGAGGATGCGGGCCAGCTCGAACCCGACGTGGCCCACGCCGAAGATCGCCACGGCGGGCACGACGGGCAGCGGCTCGAGCAGCACGGTGACGGTTCCTCCACAACACTGGACGCCGTGCTCGACCGGCGCCTTGTCCGACAGCGACGTCTCGAACAGGGCGGGCTTCGCGTCGGGGTCGGCGAGCAGCTCCCGGGCCCGGTCGATCGCCACCGCCTCGACGTTGCCGCCGCCGATCGACCCCCATGTCTCCCGGGCGCCGACCACCAGCTTGGCGCCGGCGTCGCGCGGGGCGTGCCCGCGAACGGCGGCGACCGTCATCAGCACGCCCGGCTCGCGGCGCGCGCGGAGGCGGGCGACCGCGTTGAACCAGGTCGCCTCAGGCATGGGTGGCGGCGTGCTGGGCGCGCTCGGACTCGGGGTGGCGGCCGTGCGGGTCGGGTGGCTGGGGCGGGACGACGTTCGCGTCGGCGACATGGCCGTGCGAGGTGTGCTCTCGCGCCTGCTCGACGGCCCAGTAGACGGCCTCCGGGGTCGAGGGGCAGTCGAGATCGACGCTCGTGCCCGCCGGCCCGAACGCGGCCGCGGCCTGCCGCAGCGCCTCGCGCACGGAGAAGGCGAGCATCAGGGGCGGTTCCCCGACGGCCTTGGACCCGTAGACCGCGCCCTCCTCGGTGGCGTTCCTGAACAGCGTCACGTTGAAGACGTCGGGCATCTCCGAGAAGCTCGGCAGCTTGTAGGTGCTCGCCGCCTGGGTCAGGAACTGGCCGCGCCGGGGCCCGTCCCCGGTGTCCCAGCGCAGGTCCTCGAGGGTGAGCCAGCCGGCCCCCTGCACGAACGCGCCCTCGATCTGGCCGAGGTCCACGAGGGGGGAAAGGCTGTCACCGACGTCGTGGACGATGTCGACGCGCCGTGTGCGGTAGGCACCGGTGAAGCCGTCGACCTCGACCTCGGTGGCGGCGACGCCGTAGGCGAAGTACTTGAACGGTGAGCCCCGCATCACCGACGAATCCCAGTGGAGCCCCTCGGTCCGGTAGTACCCCGCCGCCCACAGCTGTTCCCGCTGGAAGTACGCCGTGCGGACGAGCTCCTCCCAGTCGACCTGCTCGTCCGAGGTTCCCAGGCCGCGCGCGACACCGTCCACGATCCGGATGTCCAACGCGTTCATGCCCAGCATCCCGCCGGCCACGCGCTGCAGCCGTTCCTTGATCTGCTCGCAGGCGTTCTTGACGGCGCCGCCGTTGAGGTCGGCGCCGGAGCTGGCCGCGGTCGCCGAGGTGTTCGGGACCTTGTCGGTGCGCGTGGGCGCCAGCCGGACGCGGTCCAGCGGGATGCCGAGGGTGGTCGCGGCGACCTGGAGCATCTTGGTGTGCAGGCCCTGGCCCATCTCCGTGCCGCCGTGGTTGATCAGCACCGAGCCGTCCTTGTAGACGTGCACGAGCGCACCGGCCTGGTTGAACGCCGTCAGGTTGAAGGAGATGCCGAACTTGACCGGCGTCACCGCCAGGCCGCGCTTTGTGTCCGGGTGGGCGTCGTTGAAGGCCTCGATCTCGCGCTGGCGGTTCACGACGTCGGCGCTGGAGATGACCTTGTCCCAGATGGTCGAGATGCGCTCGGGGTGGCGAACCGGCTGCCCGTACGGCGTCGTCTGGCCGGCCCGGTAGAAGTTGCGCTCGCGCAGGTCCATCGGGTCGAGGCCGAGGAGCGGCGCGCAGCGGCCGAGGATGTCCTCGATGACCAGCATGCCCTGGGGGCCGCCGAAGCCGCGGAACGCGGTGTTCGACGCCTTGTGCGTCTTGGCGATGCGGCCGTTCACCCGGATGTTGGGGATCCAGTACGCGTTGTCGATGTGGCACAGCGCGCGCGACAGGACCGGCTCCGAGAGGTCCAGGCTCCAGCCGCCGTCAGCGGTCAGGGTCGCGTCCAGGGCGACGATGCGCCCGTCGTCGTCGAACCCGACCCGCCAGTCGGCATGGAACCCGTGGCGCTTGCCCGACATGGTCAGGTCCTGGGTGCGGTTCAGCCGGACCCGGACCGGGCGCCCGGTGAGCACCGCGCCAAGGGCGGCGATCGCCGCGAACCCGTGCGGCTGCATCTCCTTGCCGCCGAAGCCGCCGCCCATGCGCAGGCACTGCACCGTGACCTCGTGGTTCTGCCTGCCCAGCACGTGGGCGACGATCTCCTGCGTCTCGGACGGGTGCTGGGTGCTGCTCTGGATGAAGACCTGCTCGCTCTCGTCGACGTGGGCCAGCGCGCAATGGGTCTCGAGGTAGAAGTGCTCCTGGCCGGAGAACTCGAGCTCGCCGCTGAAGACGTGGACAGCGGAGGCGAAGCCGGTCTCGATGTCGCCCCGCCGCACCTGCGGGGTCGCGCCCTGGAACGACTCGGCCGCGATCGCCTCGGTCACCTTCACGTACGAGCGGTGCGGCTCGACGTCGACCTCGACCGCGGCCGCGCCGAGACGCGCGGCCTCGGCCGTCTCGCCCAGCACCCAGCACACGGCGTGGCCGTAGAACATGACCTCACTGGGGAACAGCGGCTCGTCGTGCTTGACCCCCGCGTCGTTGACCCCGGGAACGTCGGCCGCGGTGAGCACGCGGACGACGCCGGGCACGGCGAGCGCGGGGTCGGTGCGCAGTGCGGTGATCCGGCCGTGGGCGCACGGGACCTGGACCGGCCAGGCGTGCAGCACGTCCTTGGTGCGTGCCACCAGGTCGTCGGTGTACAGCGCCTTGCCGGTGACGTGCAGGGCCGCGCTCTCATGCGGGATCGCGAGTCCGACGGATGGGCGCTCGGGCCGTTCCGACAGCGCGCTCATGCCGACACCTCCTCCGGGCTCTCGGCGTACAGCTTGCGCAGGCTCTGGCCGAGCATGGCGGCCCGGTAGGCCGCGCTCGCCCGGTGGTCGTCGATCGGGGTGCCCTCGGCGCGCAGGACGTCAGCGGCCGCCCACGCCACCTCGCGCGTCCACGGCCGCCCTTCGAGCGCCGCCTCCGTGGCGAGCGCGCGGACCGGCATGGCCGCGACCCCGCCGAGCCCGACGCGGGCCTTCGTGACGACGCCGTCCTCGACCTCGAGGGCGAACCCGATGGCCACGCTGGAGATGTCGTCAAAGCGCCGCTTGGCGATCTTGTGGAACGCCGCCAGCCGGGCCAGCGGCAGGGGGATGCGCACCGCCTTGATCAGCTCGTCGGCGCGGCGCACGCTCTGCCGGTAGCCGGTGAAGTAGTCGGAAAGGGCGACCTCCCGCTCGCCGTCGACATCGGCCAGCACCAGGCTCGCCTCCAGGGCGAGCAGCACCGGCGGCGTGTCGCCGATCGGCGAGCCGGTGCCGAGGTTGCCGCCGAGCGTCGCCCCGTTGCGGATCAGCCGCGAGGCGAACTGGGGGAACAGCTGGGCCAGCAGCGGCACCGTGCCGTCGAGACGGCGCTCGATCTCGGTCAGCGTCAGCGCGGCCCCGATCTCGATCTGGTCGGCCCCGACGACCAGGCCGCGAAGCTCGGGGAGACGGTCGATCGCGATGACCGACGTGGCCCTCCGACCGCGGAGGTTGACCTCGACACCCCAGTCGGTCGAACCGGCGACGACGGTGGCGGCCGGGTCGTCGCGCAGCAGCCGGAGCGCGTCGGCGAGCGTCTCGGGGCGGGCGAACGAGCGACCATCGTGGCGCAGCCGGGTCGCCGCGGGCTCGGTGGGGGGCGCGCTCAGCCGGGCGGCCAACGAGTCGTCGGGAGGTGGGGCGCCGAGGGCATAGGCCGCGTCGCGGATCGGGCGGTAGCCGGTGCAGCGGCAGAGGTTCCCGCTCAGCGCGTGCAGGTCGAACCCGTTAGGACCGTGGTCGGGCTCGGCATCGCGCTCGCTCGAGGGGCGGCGGTCGGGCCGGTAGTACTCGGCGGCCATGCTGCAGATGAATCCCGGCGTGCAGTAGCCGCACTGCGAGCCCCCGCGGACCGCCATCTCCTGTTGCACCGGGTGCAGCTCGCCCAGTGCGCCCAGCCCCTCGGCGGTGACGATCTCCTGGCCGTCGAACGAGGCGATGGGCACAAGGCAGGCGTTGACGGCCACCCATTCCGTCGGCGTGGTGAGGCCGGGACGCGCCACCAGAACCGAGCAGGCCCCGCACTCTCCTTCGGCGCAGCCCTCCTTGCACCCGGTGAGGCCGCACTCGCGAAGGAAGTCCAGCGCCGTGGTGTGGAGCGGCACGTCGGCGATCGACGTCCCCCGACCGTTGACCGTTACCTTGCCGACGACCATGTCACACGCTCCTGTCCCCCCCGGGTGGAACCGTGGGTGCGCTGGTCCCCGCCGAGCACCTCGAGCTGGAACGACTCTACAAGCGCCGCCGGCCGTTGTGAAGCCATTCAGAAACGTCATTCCGCATCGTAGAATTTGCTGACCTGCTCGCCCAGGGCGCTCCTGCCGCCGATCAGCATGGCAAGGTCATTCCATATGGCGGAGTCCTCCTGGGGAGGAGGTAAGCTGCTTCATGTCCCAGGGCGTGACGAGGAGCAAGGTGGCCAGGAGCGGGCAGCCGAAGGGCGCGGGGAAGCCACAGCGCGCCGGCGACGGCGTCCAGTCGGTCGAGCGGGCGCTCGAGCTCCTGGAGGCCCTGGCCGAGCCCGGGGAGGCCAAGGGCGTCAGCGAGCTGGCCCGGGCCACCGGCCTGCCCGTGGCCACCATCCACCGGCTGCTCGCCACCATGGTCTCGCGAGGGTACGTCCGCCAGGACAGCGGCTCCCACAAGTACACCCTCGGCTCGCACCTGATCCGGCTGGGCGAGGCGGCGGCGCGCGACTTCGGCCAGTTCGCCCGCCCGTACCTGGCCGAGCTCATGGAGGCCAGCGGCGAGACGGCCAACCTGGCCATGCTCGAGGACGGCCACGTCGCCTACGTGGCCCAGGTCGCCTCCCGCCACCACCGGGTGCGGATGTTCACCGAGGTCGGACGGCGCGTCCACCCGCACACCAGCGGCGTCGGCAAGGTGGTGCTCGCCTTCCGCCCGCGGGCCGAGGTGGAGGCGCTGCTGGCCAGGAGCGGCCTGCCGCCGCGCACGCCGCGGACGATCACCGACCCGGCCCGCTTCCTGGCCGAGCTGGACAAGGTCGCCAGCCAGGGCTACGCCATCGACAGCGGCGAGGAGGAGGTGGGCGTCCGCTGCCTGGCCGTCCCGGTGTTCGGCATGGGGGGTTCGGTGGCCGCGATGTCGGTCTCGGCTCCAGAAGGCCGGCTGCAGGATCGCGACATCGAGCGCGTCCTCCCGGAGATGCTGCGGATCTCGGCCGCCCTCAGCGCCGCGTTCCTCACCGGCGCCGGCCCGTCGCCGCGCTCGAGGGTTGACGGCGATCAGGGCCGCCGTTAGGCTCCTTACAATTAGAGGGTCTTTTCCACCATACGGAAACCATTGGGACTGACCTCGGCGGAGGGTGTCGATGAGTGCCGCCCGCCCCCACCCCGGGCCGACGCCCGAGCCGGCTCGGCCAGGTCCACCATCACCCACATCGCCTTCGTAGCCGAGGCGACCTGCCAGACGTCCGGCAGACCCGCCAGCACGAGATGAAAGGCTGGTGCAGCAGATGGCAACGACCGACGAACGAGACCAGCGCGCAGCCGGCTCCGGCGCCGTTCACCCGGTGGACGAGGTCCTGGCGCCGCACAAGCTGGCCGTGTACGGCTTCCAGCACGTGCTGGCGTTCTATGCCGGCGCCGTCATCGTCCCCATCCTGCTCGCCAGCTCCATCAAGCTGACGCCCGAGCAGCTCGCCTACCTGATCAACGCCGACCTGTTCACCTGCGGTATCGCCTCGATCATCCAGTCCGTCGGCTTCTGGAAGATCGGCGTGCGCCTGCCGCTGCTCCAGGGCGTGACCTTCGCCGCCGTGTCCCCGATGATCTCGATCGGCCTGGCCGAGGGCGGCGGGGTGCCGGGCCTGCGGGCCATCTACGGCTCGGTGATCATCGCCGGGATCTTCGCCTTCCTGGTCGCGCCCTTCTTCGCCCGGCTGATCCGGCTGTTCCCGCCGATCGTCACCGGCACCGTCATCACCATCATCGGGATCGTGCTGCTGTCGGTCGCCGCCCTGGACGCCGGCGGCGGCGGGGCCAGCCAGTTCACCGACCCGCCCACCTTCGGGGCGCTCAGGAACCTGGCCCTGGCCGGCTTCACCCTCCTGATCATCCTGACCATCTACCGCACCTTCACCGGCTTCGTGGCCACCATCGCCGTGCTCATCGGCCTGATCGTCGGCACGCTGGCCGGCTGGCTGTTCGACTTCACCGATTTCAGCCGGGTCGGCGCTGCCGACGCCCTCGGGGTCACCACCCCCTTCCACTTCGGCGCCCCCACCTTCCCGGTGGCCGCGGTCATCTCCATGGTCATCGTGATGCTGATCACCATGGTCGAGACCACCGGCGACGTCTTCGCCACCGGGGAGATCGTGGACAAGCCGATCGACAAGGAGGACGTGGCCAGGGCGCTGCGGGCCGACGGCCTGGCCACCACCCTCGGCGGCATCCTCAACTCCTTCCCCTACACCTGCTTCGCCGAGAACGTCGGGCTGGTCCGGCTGACCAAGGTCAAGAGCCGCTGGGTGGTCGCCACCGCCGGGCTGATCATGATGGTCATCGGCATCATCCCCAAGGTCGGGGCGATCGTCGCCGCTATCCCGCCGCCGGTGCTCGGCGGGGCCGGGTTCGCCCTGTTCGGCACGGTGGCCGTGATCGGCATCCAGACCCTGCGCCGGGTCGACTTCCACGACGAGCGCAACGTGATCATCCTGGCCGTCAGCCTCGGCTTCGCCATGACCCCGACGGTGTACCCGACGATCGTCGACCACTT
>DATHAK010000103.1:0-4122 GCA_035296685.1 Blastococcus sp.
TGTTGGGGATAACGGTAGTATTTCGGTATGCGAGGTGGATGGCAGCAGCCGCTGCCGGAGATGCCTTCCCCTCCGCCCGCGCGCGCGTGGCGCCGGCTGGACGGGCCCCCCGGATACGAACCGCAGTGGCGCCGCCTCGCCGAGGCCGCCCTGGAACTGGGACTGGGCCCCGAACAGCTCGGAGAGACCGGCCTGGAGCCGCTGGCCGCCGCGCGGGGATGGAAGCCGGCGACGGTCGCGCTGTACACCAAGGTCGCCCGCTACGGCGGGATCGCCCTGCCCAGGGTCCGGACGCCGGAACCCGACCCGCCGGCGCTGGAGCTGCGACCGCTGACCCAGATCCGCAGCGACGACCCCGAGCACGTACGCGCCGTCGCCTGGTGCGCCCTGGCCCTGGGCTGGCCGGCCCCCGTCGCCACCTTCCGCTCCTTGCGGCGCGACCAGGTGCACGCGACGTCCCGGCGGCTGCTCGTCTCGACCGACGACGGTGAGTGGTCGGTGCCCGGTGCGCTCACCGCGTGGCACGCGTGGGAGTCGGTACGTGGCCGCTTCCCGGTGCTGGCCGACAGCCCCTGGGTGCTGCCGGCCCTGCGCCGCGGACCCGGGCTCGACTCGCGGATCGGCGGCCGGCTGTCGAACCAGGCGCTGCAGGTGACCTTCGCCAAGCACGCCGTCCGCACCGCCCAGCACCTGCGCGCGACCGCCGCACCGTCGCGCCGGGAGGCGGTGGAGGAACTGGCGCTGGCCTACCGGGAGCTGTCCTACGACTCGTTCCGGCGGCTCGCCCTGGCTGCGGGCGCTCCGCCGGTCTCGCCCCGCGGCGTGGTCCGGGCGGCCCGGTCGGTCGCACGGAGCAGCCGGCTCGCGGGCTGAACCGGCATCCCGGGAATGCGTCTGCCCCGGGTGGCGGACAGGGCCACCTGAGGGCGGCTCCCGCTCGTCAGAGCAGCGACAGCTGCTCGGCCTCTCGGGCCATCGGGCTCGTGTCCCGTGCTTGCTGCGGGCCCTTCGGGCGGACGCCGGGCATGCCGCCGGTGGGCAGGCTGCCCTCGGGGAATCCGACCTCCTCGTCGCCGGGGACGCCGGTCGCGACGGGTGTGTCCGCGCCGCGGGCCGTGCCACCGGACTGCCGGTTCAGTCCATGCTTCGCCAGCAGCGGTGCTACCCGGTGGGCAAGCCAGGTGCGGTACTCGGCGGGGACGTACGCGCGCCGTGCGTAGAGCTGCTGGTAGCGCGGCACCAGCTCGGGGTGGGTGCGGGCCAGCCAGGCCATGAACCACTCCTTGGCTCCTGGGCGCAGGTGCAGCGGGATGACCGTGACACCGCTGGCACCGGCGGCGGCGGTCGCGCCGAGGGCCGCATCCAGCTCCGGGACGCCGTCGGTAAGACCCGGGAGCACGGGAGCCAGGAACACGCCGCACGGCAGGCCGGCGTCGCTGAGGGCCCGCACGAGATCCAGCCGGGCGCGGGGCGTCGGCACGCCGGGCTCCAGGGAGGTGTGCAGGTCGTCGTCCCAGATGGCCATGGAGACGCCCAGACCCAGCGGGACGCGCTGGGCCGCCTCGGCCAGCAGCGGGATGTCCCGACGGAGCAAGGTTCCTTTGGTGAGGATGGAGAACGGTGTGCCGGAGTCGGCCAGCGCGCGGATGACGCCGGGCATCAGCTCGTAGCGGCCCTCGGCGCGTTGGTAGGGATCGGTGTTGGTGCCGAGTGCGACGTGCTCGCGCTTCCACGACGGTCGGGCGAGTTCCCGGCGCAGCACGTCGACGAGATTCGTCTTCACCACGATCTGGCTGTCGAAGTCGCGGCCCGAGTCGAACTCCAGCCACTCGTGTGTCCGGCGAGCAAAGCAGTAGACGCAGGAATGGCTGCATCCGCGATAGGGATTGATGGTCCACGGGAAGGGCATCGCCGACTCGCCCGGCACGTGGTTAAGGGCGCTCTTGGCGCGCACCTCGTGGAAGGTCAACCTCGGGAACTCCGGCACCTGGACGCTGCGCAGCAGTCCGCGGATGCCGGGCAGCCCCGGGAGGGCCGACGGGTCCTCCAGGTCGAGCTTCTGCGCGTCCCATCGCATGGCACCCATGCGAACACACGTTCGAACAGATGTCCAGTCATCCGAGGTCGACGCGGACAAGCGTCGTCCGGGAGACGACCGCCTCGAGCGCGGCGGCGTCCGGATTGTCCGGAAGGCCGAGCGCTCGGCCCGCCCGCGGCACACCGGCCAGGAAGGCGCGCAGTCCGGCGGCGCACTCCCCCGACTCTTCGGCGCCCACCACGGCGACCGCCACCGCGGGGAGGCGGGTGCCGGCGAGCCACACCTCGACGTCCGCCGGCGCCCGGAGATTGCGCCACCACGTCTACCTATTGGCCGCCCCCACGAGCACCCAGACCGTGTTCCCCGACCGGGCGTACTGCGTGACGACCTCGCGGGGCCGCCCGGTGCGCCGGCCCGTGTAGCGGATCAGGAGCAGGTCCCGACCGAGCCACCGTCCGGCCGCCGTGCGGAGCAGCCGCCGCAGCACCGGGTTCGCAACCCGGTTGGTCCACCAGAAGCCCATGAGCGCCTCAGATCGGCGGACGGTCCTCGTAGAAGGTCGACAGCACGACCGTCGTCCGGGTCGTCACGTTCGCCGCCGCACGGATCTCGTGCAGCAGCCCCTCGAGCGCGTCCGGCGAGGGCACCCGCACCTTGAGGATGTAGCTCTCCATGCCGGCCACCGAGTGGCAGGCCTCGATCGCCGTCAGGTGCGCAAGCCGGGCGGGAGCGTCGTCGGGCTGGGCGACGTCGATCGGCGTGATGGAGACGAACGCCGTCAGCGGCAGGCCGAGGGCCTTGGCGTCGAGGGATGCGTGGTAGCCGGTGATCATGCCCCGCTGCTCGAGCCGGCGCACCCGCTGGTGCACCGCCGACACCGACAGGCCGACCCGCTCGGCCAGGTCGGTGAAGCTCGCCCGCCCGTCCCGCGCGAGGGCGGCGAGCAGGGCGCGGTCCACGTCCGCCGGCCCGCCGGCGCCCGGCTCAGCCGGGGAGTTCGGCGAGTTCACGGGGACCGTTGTTCAGCGTGCGGACGCCGTCCTCGGTGCAGACGACGATGTCCTCGATGCGGGCGCCGCAGCGGCCCGCCAGGTAGATGCCCGGCTCCACGGAGAAGGCCATACCCGGGACGAGCGGCAGCGCATTCCCGGCGACGATGTAGGGCGCCTCGTGGGTGTCGAGCCCGATGCCGTGCCCGGTCCGGTGGATGAAGTGCTCGCCCCAGCCCGCGTCGTCGATGACCCGGCGGGCCGCGGCGTCCACCTCCTCGGCCGTCACCCCCGGGCGGACGGCGGCCGTCGACGCCGCCTGCGCGGCCTGGAGGACGCCGTACCACTCGGCCACCTCCGCCGTCGCCCGGCCGCCCACGACGTAGGTGCGGGTGCAGTCCGACCGGTACCCGGTGGCGGTCTCGCCCCCGATGTCGACGACGACGACGTCGCCGGCCTCGATCGTGCGGCTGGACAGCTCGTGGTGCGGGCTCGCGCCGTTCGGACCCGAGCCGACGATCGTGAAGTCCACGCCCGTGTGCCCCTCGGCCAGGATCGCGGCCGCGATGTCGGCGCCCACCTGGGCCTCCGTCCGGCCGACCCGCAACCACTGGGCCATGCCCGCGTGCACCCGGTCGATCGCGGCGCCGGCCAGCGCCAGCTCCTCGACCTCGGCCGCTGACTTGACCATCCGCAGCCGGTCGACGACGGGGCTCGCCAGCTCGAGGGAGCACCCCGGCAGCGCCCGCTGGACGCCGAGGGCGTGCTCGGCCCACGTCCGCGCGCCGACCGCAACGCGGGTGGGGGCCGCGCCGAGGCGGGCGGAGGCGGCCCCGGCGAGGAGTGCGAAGGGGTCGTCGGTCTCGTCCCAGGCGAACACCTCGAGGGCCAGCCCCCCGGCCGGTCCGGCGTCCACCATGGGCGCCTCCAGCCGGGGCACCACCAGGAACGGCGCGCCGTCGCGCGGCACGGCCAGGGCGGTCAGCCGCTCCATGGCGTGCGCGTTGTAGCCGGACAGGTAGCGCAGGTCGGAGCCGGGCGTCAGCACGAGCAGGTCGACGCCGGCCTCGGCGGCGAGCTCGCGGGCGGCGTGCA
>DATHAK010000104.1:0-2988 GCA_035296685.1 Blastococcus sp.
GGTACCTATGACGGCGACGTCGTCCTGATCACCGGCGGGGGGACGGGGCTCGGCCGGGCCATGGCCGTGGAGTTCGCCCGGCTCGGAGCCGCCGTCGCCATCGTCAGCCGCAACCCCGAGCACCGCGCCGCCGGTGTCGCCGCCGTGGAGGAGGCCGGGGGCAAGGGCTTCGGTGTGGCGGCCGACGTGCGCGAGGCGGACGACGTCGCCGCCGCCTTCGATGCGATCGAGGCAGCGCTCGGGCCGGTCACCGTGCTGGTCAACAACGCGGCCGGCAACTTCCAGGTGCCCGCCGAGAAGCTCAGCGCCAACGGCTGGCGTGCGGTCACCCGGATCGTGCTCGACGGCACGTTCAACTGCTCGCGCGAGTTCGCGCAGCGCCGCATTGCCGCGGGCGGCCCCGGGGCGATCCTCAACATCGGCGCCACCTACGCCTGGACCGGCGGCCCCGGTGCCGTCCACTCGGCCGCGGCGAAGGCGGGCGTGGCGAACATGACCCAGACCCTGTCGGTCGAGTGGGGAAACCACGGCATCCGCGTGAACAGCCTGGCCCCCGGGGTGTTCCCGCACGGGGACCAGGACGAGCACTGGGGGGAGGGGAAGGAAGCGCAGGCGGCCGCGCGGGCCGCCAGCGTGCCGGGCGGCCGCGTCGGCCGACTGCACGAGCTCGGTTGGGCCGCCACCTACCTCTGCTCGCCGTTCGCGGTCTACGTCTCCGGCCACAACTTCGTGATCGACGGCGCCAACTGGCACCGGCGGCACGGCTTCAGCATGCCGCCGTACGTGCCGGTGCAGGAACACCTGGGCGGACAGGGGTGAGTGCGGTCGCGGTGTCGAGCGAGGACCGGATGGTCGGCGAGCCGACGCTCGCCGCGCAGATCGCGCGCGGCGCGGCCGAGCACCCGGACGTCGAGGTGGTGTTCGCCGGCGCGGACGGCACCCGGGAGGTCTCGCTGGGTGAGCTGGCCGCCGACGCCGAGCGCGTCGCCGGGGCGCTGCAGGGCCAGGGCATCGGACCCGGCGACGTCGTCGCCGTGCAGCTCGCCAGCACCTACGAGGGCACCGTCGCGCAGGCCGCCGTCGCCCTCTGCGGGGCCGTCCTGCTCCCGATCGTGCAGATCTACGGCCCGCGCGAGCTCGCGTTCATCCTGAACCAGTCCGGTGCGGTGGCTCTCATCCTTCCGGAGACCTTCCGGGGCCGCGAGCACGCCGCCATGATCTTCCGGGCCATGGACCGCCCTCCGGCTCTGCGTCTCGTCGTCGTGGTCGGCGACGTCCCGACCGAGCTGGAGGCTGCCGTTCCCTTCACCGATCTCAGCGGGCGGCTGGCGCACCCGTTCGCCGCGCCGGTCCTCGACCGGGACGCGCGGGCGATGCTGGTCTACACCTCGGGCACGACGGCGGATCCCAAGGGCGTGCAGCACTCCCACCGGACGCTGCTCGACGAAGTGTTCTCGTTTCCCACGCGGGACCTCCGTCAGCTGGCACTGTTCCCGGCCGGGCACGTGGCTGGTCTGCTGGGCATCCTGCGGGTCCTCGTCCACGGCACCCCGACGGTGGTCATGGAGTCCTGGGACCAGGCGCTGGCCGCCCGGCTGGTCGACGACTACCGGCTCACCTACGGCGTCGGCGCGCCGGTGCAGCTCACCGGGCTGCTCGACGAGCAGGCGCGGGGGACGGCGTCCCTCGCCACCCTCGCGGAATTCATGACCGGCGCGGCGAACGTGCCGCCGGCGCTGATCCGCCGCGCCGACCGGGCCGGGATCACCGCCTACCGCTGCTACGGCTCCAGCGAGCACCCGACGATCAGCACCGGCACCATCGCGGACCCCCTCGACAAACGGGCCACCACCGACGGCCGGATCATCGCCGGCAGCGAGGTCCGAATCGTCGACGACGAGGGCGACGACCTCGCCCGGGGGGTCGACGGGGAGATCGCCAGCCGGGGTGGCGAGCTGTTCCTCGGGTACACCGATGCGGCGCTGGACGCCGACGCGTTCCTGCCGGGCGGCTGGTTCCGCACTGGCGACGTCGGCCGGCTCGACGACGACGGCTACCTGACGATCACCGACCGGAAGAAGGACGTCATCATCCGCGGTGGCGAGAACATCTCCTCCAAGCAGGTGGAGGACGTGCTCGCCGAGCACCCCGCCGTGGCAGACGTGGCGGCGATCGGGATCCCGGACCCGGTCATGGGGGAGCGGGTCTGCGCGGTCGTGGTGCTGCGGCCGGGCCAGGGGCTCGACCTCGACGCCGTGCGGGCGCACTTCGCCGATTCCGGTCTGGCCCGCCAGAAGACGCCCGAGTTCCTCGAGCTCGTCGACGAGTTCCCGCGGACGCCGTCGGGGAAGATCCAGAAGTTCGACCTGCGCCGCCGGTTCGCGGACCGTGTGAGCGACGGGCGGTGAGCGGTGCGGAGCCCAGCCGGCCGCACGCCCGCACCGAGGAGGCCGACGGCATCCTGACCGTCGTCCTGGACCGGGACGACAAGCTGAACGCGATCAGCCCGGAGATCACCGAGCTGCTGTGGACGGCGGTACGCGAGCTGGCCGCCCGGGACGACCTGCGCGCGCTGGTGATCACCGCGGTCGGTCGGTACTTCTCGGCGGGAATCGACCTGGGCGCGCCCTCGCCGCTGACGACGGCCCGCGGTGGGGCGGCATTCCGCGCGGGGTACCGCCGGCACCACCAGCTCTACGACGAGTTCGAGGCGGTGGAGAAGCCGATCGTGGTGGCTGCGCAGGGGCCGTGCCTCGGTGCGGGGCTGGAGATGGCGTGCTCTGCCGACTTCCGGTTCGCCGCCGAGGGAGCGCGGTTCCAGCTGCCCGAGGTGAAACTCGGCGTGATCCCGGGCAGCGGTGGCACCAGCCGGCTGACCCGCCTGGTCGGCCCGCACTGGGGGAAGTGGATGGCGATGGCCGGGCGCAGTGTCGACGCGCAGCAGGCGCTCACCATGGGCCTGGTGCACGAGGTTCTCCCGGCCGAGGG
>DATHAK010000105.1:0-6099 GCA_035296685.1 Blastococcus sp.
TCGATGAAGCGGCGGTTGGTTCACTCCGTGGCGCTGGTGCTGGCCACATCTCTCGCTCTCGTCGGTTGCGGGGGCGGCGGCGGTCGCGACGCCGTCGGCACGGCCGGGGACAACGCCGCCGACGAGCGCGAGGCCGACCGCAGCGCGACGCTCCGCGTCGCACAGAACTACGCGGCGCAGGGGATGGACCCGCACAAGGTCGGCTCCACGACCGCGGCGTTCCCCTACGTGTCGCTGGTCTACGACCGTTGACCCAGATGGGCCCCAAGCTCGAGCTCGAGCTCATGCTCGCGACGGACTGGGAGTTCAGCGAGGACGGCAGGTCGGTGACCTTCACCCTGCGCGACGACGTCACCTTCTCCGACGGTGCCGTGCTGGACGCGGCGGCGGTGAAGGCCAGCCTGGACCGGGCGCTCACCCTGCCCGAGTCCACGGTCCGCGCGTTCCTCACGATGATCGAGTCGGTCGAGGTCGTCGACGCCCAGCACGTGCGCGTCAACTCCAACCGCCCCGCGATGGACCTGCCCTACGTGCTGGCGAGCACCGAGGGCTCGATCATCAGCCCGAACGCGCTGGGCAACCCCGATCGCGACGTCGCGCCGGTGGGTTCTGGCCCGTACCTCGCCGAGGACGTCCGCCTGGGCTCGAGCATCACCTTCGTCCGGCGGGACGGCTACTGGGACCCCGAGGCTGCCCCGTCGGCGCGGATCGAGATGGTCTCGGTCCCGGACGACAACACCCGGACCAGCGCACTCCGGGCGGGTGAGTACGACCTTTCGGTCGGCAAGCTCGGCCAGCTCGACCAGCTGCAGCAGCTGAGCGACTACACGACGACCCTCCATCCGGCGGCTCCGATCTACACGATCGGCCTGAACACCGCCCGGCCGAACATCGACAACGTCCTGGTGCGCCAGGCCCTCAACTACGCGATCGACCGGGACGCGATCAACTCGGCGCTCACCGCGGACTCGTGCGACCCGATCGGCCAGCCGCTGACCGAGTCCTACGACGGCCACCTCACCGACCCGCCCGTCGAGTACGACTACGACGTGGAGAAGGCGAAGGAGCTGCTCGCCGAGGCCGGCGTGCCGGACGGCTTCGCGATGACGATCGTGCACGGCCAGGGCATCGACCCCGAGGGTCAGATCGCCGAGGCCGTGCAGGGCATGCTCGCCAAGGTCGGCATCGACGTCACCGTGCTCCCGGTGGACGGCACCCAGCTCTACGCGAACTGGGCCGCCGGACAGTACGACGGGTTCATCACGCCGAAGCCGACCAAGCCCACGGGCGCGATGACCCTGTCGCAGTACTACCTGTCCAAGGCCCGCTACCCGGGCCCCCCGCCGGAGGGCTTCGCGGAGGCGCTCCAGCCGGCCTACGACCCGGCCCTCACCGAGGAGGAGCGGGTCCAGGCCGTCGAGGACGCCTCCTCCATCGCGGTCGAACAGGCCATGGACGTCTACATCTGCGCCGTCCCGACGATCATCACCTACGCCGACGACGTCGTCGGTGCCGAGAGCATGGGTGCCTCGTTCTTCCAGGGCATCGCCGACCTCCGGAACGTGGGGATCGCGAAGGGCTGACCCGCCCGCACGACCACTGCCGCCGCGGGGGGCCGTCGATCCCGACGGCCACCCGCGGCGACGGTCACCCGCCCTGCTTCCCCAGCGAGGAGAGCCACGTGCCCACCGAGCCGATCCCCGGTCCGCCGGTCCCCTCCACCGAACGCGTCGCCGAGTTGGTCGAGCGCGCATGCCCGCTCGGCACGCTGGAACCGGAACACGGCGGTGTCAGCTCCCCGGCGCAGCTGGCCGCCAGCTTCCGGGCGGTGGGCTGACCGTGGTCCACGGGCGCTTCGCGCCGCGTCCGGACCGCGTGGGGACCCCGGCCAACGCGCCGCTGTTCGGCTCCGTCCGCAAGCGCGAGCACGGCCGCGAGGGCAGCGACGAAGCGCGCATCCACCCGGCACTCGGTCCCGAGGAATCCGACGTCGTCCCCACCCGGCGGCACGGGGTCGGTGTGTTCAGCGGCACCGGTCTGGATCTCGTGCTGCGCGACCGGTCCGTGACGACCCTGGGCCTGGCCGGTGTCTCCACCGACATGGCCATCGTCGCCAGCTCGGCCGCCGCCGTCGACCTGGGTTACCCGGCGTCGTCCCCACCAACTGCGCGGAGGGGTTCTCCGCCGAGGTCCACCGGCTGGACCTGGAGCAGACGTTACCGGTACTGACATCGACGATGTTCCGGTGAAGCAGTCCTCGCGGCCCTGACGGCGAGCTGACGCCAGACTCCCCACCCACCGATACCCGACCAACCCCAGGAGTGATCGATGCATCTCAGTGAGCTCGCCGCGCGTCTAGGCGACAAGCCGGCCTACGTCCTCGGCTCGACCGGCGCGACGCTGACCTACCGGGAGCTCGACGAGCGCTCGAAGCAGGTCGCCCAGCTGTTCGCACAGCGCGGCCTCGTGACCGGGGACAGCGTCGCCATCCTGCTGGAGAACCGCCTGGAGTACCTGACCGTGGCCTGGGCAGCCCAGCGCTCGGGGCTGTACTACGCCCCGGTGAACTGGCACCTCTCGCCCGCTGAGTCCGCCTACATCGTGGCCAACTGCGAGGCCAAGGTGCTCGTCTCCTCGGCCGCCCTCGAGCACCTCGCCCGAGCCGTGGCCGAGGCGGCGCCGAAGCTGGCGAGCCGGCTCACCGTGGGCCAGGCCGTTCCCGGCGTCGAGCGTCTGGAGGACGCGATCGCCGGCCTGCCCGCCGAGCCGCTCGCCGACGAGCGCGAGGGGGTCTACATGTTCTACTCGTCGGGCACCACGGGACAGCCCAAGGGCATCAAGCTGCCCGGCAGCGGCGAGCCGTTCGGCACCGGGCACCGGATCGACCACCTGATGCACCAGGCGTTCGGCTTCGACGAGGACACCACGTTCCTCGTCACAGGGCCGCTCTACCACGGCGCCCCGCTCGGCTGGTCGCTCGGCGCGGTCCGCAACGGCGGCACCGTCGTCCTGATGGAGAAGTTCGACGCCGCCACGACCCTCGAGCTCATCGAGCGGCACCGGGTGACGCACGCCCAGTTCGTCCCGACGATGTTCGTCCGCATGCTCAAGCTGCCCGAGGAGGTCCGCGCCGCCGCCGACCTCTCCTCGCTGCGCAACGTCATCCACGCGGCCGCGCCGTGCCCGGTGGACGTCAAGGAGCAGATCATCGAGTGGTTCGGCCCGATCGTCACCGAGTTCTACGCTGGCACCGAGGGCGTCGGCTTCACGATGATCGACTCCGCCTCCTGGCTGGCCCACAAGGGCTCCGTCGGCCGGGTGGTTATCGGCGAGGCGCACGTCGTGGGCCCGTACGGCGCCGAGCTCCCGCCGGGTGAGATCGGCACCATCTGGTTCAGCGGCGCGGCTGGGTTCGAGTACCACAACGAGCCGGAGAAGACCGCCTCCGCCTACGACGACAAGGGCTGGGCGACCCTGGGCGACATCGGCCACCTCGACGGGGAGGGCTTCCTCTACCTCTCGGGGCGGCGCACCGACCTCATCCTCTCCGGCGGCGTGAACGTCTACCCGCAGGAGATCGAGGACGCGCTCATCATGCACCCCGCGGTGGCCGACGTCGCCGTCGTCGGGGTGAGCGACCCCGAGTGGGGGCAGCGGGTGCATGCCGTCATCCAGGCCGCCCGGCCGGAGGACGCCGGCCCCGAGCTCGCCGACACCCTCATCCAGCACTGCCGCGACACGATCGCCGGCTACAAGGTGCCGCGCAACGTGTCCTTCGTCGACGACCTGCCGCGACTGCCCAGCGGCAAGATCCTCCGGCGCGCCGTGATGGAGCAGCTCGAGACGGTCGGCTGACGCATCGTCAGCGTCCGGCTGGGCCACCCAACGGGCCCAGCCGGGCGCGCAGCACCTTCGACGCCGCTACCTCGCGGACGACCGCAGCGCGGGCGTCCTCCGCCCAGGCCTCGCGAAGCAGGGCCTTGGCCGCGCTCACCGCCGCGCCGGGCAGGGCGGCGATCTCCCGGGCCAGGTCCAGCGTCACGCGCTGCACCTCCGCCGCCGCGCAGCTGCGGACGGCCAGGCCCATGCCCACTGCCTCGGTGCCGGAGATCCAGCGTGCGGTCAGCAGCAGGTCCGCGGCGCGCTGCGCACCCACCAGCCGGGGCAGCAGCCAACTGCTGGCCGCCTCCGGCGACGTCCCGAGCGCGGTGAACGGCGCCCGCAGCCGGGCGTCGTCCGCGACGACGACGAGGTCGCAGTGCAGCAACAGAGTGAAGCCGAGGCCGACCGCCACGCCGTGCACCGCCGCGAGCAGCGGCTTCGGGAAGGCGACCAGCTCCTGCACCAGCTCCTCGAACGCCGCCGTCAGCTCGCTCGTGTCGTCGCCCATCTCGCGCAGCGCCACGAGATCGGCGCCGCTGCAGAAGCCGCGCCCGGCACCTTCCAGCACGACCACCGCGACGCCGTCGTCGGTCGCCGCCAGCGACAGTGCCCGCGTGATCTCCCGGTAGGAGTGCACGGTGAGCGCGTTGAGCCGAGTGGGGCGGTTCAGGGTGAGCACCGCTACCGCCCCCTCCCGGCGCTCCAGCAGAGGCGCGGGCTCTCCGGCGGTCATCCCAGGTCCGCCGCGCCGGACCAGCCGGCACGGACGTCGGCGAGACTGCGCGGCTCGAGGTCCAGCGCTGCGACCGCGTCGATCGGAGTCCGCGAGAAGCGGGGCGCGGGGGCGGCGTTGGTGGCGTCCGGCGCGCCCACCACGGTCGTCCGCGCCGCGATGTGCGGGTGCGAGGGGACCTCGTCCAAGGTGAGGACCGGCGTCACGCAGGCGTCGGTGCCGTCGAACAGGCCGGCCCAGTGGTCGCGCGGCTGGGTGGCGAACACCGTCCCGATGGCCGCGGCGAGTTCGTCCCACCGGTCGACGTCCTCCTGTCCCGGCAGCTGGGTCGGGTCGAGCTCCAGTCCCTTCATCATCAGCGCGTAGAACTGCGGCTCGAGGCAGCCGACCGCGACGAACCGGCCGTCGGAGCACGGGTAGGTCCGGTAGAAGGGCGCCCCGCCGTCGAGCCGGTTCACCTCCCGCTCGTCCTTCCAGCCGCCGGCGGCGCGGAACCACCAGGTCATCTGCATCAGCAGGCTGGCACCGTCCACCATCGCCGCGTCGACGACCTGACCCGCGCCCGACCGGCCCCGCTCCACCAGCGCCGCGAGGACGCCCATCACCAGCAGCATGGAGCCGCCGCCGAAGTCGCCGACCAGGTTCAGCGGCGGTACCGGGGCATCGCTCTTCCCGACCGCGTGCAGGGCACCCGTGATCGAGATGTAGTTGATGTCGTGGCCCGCGGCGAGGGCGAGCGGCCCGTCCTGGCCCCACCCGGTGATCCGGCCGTAGACGAGCCGCTCGTTGCGGGCCAGGCACTCGTCGGGGCCGAGCCCCAGCCGCTCGGCGACCCCCGGCCGGAATCCCTCGATGAGGACGTCGGCGGAGGCAATGATCGCCAGGATTTCCTCGCGGACGGCCGGGTCTTTGAGGTCGGCCTCGAGCACCCGCTTGCCGCGCAGCGTGGTGTCGGGGACCGTGCCCGCCCGGCCCCCCGACGCCCCCGGCCGCTCGACGCGGACGACGTCGGCACCCATGTCGGCGAGCATCATGCCGGCGTGCGGCGCCGGACCGATCCCGGCCAGCTCCACCACCCGCACGCCGGTCAGGGGCTTCGCGCGGCCGCTCGCTGCGTGTCCGTTCGTGCTCACTGGTGCGTTCTTTCTCTCGGCTCGATCAGGTCTGGGAGGCAGGATCAGCTGGGGCAGGCGAGCGAGCCGCCGTCGATGGGCAGCACGATGCCGTTGACGTAGGAGGCTTCGTCGCTGGCGAGGAAGAGACAGCCGTGCGCCATCTCCTGCGGCGTGCCGGCACGACCCATCGGGTTGAGGGCGAACCTGTCGGGATTCTCCTCGCTCAGCAGCGACATGACAGGCGAGCCGGCCATCATGGGGGTGTCGGTCGATCCGGGCGAGATGCAGTTGGTGCGGATGCCCTCGCGGGCGTAGCGCACCGCCATCTGCCGGGTCATGTTCTCGATGCCGGCCTTCATCACCGCGTAG
>DATHAK010000106.1:0-2909 GCA_035296685.1 Blastococcus sp.
TGTGGTGCTGGAGCGGGCTCGGGTCGGCCAGATGTGGCGAGGCCTGTGGGACAGCTTCTGCCTGGTGACGCCGAACTGGACGATGAGCCTGCCCGGCGCCGCCTACGCCGGCGACGACCCGGAGGGCTTCGTTCCACGCGACGAGATCGTCCGATACCTGCAGCGGTACGCGTCGAGCTTCGGTGCGCCCGTTCGCGAGGGAGTTGGCGTGGACAGCCTCGAGCCCGGGCCCAACGGCGGGTTCCTGCTCCGCACCTCGGCAGGCGAGTTGCGGGCGGCGTCAGTCGTCGTGTGCACCGGCGCCTATCAGCGGGCGCATCGCCCCGAGATCGCGGCGGGGTTCCCGCGCGACCTGCTGGCGATCGATGCCCGGCACTACCGCAACCCCGCAGCCCTCCCACCGGGGAAGGTCCTGGTCGTGGGCAGCGGCCAGACCGGTTGCCAGCTCTCCGAGGAGCTGCGCGAGTCGGGCCGTGAGGTGTTCCTGGCCTGCGGCCGGGCGCCATGGCTGCCGCGGCGGCCCGGCGGTCGCGACATCGTCAGCTGGCTGCATGAGACCACCTTCTTCGACACCCCGCTCAGCGCCCTGCCCTCACCGGCGGCTCGACTGGGCGCGAACCTGCTCGTGACCGGCCGCCAAGGCGGCCATGACCTGCACTACCGCACCTTGCAGGCGATGGGGGTGCAGCTCCTGGGTCACCTGGCCGGCGTGGAAGGACATCGGGCATACTTCGCCGGTGATCTGGCCGACTCGGCCGCCTTCGGTGACGCCCGTTACGCCGACATCCGAAAGCTGCTCACCGAGCAGCTCGCCGCCAGAGGGATCGCGGCGCCCGAGCTGCCCGACCCGCCGCCGTTCCACGCCGACCCGCCGCTCGAGCTGGACCTCAACGGGTTCGGGGTGGTGATCTTCACCTCCGGGTTCCGCCCTGACTACGGGCAGTGGATCCGGTTTCCTGCCTTCGACGCCATGGGCTTCCCGCTCACCGACGACGGTGCCAGCACGGTTGTCCCCGGCCTGTTCTTCTGCGGCGTCCACTTCCTGCGCAAGCGCAAGTCCTCGGTGCTGTTCGGCGTGGGTGAGGATGCCGCCATCGTGGCCCAATCGGTCGCCCGTGGCCGGCCGGCTAGCCAGTCTGGGGCTGGCGGCATGCGCCCAGCGTGGCGACCAGGCCCGCAGATCAGCATCCTGGAGAGCGAGAGATAGCCGCGCGCATCGGGAGCGAACTCGGCGCGGCGAGCGTCCTTGCGCGAGAGGGAGGTGGGCGGATGGGCGGCTACGTGTTGGGGTTCCAGGAGATCGACCAGACGCAGGTCGCTGTCGTTGGCGGCAAGGGCGCGCAGTTGGGGGAGCTTTCGCGGACCGAGGGCATCCGGGTGCCGGCTGGCTTTTGCGTGACGACGGACGCCTTCCAGCGGATCATGGCCGAAGCACCGTCGATCGACGATCGGCTCGATCGGCTGTCGCGCCTGAACCCGGACGACCGGGAGGCGATCCGCACGCTCAGTGCGGAGATCCGCCGGACCCTCGAAGCGACCGTCGTCCCTGACGATCTGGCGGCGGCGATCACCCGCGCGCTCGCCCGGCTCGGCGACCAAGCCGCCTACGCCGTCCGATCCAGCGCCACGGCAGAGGACCTGCCGACGGCCTCCTTCGCGGGCCAGCAGGACACCTACCTGAACGTCGTGGGGCCGGCGGCGATCCTCCAGCACATCAGCCGCTGCTGGGCATCGCTCTTCACCGAGCGGGCCGTGGCCTACCGCCTGCGGAACGGCTTCGACCACCGCAAGGTCCAGATGGCCGTGGTCGTGCAGCGAATGGTCTTCCCCCAGGCGGCCGGCGTCCTGTTCACGGCCGACCCCGTCACGGGCAACCGGAAGGTCGTCTCCGTGGAGGCCGGCTTCGGCCTCGGCGAGGCCCTGGTCTCCGGCCGGGTGAACACGGACGTCTTCAAGGTACGGGACGGCGAGGTCGTCGCCATGGCGGTCGCCACCAAGCAGCCGGCGCTGACGGAAGCGCAGGTCGTGCGGCTCGCGCAGCTCGGCCGGCGGATCGAAGCGCACTTCGGCCGCCCCCAGGACATCGAATGGTGCCTGGCCGACGATGGCTTCCAGATCGTCCAGAGCCGGCCGATCACCACGCTCTTCCCCATCCCGGCGGTCGACGACGGCGAGAACCACGTCTACGTCTCCGTGGGTCATCAGCAGATGATGACCGACCCCATGAAGCCCCTGGGGCTGTCCTTCTGGCAGATGACGACCCCCCGGCCGATGGCCGAGGCCGGCGGGCGGCTGTTCGTCGACGTCACCCAGGCCCTGGCCTCGCCGGCGAGCCGTGGCGGCCTCCTTGAGGTCATGGGGAAAGGCGATCCGCTGATCAGGGACGCGCTGCGGACCATCCTCGAACGCGGCGACTTCGTCCGGCCGGTCCCGGACGAGGGCCCCGCCTGGGCGCCACCGGGCGGCGGCGCGCCCGTCCCGATCGAGACCGATCCGGCCATCGTCACCGAGCTGATCGAACGCAGCCAGGCGTCCATCGCCGCGGTGAAGCGCGACATCCGGACGACGTCCGGAGAGGCGCTGCTCGACTTCATCCTGGCGGACATCCAGGAGCTGAGGCGGGTCTTGTTCGACCCGCGGAGCCATCAGGTGTTCATGTCGGCGATGGAGGCCACCTGGTGGCTCAACGAGCAGCTGCAGGCGTGGCTGGGCGAGAAGAACGCGGCCGACACGCTCACGCAGTCCGTCCCCCACAACGTCACGTCAGAGATGGGGCTGGCGCTGCTGGACGTCGCGGACGTGATCCGCCCCCATCCGGAGGTGGTGGCGTTTCTGGAGGGCGTCGAGGACGAGGGCTTCCTGGACGAGCTGGCCAAGCTCCCGGGCGGGCGGGAAGCGCGAGACGCCAT
>DATHAK010000107.1:0-3119 GCA_035296685.1 Blastococcus sp.
TCCCGCTGGTCTTGATGGCCAACGCAGGGGTCGTCGCCGCCACCGCCGACCATGCACCGGAGAGCTCCGATCGGCTGGTCGGCTACCTACTCCGAGCCTTCACCGCGACCGCGGCAGGGGACCTCCCACCACCCCCCCACGCCCCGGCGCATGTACCGCGCGCTCAGCCGTCACCAGCCTGACTAGCCGTGCCGCCAAAGCACGCGAATCCCGGGGATCTTACCCATAACGCTTTACGCAAATACTGATTCCAAGATCACATGAGGTAGATGCGCGACGATTGGGAATCGTTGAGGTCATGCATTCATCATGTGGCTCGCCGCCTTGCCGGGCGAGACATCGGGACCTGGCTGAACGAGACCAACTGGTTTCGTACGTTGGTCAGCGCACTGCCCGCGCCGGCGGCGCGGTTGTTCGCGAACATCCAGACCACCGGCAAGGACGGCGGCCACGACCTGCACTACGCACGTTGCGGGCAATGGGCGTCGATCTGGTCGGCCGGCTCGCCAGAACGAGGTGCGCGACGAGAAGGGGTAGCAGTGCCGCTATCAGCGGTACGGCGGCGCCCCAAGCTCACTAGCCAGCATTGCCGTGCTCAGATCACCGCGTCCGCTGACGCCAAACTTGCGCAACAGGGCGGACACGTGTACCGAGACTGTCTTCGGGCTGATGAACAGCGCGGTCGCTATCTCGCGATTTGACTCGCCGGCGACGACCCTGGCCAAGATCTCCCGTTCGCGTGCAGTTAAGCCGTCGAGAGTGGCCGTGGGGACCGTCTCAATCCTGGCCCGGCGGGCGACATCGGCTATCAGGGCCGCCAGCGGGGCGGCTCCGAGCTGTTCAGCCAGCGTCGCGACGGTAGCGAGCTCACGCGAAGCGGCCCGCCGGTCCCCGGCGGCGAGCTCGGCTTCGGCAAGGCGCAAGCTCGCGTACGCCTCGGGATAGGGCTGTCGTAGTGCCCGCCAGCGGTCGCGTACACCAGTCCACCGGTCAACTGAGTCGGACTGGTCAACTCCGCCGAGCCGGAGGTACTCGGCCCGGGTCTGCGTCACCCAGGCCTCGATTTCGCCGGGCCCAACAATGTCCGCCACGGCCGAAATGAGCTCGTCTGCCCGCTGCCGGGTAGCTGCCTCCTCACTGCGGGCGCGACGCGCGTGAGCGGATACGCGGCGGTCCGCCTCGAGCCTGAGGCCGACGGCGCACAGTCGCGCGGTATACCGGGCATCCGTGCCGGCCACCAGCTCGATGCCAGCGGCAATCGCAGCCCGGCCCTCGTCGTAGCGCCCGGCCCATGCGGCGCTCTCCGCGACCACCAACCACCGGTCCGCGCCAATGTACCGCTCATCTTGGCCCTGGTCATTGGGTTCCAGCCAGGACAGCAGCGACTCGGCTAGATCGTTCTCGCCCCGGGCCGTGGCCACTCGCGCCCGGACGATGCAGGCCACACGGCCCGCGGTCCGGAACTCGGTGCGATTGCGGACGATGTCAGCCTGGGCGATGGCCTCGTCCCACCGGCCGAGAGCAAACAAGGCTTCGCTTGCGTTGTTCCGGTTCATCGCACCACGCCGCAGGTCGAGTCCCAAGGCTTCGTTCTCGGCGATCGCCGCCTCGGAAAGCTCGAGAGATTCCTCGTTTCTGCCGGCGCAGAGCAGCACGTGCCCGAGGTTCATCATGGCGCGGCCGATGTCATCGATGGAGCCGTCGGCACGGGCCAGATCCAGCGCTTCCCGAAGGTCGCGCTCAGCGTCTTCAAGCCGACCAGCCGAAGCCCGTGCCACGCCGGAGGCATTGAGCGCCAGACCTCGCGCGGCGAGGTCACCGTCCTCGGCGGCGAGTCGCAATGCCCGTTCGGCCTGCGTAGTCGCATCCGCGGGACCGCCCCAGATGGCGAGCGCCAGGGCGTGTTCTGCCGCGAGTCGAGATCGACCCCGCGGCTGAGGCGCCGAATCGAGTAGCGTCGCGGCCGCTTGGAGAGCCGCGAACGCCGGCGGACCGTTGCCGTCCTGCAGGTGGTACCGCGCGATTCGCTGCCACAACTCGGCCCCACCCTCGGGGTCGCCGGCGATCCCCGGTTCGGCGAGGGCAGCGGTGGTGTACGCAACGGCGCGGTCGAAGTCTCCAGCACGACCCAAGTTCTGCGCCACGCCGACCAATACGTCTCCTCGGGAACGCCCGGTAGCGGCTGCGGCGTCCGGCACGCGGGCCCAGAGATCGAGTGCCCGCTCCAGATACCCGCCGGCCTCCCCAAAGGCGTACACACGCTCGGCGTCGTTGGCGGCAGCCAGGTAGGACGCCAGGGCAGCCAAAAGATCTCCCGCCGACGCCTGGTGATAGCCGAGCTCGCTCGGGCCGGTCGACAGGGCCGGCCGTTGCGCCAGCACTTCCGCGATGATGGCGTGCACCGCGGCCCGCTCGCCGGGTAGGAACTGGTCGAGGACGGCCTCTGCCAGCAGGGCGTGCCGGAACCGGTAGCTCGACGACTCGCGGTCCACGGTCACGATCGCTGTGTCGACCACCGCGTGCAGCGCGGCAAGCAGCTCTTCGCGTGAGCCCTTAGAGAGGAGTTGCAGGAGCTCGAAACCTGCCGGGCGTCCCAAGGCGGCAAGCAGTCGGACCAGCTCGCGTACCCGCGGTTCCAGCTGGCCCACGCGGACGTCGGCGAGGTTGCGTACCACCTCCGGCACCCGCTGATCGCCCTGTGACCACAGCGCCGCCAGTTCCTCGACGTAGAAGGGGTTTCCCTCCGATCGCCGGTAGATCTCCTCAGCCTGTCGTCGGTCGAAGGTACCGAGGCTAGCCAACTGCGCCGTCACGTCAGACTGGTCAAGCGGCCCCAAGTCCAATCGCGACACACCCGGGAGGCGGAGGAGCTCGCTAAGCCAGGCGCTGACGGGTGAAGTCCCGGTCAGTTCGTCGGATCGGTAGGTCAGCAGCACGAGCACCCTGGCCTGGAACTGCGGCGTACCGAGCCCGCGGACCAAATAGCTAAGCAGGTCTCGCGTGGCGCGGTCAGCCCAGTGCACGTCCTCAACGACGAGCGCTAGCGCGGCCTCCTCGCTCAGTGCGCGCAGCAGGTCGAGGTAGGCGGCGTACACCCGACCCCGGGCCATGTCCGGCGA
>DATHAK010000108.1:0-31485 GCA_035296685.1 Blastococcus sp.
CCGGCCCCGGCTGCCGGCGCTGGAACCGGTGGCCGCGGTGGCCCTGGCCGACGAGCTGCGCCCCCAGGTGACCGAGACCGTCGCCCGGATGGACCGCGAGGGGGTCGACCTCAAGGTGCTCTCCGGCGACGACCCGCGCACAGTCGCCGCGCTGGCCGCCCGGGCCGGGCTGCGACCGGGCGATCCGGTGCACGGCGGCGAGCTGGACGGGCTCGCCGACCCGGAGTTCGACCGGCTCGTCGCCCGCGGCACGGTGTTCGGGCGCATCGCACCCGAGCAGAAGGAGCGGATCGTCGGCTCGCTGCGCCGGCAGGGCCGCTACGTGGCGATGATCGGCGACGGCGTCAACGACGCGCGGGCGCTCAAGCAGGCGCAGGTCGGCGTCGCGATGCGCAGCGGCAGCGCGGTGACCAAGGACGTCGCCGACATCGTGCTGACCGACGACTCCTTCGCCGCCCTGCTGCCCGCCCGGCAGGAGGGCCGCCGGATCATCAACGGCATCGCCACCTCGATGCAGGTCTTCCTGGCCCGCGTCGCCACCCAGGGCCTGGTCATCCTCGCGGTCACGATGCTCGGGCTCGGGTTCCCCTACTCCCCCACCCAGGTCGGCCTGACGCTGCTCACCGTCGGGGTACCCACGCTGTTCCTCACGATGTGGGCCCGTCCGGAGCCGCCGGACCCGGGGCTGCTCGCCTCGCTGGCCCGGTTCGTCATCCCGGCCGCGGTCATCACCGCGGCCGGCGGCGTCGCCGTCTACGCCTACCTCTACACGCTGGTGTCCCAGGGCATCACCGACGCCCACATCCCGGCCGGGGTCGTCGCCGACTTCGAGGGCTACACCGGCCTCTCCTCCGCCGACACGGGCTTCACCGAGGCGGCGGCCACCATCGGCGCCCAGACCGGCCTGTCCACCTACGTCTCGTTCGCCTCCTTCATCCTCATCCTCTTCCTGCGGCCGCCGCACCGGCTCTTCGCCTCGTGGACCCGCCCGACGTCGGACCGGCGGCCCGCCGTGCTGGTCGCCGTCCTGGTCGTGGTGTTCGTCGGGGTGCTGTTCATCCCCGCGCTGTCGGACTACTTCGGGCTGACCGGCCCGGCCCGGCCGGTGTTCACCGCCGTCCTGCCGGCGCTGGTGATCTGGTTCGTCGCGCTCACCGCGGCCTACCGGTTCCGGGTGCTCGACCGGATGCTCGGCACCGACCGTCTCCCGCGTACCGGCGCCGCCTGACGACGCCGCCTCACCGGGGCAGGCGACCGCCCTCGGAGTCCCACACGGCGAGGGCGTCGTCGTAGATGTGGGGGGCGACCGGGCGCCGTCGGGACGCGCGGGGGGTCCGCGGGTCGGCACGACCTGCCCGCCGGCCAGGAGCGGTCGGGTCCTCCCGGAAGCGGCGCGAGATGCGGATCGTGGTCACGGTCCCGGACGCCGGTTCTGGGCCCGAGCGGCCTTCCGCAGCTGCATGATCCGCACCGAGCCGAAGCCGAACACCACGAGCCCTCCGAGCAGGGCCGCCGCGACGAGAGCCAGGCCGAGCGGGGCGGTGCCCGCGAGCCCGAAGAAGCTGACCTCGGTGTCCTGGAGGTTCTGGAAGACGAACAGCAGCATGACCGCCAGCGCGATCATCCCGGGGATGAGTGCCACCCACATGCGCCGCGGCCGACGCGCGGGGGCGAGGGTGGGCGGTGCAGCCTGAGGAACCGGTGGCACCTCGGCGGAGGGGGCAGCGGGGGCCGTCTGCTGCTGGGTGGGTCCCATGAGGGACCGCCGATCTCCCTCCGCCAGCGGAGGGGCTCGACGCCGACATGGCGTCACCTCTGACGGTACGCGGATCCGGGTCCGACCAGGGTGTCTGCATCGCGGTCTCCACGGCCGGGTCAGGCGTAGCGTGACGGTGCCGGTCCTCCTCGCGCACCCCTGGACGAAGGTGCCGGATCCGGCGTTCCGCTATCCCACCGCAGCCCGGTGGAGTCAGGCCGTTGCCGCTATGACCGTCACTCCGTCCGCGTCCCCCCTCGATGTCGCCACCGACGCCGTTCCCGGTGTCGTTCCCGTTCCGTCGGCCGCGGAGCCGGTCTGCGACGTCTGCCCCCACCTGGCGGCTGCGCACGACCGCATCGGCCGGCGGTTCTGCCAGGCGACCCTCGACAGCGCCATCACGCGGGGCTGCATCTGCCGCACCGCTTGACGGGTAGGACTCAGCCCGCCCCGGTGGTCCGGAACCGGTCGACCACCCCCGGCCCGACCTCCGCCGTCACGGTGCCGGCCGCCGCCCACGCGACGACGGTCAGCCAGGCCAGCGGGTCGAGCGGCGTGCAGCCGAAGAACTGGCTGAGCCCCGGGGTCTGGACGACGGCGACGAGCACGGCCACCGACGCCGCGGCGGTCCCGAGCACCAGCGGACTGCGGCGGCCCGACCAGGCGGTCTGCCCGAGCTGGGTGGCGATCAGCGCGGCCAGGCCCATGGTGCTGGCGCGGCCGAACGGGCCGGTCAGCCGGCCGGTGGCCCACGCGCCGGTCGCCCCGACGGTCGTCGCGGCGCCGCGCACCAGCACCATCCGCCGGACGGCCCCGGTGAAGCCGCGCTGCGGGCCGGCGCGCAGGACCGCCTCGAGCGGGTGGCCGGCCAGCGGACCCTCGGACCCCTCGACCGGTGTGGCCCGCGGCGTGGCCACCGCGACCGCGAGGGCCGGGAACATGTCGGTCAGCAGGTTGACCAGCAGCAGCTGACGGGTGCCCAGCGGCGACCGCCCGCCGAACGCGGTGCCCAGCACGGTGAACGCCACCTCGCCGGCGTTGCCCCCCACCAGCACCGAGACGGCGTCGCGCACGCGCGACCACATGGCCCGGCCCTCGGCGATCGCGTCGACCAGCCGGGTGAGGTCCTCGTCGGTCAGCACGAGGTCGGCGGCGGTGCGGGCCGCCGGCGACTCCGCCCCGGCCACCCCCACGCCGACGTCGGCCAGCCGGATGGCCGCCGCGTCATTCACGCCGTCGCCGGTCATGGCCAGGGTGGCGCCCGCGCGCCGCAGGGCCGCGACGAGGGTGACCTTCTGCTCCGGGGAGAGGCGGGCGAAGACGGCGGTCTCGCGCACCATGCGGGTCCGCTCTGCATCGGTCGCGCGGGCCAGCTCGGCGCCGGTCACCACCCGGTCGGCGTCGGGGATGCCGGCCTTGGCCGCGATGGCGCTGGCCGTGCCGGGGTGGTCACCGGTGGCGACGACGACCCGCAGGCCGGCGGCGCACAGCTGCTCGACCGCGGCCACCGACGACTCGCGCAGCGTGTCGGCGAGCCCGACCAGCCCCCGGAGCGTCATGTCCTGCGCGGCGTCGTCGAGGTCGTCCGGGCGGCCGTCCACCGGGCGGTCGGCCACGGCGAGCACCCGCAGCCCCTCGGCCGTCAGCTCCCGCACCCGCGCGGAGACGTCCTCGCACCCCGGGCACCGCCGCAGCACCACCTCGGGCGCACCCTTGACCACCAGCCTGCCGTCCCGCAGGGCCGCGGAGAACCCGCGGTCCGAGGCGAAGGGCAGGGCGGCCTCCGCGTCGTCGGCCCCGCCCCGCTCGGCGGCCGCCTCGGCGACCGCACGGTCGGTCTCGTGCGCCCGGTCGTCGCCGTCGGCCATGCCCGCGGCCGCCAGCCGCAGCAGTCCGTCCTCGTCGACCTCGCCGTCCAGCGGTACCAGCCGGACGACCCGCAGCCGGTTCTCGGTCAGCGTCCCCGTCTTGTCGAAGCAGACGGTGTCCACCCGGCCCAGCGCCTCCAGCACGCGGGCGCTGCGGACCACCGCGCCCCGCCGCGACAGGCGGCGGGCCGCCGCCTGCTGGGCGACCGTCGCCACGAGCGGCAGGCCCTCCGGCACCGCCGCGACCGCGACGGCCAGCCCGGCGCCGACCGCCTCGCGCAGCGGGCGGCCCCACAGCACGCCCAGTGCGGTGACCACGCCGCCGCCGGCGAGCGTCAGCGGCAGCACGGCCCGGGTCAGCTCGCCGAGGCGGGCCTGCACGCCGGCCGGCGGGGCGGCGGCGCCGGCGGCCCGCGCCGCCCGGCCGGCCTGGGTGGCGCTGCCGACGGCGACGACGACGGCGCGGCCGCGCCCGGCGACCACCGTCGTGCCGTCGAAGAGCATGCAGGTGCGGTCGGCGACGTCGGCCCCGGGCGTGGCGTCGACCGTCTTGCACACGGCGAGCGACTCGCCGGTGAGGTTCGACTCGTCCACCTCGAGCTCGGCGACCTCCAGCAGCCGGGCGTCGGCGGCCATCACGGCGCCGGGCTCCACGACCACGACGTCGCCGACGCGCAGGGCGCTGCCGGGGACCTCCTCGGTCCGGCCGTCGCACTCCCGCCGGGCCGTCACGTCCTGCTCGAGCAGCAGCGACTCGAGGGTGGTCTCGGCCCTGAGCCGCTGCACCCCGCTGATCAGCGCGTTCCCCACCGTGACGCTGCCGACGAGGATCGCGTCGGTGCTCTCGCCGAGCATCGCGGTCGCCGCGGCACCCGTGCCGAGGATGGGCGTGAGCGGGTCGGCCAGCTCCGCGGCCACGGTCCGCCCGAAGCGGACGGGCCCGCGCACCAGCGGCAGCGCCGCGACGGTCCGCAGCACCCGGGGGACGCGGCGGCCGGCCGCCTCCTCCGCCTGCGGCAGGTCGGCCAGCCGCCGCAGGACCTCGTCGGGGTCGAGGGCGTGCCACGGCGTGTGCACCGACGGCGGCGGCGCGGACCGCCGGGCGACCGCCACCGCGCTCCACACGCCGTCGACCATCGCCCACGTGGTCGCCGTCTTGCCGGGCGCCGCCGCCTTCTTCTGCCCGTAGCGGGCACTGCCGACGGCCGCGAGCAGGGCGCCGAGGACGTTGCCGGTCAGCGCCGTACTCACCGAGCGGCGGCTCACGGCCCGCGCCGCGACGGTGACCGCGACCAGCCGACAGGCCTCCGCCAGACCGGGCGGGGTGACCAGGTCCGCGCCCCACGCCGGTGCCCGTCCCTGCCGGACGGGGGCGACGGCGACGTCGGCGGCCACCAGCGCGGGACCGTCGACGTCGGAGACGACGAGCACCCCGCGCCCGTCGGACTGCAGCCGGCGCACGGTCTCGGCCAGCGGCTCGTCGGCCGGCGGCGCCTCGTCGGCGGCGCCCGCGATCTCGCGGGTGCCCACGTGGGGGGTGAGCACCAGCCGGTGGCCCGCCTCGCTGACCGCGGTGACCAGCGCCTCGGCGTAGGGGTCCAGCTCGTCGGCGATCGTCACCTCGCCGACCCGGCGGCCCCCCTCCAGCACGGTGCGCACCGAGCCGCCCGGCGCGTCCGGCGACTCCCGGGGCGGTCCCAGGCGCAGCCGTCCGCCGTCGGCCCCTGGCTTCCCGTCGGTGTCCCCGAGCAGCCGGGCAGCGGCGCTCCAGACCGCGGCGGCGTCCCAGCCGTCGGCGCCGGCGCGGGCGTCGATGACCACGGGCGGACCCGTGCAGAGGGCGGCGGAGTCGAGGACGACGGTGTCGACCCGGTCCAGCCGGCGGTAGGCCGAGCCGTCCATCGGCAGGACCTCCCGCCGGCAGAGCAGGAAGTCCGTCGTCGCGGCGAACGACTCCCTCCCCAGGACGGCGGCCTTCGGCGTGAGCGCCTTGATCAGGTCGGCCGAGCGGCCCGGTCGGCGGGTCAGCGGCAGCAGCGCGAGGGCCCCGGCGAGGGACAGCGGGCCGAGCCGGGCCCGGTAGTCCTCGATCGGGCCGTTCGGCAGCGGCCGGGGCCGCTCGCCGGGCGGTGCGGCGGGCTCGTCCGGCGCGTCCTCGGGTTCCGGTCCGCAGAGCTCGGCCTCCCGGCGCCGCCAGACCCGTCGGCGCTCCCGCAGCTCCAGCACCTGCTCCAGGGCGGCGAGGGCGTTGATCGCGGGGATGGTCGGGCTCTGGGTGAGGGCGTGCAGCAGGGCGCTGGTGCCGGTGAAGACCAGGTCGGTGCCGATCGGCCCGATCCGCGCTTCCAGCCCGTCCTTGACCCACTGCTGGGAGTCGAGCAGGGCGATCGCGAGCGTGACGTGCCGCGAGACCGGCGGCACGGGCAGCACCTTCGCTGCGAGCGCGACGCCGACGGCGGCGGTGTCGACGGCGGCGTCGACCAGCGCCGCCAGCAGTGGCTCGAGGTCGGCCGGGTGGTCCTGGCGCTGCGGGAAGACCTGCCGCGCGCCGCGGGCCTGCTCGATCGCGGTGACGACGCCGACGACCTCCTCGACGGAGACCCGGCGGTCGTCGATGCCTACCAGGACGCGGCCGACGACGTCGTTGACCGTCGCCCACTGGACGCCCTCCAGCCGCTCGAGGTGGCGGCGCAGCGCGCGGCGCACCTCCGGCTGCTCCTCGGCGCTCGGCGCGGCGACCTCGACCTGCACGTGCCCCTCGTCGGCCCACACCCGGCGGGTCTGCCGGGCCAGCGGCGGCTCGAGCATCCCGCGCGCGACGGTGGCGATGCTGCGGAGGTGCCCGTCGGGGAACGGGTCGGCCCCGGTCAGCACGGTGCCGACCGCGCGCGTCCCCGTCTCGGCGACCTTCCTGGCGAGGGAGAGCGACTCACCGGCCACCGCGACCGCGGGCCCCGCCGCGGCGCGCGCGACGCGGGCGGCGGCCCGCGTGGGCTCGGCCAGCAGCCCGGCGGTCAGGACGGCCGGGGCCGCGGCGAAGCCGGCGCCGAGCACCGCGACACGGGCCACCGCCCCGCCCGCGCGGCGCGCGGACCCGAGCCCGGGAAGCAGACCCATCGACGCCCCCTGTTTCGACGGTCCTCCGGACGCTACGCCTCGCGGCCGAGCCCGGCAGGGCGTGGCGGAACGGCTCCGGCCGCCGTGCGACGATGCCGCCTCGTGCGGGTGCTGGCGCGGGGGGAGATGCCCCGCGAGGTGGGCGTCCTCGCCGTCATCGCCTTCGTCGTCGCCCTCGGATTCGGCATCGTGGCCCCGGCCATCCCGTTGTTCGCGCGCGGCTTCGGCGTCGGGACGACGGCCGTCGGGCTGGCGGTCAGCGCCTTCGCCTTCTTCCGCTTCGTCTCCGCGTTCGGCGGCGGCACGCTGGTCGAGCGGTTCGGCGAGCGGCTGGTGCTCACCGCCGGCCTGGTCATCGTCGCGGTGACCACCGGACTGGCGGGCCTGGCGGGGTCGTTCCCGCTGTTCCTCGGGCTGCGGGCGGCCGGCGGCGTGGGCAGCGCCATGTTCACGGTGTCCGCGCTGTCGCTGCTGCTCCGCGTCGCGCCGCCGTCCCATCGCGGGCGGGCGGCCGCCACCTGGCAGGGCGGTTTCATCCTGGGCGGGATCGCCGGCCCGGCGATCGGCGGGTTGCTGGCCGAGCTGTCGCCGCGGCTGCCGTTCCTGCTCTACGCCGGATTCCTGCTGGTCGCCGGAGCGGTGGCGGTGGTGCTGCTGCGCGACGCCGGATCGGGTCCGGCGCCGGCGGACGCACCCGGGCCCGACCTCGAGGCGGGGCCGGTCTCGCTGCGCACGGCGCTGCGCTCCCGCGCCTACGTGGCGGCGCTGGTCGCCAACCTCGGCGTGGGTTGGGTGCTGTTCGGCGTCCGCAACTCGCTGGTCCCGCTGTACGTGACCGAGGAACTGGGCCGCACCGTGGCCTGGGCGGGCGCCGGCCTGCTGGTCGGCTCGGCCGCCCAGGCACTGGGGCTGCTGCGCTCGGGGCGGCTGGTCGACACCTGGGGACGACGTCCCTCGCTGCTGCTCGGCTCGACGCTGGCCACCGCCTCGATGCTGGTGCTGGTGCTCCCGCCGGCGCTCGGCGCCTTTCTGCTGTCGATGGCCGTGTTCGGGTTGGCCGCGTCGCTGCTGGCCAGCGCGCCGGCCGCCCTGGTCGGCGACGTGAGCCATGCGCGGGGCGGCCGGCTGGTCGCGGTGTTCCAGATGTCCGCCGACCTGGGGGCGATCGCCGGGCCGCTGGCCGCGGGCTGGCTGACCGACGTCGCGTCCTACCAGGTGGCGTTCGCGGTGACGGCCGCCGTCCTGGCCGCCGGCGTGGCCGCGGCGATGGCCGTCCCCCGGAAGCGAGATGTGCAGTTGTCGGGGTCACCGCCCGTGCCATGACCCCGACGGCTGCACATCCGCGCACCGTCAGCGGCTGCGGTAGAGCCGGGTGGTGATCGGCAGGAACACCGCGGCCAGCACCGCGGCGACGGCCAGCGAGACCAGGATCGCGCCGACATCGGGCTCGCCGGCCATCAGCGAGCGGGACGCCGTCGACAGGATCGAGATCGGGTTGACGTTGACGAAGGCCTCCAGCGGCGCGGGCAGCGTGCTCGGGTCGACGAAGACGTTGGACAGGAACGTCAGCGGGAAGATCCCCATGAAGCCCGCGTTCATGACGGCGTTCGGCGAGCGCAGGAGCAGGCCCAGCACGCAGAACACCCACGACAGGCCGAACGAGAAGACGACCACCAGCGCCAGCGCGGCGATGGCGCCGCCCGCCCCGGCGTCGGGCCGGAACCCGAGCAGCACCCCGACGACGATGATCACGGTGCCGGCGATGACGTACCGCACGCTGTCCCCGAGCAGCGACCCCAGCAGCGGGGCCGGCCGCCAGATCGGCAGCGACCGGAACCGGTCGACGACCCCCTTGGTGAGGTCGGTGTTCAGCGCCACCCCGGAGTAGACCGTCGTGAACAGCACCGACATGACCAGGAGCCCGGGCAGCGTGTAGTCCAGGTACGCGCTGGTCGAGCCGGCGATCGCGCCGCCGAACAGGTAGGTGAACAGCAGCAGGAACATCACCGGCGTGACGGTGACGTCGAGCAGCTGCTCGGGCACGTGCTTGACCTTGAGCATGCCGCGCCACCCGAAGGTCACCGCCTGCGCGAGGGGGCCCGGACGCGGCGGGCGGGCGGTGGAGGCGATCGCCCGGCGGACGGCGGCGGTGTCGGCGGCGTGGGCCGGGAGGACGGTGCTCATGACGCCTGCTCCTCGAGGGTCGACGCGTGCTCCTCGGCGGCGTGGCCGGTGAGCGCCAGGAAGACCTCGTCCAGGCTCGGCTGGCCGAGGGAGAACTCCGCGATGCCGATGCCGGCCGCGGACAGCTCGGCGACCCCGGCTGCGGCGCGCCCGGCGTCCGCGCAGGACACCGACACGGCGGCGGGATCGGGTTGCAGGACGACCGGCCCGACCGCGCGCTCGAGGACGGTCGCCGCCTCGGGCCGGCGGTCGGCCTCCAGCAGCCGGACGTGCAGCTCCCCGGCGCCCACCGAGGCCTTGAGCTGGCCCGGCGTGCCCTCGGCGATGACCTTCCCGCGGTCGATGACGGCGATCCCGTCGGCCAGCTGGTCGGCCTCCTCCAGGTACTGGGTGCAGAGCAGGATCGTCGTCCCCCCGGCCACGAGCGCCCGGGCGATCTCCCAGACCTGGTTGCGCGACCGCGGGTCCAGGCCGGTGGTCGGCTCGTCGAGGAACATCAGCTCCGGGGTGACGACGAGGCTGGCCGCGATGTCCAGCCGCCGGCGCATGCCCCCGGAGAAGTGCTTGACCAGGCGGGCCGCCGCGTCGGCGATCCCGAAGGCCTCCAGCAGCTCGTCGGCGCGTGCCCGCGCCGCCGCCCGCCGCAGCCCGAGCAGCCGCCCGAGCAGCACGAGGTTCTCCCGGCCGGTGAGCTCCTCGTCGACCGAGGCCAGCTGCCCGGTGAGGCTCACCAGGCCCCGGACCGCGTCGGCCTCGGCGACGATGTCGTGGCCGAGCACCCGCGCGCTGCCCGCGTCGGGCGCGATGAGGGTGGCCAGCATCCGGATCGTGGTCGTCTTGCCGGCGCCGTTGGGGCCCAGGACGCCGTAGATCGTGCCGGCCGGGACGGCGAGGTCGATGCCCGCCACCGCCGTCGTGCTGCCGAAGGACTTCACCAGTCCCGTGGCCTCGATGGCCAGCGGTGCCGCGTTCGTCATGGGGCTCCCACCGGGCCCGTCCGGGCCCTCCTGCTGTTGACCGAGGGTGCCCCCGGAAGTGATCGGCGGCCACCGACTTTCGCCCCGTCGGGGACGATGACCCGCATGAGCGGAAAGGACGACGTCCGGGCGGTGCTGGCCGCCGAGGACCTGCGGTACGAAGCGTTGCTGGGCCCCGATCTGGAGACCCTCCGCCGGGTCTTCGCCGAGGAGCTCAGCTACGCCCACTCGAGCGGCGCGCGGGACACCAAGGCCGAGTACCTGCAGAAGATCGAGTCCGGCTACTACGTCTACCGGCGGGTCGACCACCCGGTCGAGCGGGTGGAGGTCCTCGGCGACACGGCGATGGTGGTCGGCCGGATGACCGCGGATCTCGAGGTGCAGGGCACGCCGAAGACCATCGACAACCATGCGCTCGCCGTCTGGACGAGGGCGGACGGCGACTGGCGGCTGCTGGCCTTCGCGCCCACTCCCCGGCCCGCCTGACGCCGCACAGCCGTCGGCGCCGGAGCCGTCTCGCAGGCTCCGGCGCCGGTCCTGCACGACTCAGGCGCGGTGCTCCCCGCGCCTGCTGTAGTGGCCGATCAGCACCAGCGCGGCGCTGATCAGGACCAGGTTCTTGACGACGAACTCGCCGTCCGCGGTGAGCTCGAGCGGGTTCGCCCCGAACATCAGCTCCGACGCCGTCACGAACGTGAGGAAGGTGCCGGCCAGGTGCCCGGCGAGCACGAGCAGCGTGATCCGGGGCAGCACTCCCGCGGCCAGGACCAGGCCGATCACGACCTCGACGGCACCCAGCGCGGGAACGCTGATGTCGGCGTCGAGGAACGGCAGCGTGGCGGCGATCAGCTCCCGCACGGGGCTGGCACCGGTGAGCTTCAGCGCCCCGAACCAGACGAAGACCGCGGCGAGGGCCAGCCGCAGGACGGTAGGCGCCATCCGCCGGTTGATCTCGACGGCGCGGTCCACCGCGGCCGCACCGGGCATCCGTCGCGGAGTCGGCTCGGACACGTACGGGCGGGCCGGCACCTCCGCCGCGCGCGTCTTCAGGGCCGCCGACTGCGTCATCTCGACCATGGTCATCTCCTCTCGATCCGGGAGGCCGCGCCGGTGCGCGGCCGTCGAGAGGAAGAGGAGCGATGGCCCGTGGAGATGCTGGGGGCCCGACCGGCACCGGCCCGCCGTCACGGAGGGTGATGGACCGGAGGACTCAGCGGATCCGGCGGTAGGTCAGCGTGAAGTCCCGGTCCCACTCGGCGCCGTCGCGGGCGGTCTCCCACCGGGCCTCGATCACGTCCCCGTCCTCCCCGAGGGTGCCGACGAACCGCTGCGCGAAGTCCAGCGGCGAGAAGTCGGCTGCCTGCCGGAGGCGGATCCAGGTGCGCCCGTCGAACGTCACCGCGTAGTTGCGGACGACGCCGAGGGAGTCGAAGTAGTGCTGGACGAAGCCGCCGGGCCGCTCGTCGTCCGGGGCGTACACCGAGTGGCTGTCCGGCACCTCGGGGTGGTCCACCCGGGACGTCTGCACCAGGAAGCGCCGTCCCAGCAGCCAGGAGAAGGACGTGCGGCCGGAGACGACAGGCTCGATCCCCGGGAACTGCGCGGTGACGCTCCAGTCGCCGACCAGCGGTTCCAGCGTCCCCGCGTCCGGGCGGTCCTCGCTCATGGCGTTCTCCTCGCTCACGGAAGGGGGAAGGAGTGGTGCTCGTGGAAGACCAGCCACGCGCCCGCTTGCTTGCGGAGCCCGAGGGTCAGCCGGAGCCGGTTGTCCGGGTTCCTGTCGAACTCCGCCGCGGTGCCGCAGCGCAGCAGCGCGTGCGCGACGGCGACGTCGCTGCCCGCGGTGACGTCCAGCGTCTCGATCTCGAACACCGCCCCCTGCCGCTGCCACGCGAAGAAGGCCGGCCAGGTCTCGCGGTAGGCGGCCAGGCCGCGGACGCCCTCGTAGGGCGGCGGGACGTCGAACATCACGATGTCCTCGGCGTGCGCGGTCAGGACGCCGTCCAGGTCGCCGGCGTGCACCGCCGCCGCCCACCGCTCGATCAGCCCGCGGATCTCCGCCTCGTCGGTCGTCCCGCTCATGCCGGATCAGACCGCCGGGGCCCCCGGAACTGAGCGGGAGGCAGCCCCCCGATGCTCGGGGTGGCAGCGGACGGCGACGATGGCGATGTCGTCGTCGGAGCGGTGCCGGACGATCCGCTCCAGCAGCCGGTCGCAGAGCGCGTCCACAGAGAGGTCGCCGAGTTCCTCCAGGAGCCGGGTCAGCCGGCGGATCCCCTCGTCGATGTGGGTGCGACCGTGCTCCACGAGCCCGTCGGTGTAGAAGAGCAGCGTCTGGCCGGGCCGCACCTGGTACTCGTGGTCGGTGCGGTGGTTCGCCGACTCGGCACCGAGCAGGGTCTCCGGCGGGGTGTCGAGGAGCTGCACCCGTCCGTCGGGGTGCAGCACGATCGGCGGCAGATGACCGGCCGACGACCAGCACAGCGTCCGTAGACCGCACCGCGCCTGGTCGGCCGGCTGCTCGAGGCGGGCGACGAGCGCCGTGGCGAGGGTGCCGATGCGCAGCCCCGTCATCACCTCGTCCACACGCGACAGGATCTTCGCCGGCCCGTCCTCCCGGTCGTAGGCGATCCCCCGGACGATGCTGCGGATCTGGCCCATCGCAGCCGCCGCGTCGACGTTGTGCCCGACGACGTCGCCGATGACCAGCAGGGTCGCGCCGTCGCGCTGCTGGAAGGCGTCGTACCAGTCACCGCCGACGTGCATGTTGGTCGACGCCGGCTGGTAGCGGACGGCGATCTCGAGGTGGTCGGGCTGCGGCGGCGGGGTGAGCAGGCTCCGTTGCAGCGTCTCGGCGACCTGCAGCTGCTGCCCGTACAGGCGGGCGTTGTCCAGCGCCAGCCCCGCCCGGCGGGCCACCTCCACCGCGGTGGCGATCTCCATCTCGGTGTGCGGCGGCCGGCTCGACGAGTTGACCAGGGCGAGCGCCCCGAAGGTCTCCGAGCGCGCCCGCAGCGGCACCATCGTGAACGACGCCGAGTCGAGCCGGCGCCACGCCTCCCGCACCTCGTCGGAGGTGAGGGCGCGCTCGACCAGCGCGTCGGGGATCGAGTCGAGATGGACCGGTTCGCCGGTCAGCAGCGCCGCGGCCAGCGGCGAGTCGTCCGCCGGCGCGCCCCGGCCGCGGCGCGTCAGGTACGTCTCGAGGTCGACCCGCCGGTCCGGGTCGCGGTGGGTCCACCCCAGATCGGCCGGCTGGCCGTCGTACCCGAGGACGGTGACGGTGGCCCAGTCGGCCAGCCGCGGGACGACGAGGTCCATCAGCTTCGCCACCGACTCGCCGGTGTCCAGCGTGCTGATCATCGACTCGCTGACCTCGGCCAGGAAGCGGAGCCGGTCGTGGTCGGTCTCCTCGGCGTTCGGCGCCGCCTCCGCCCCGACATCCCTCTGGTGGACGCCCTCCGCCCCGGACGAGGACGCGTCCCGGAAGGTGACGTGCAGGCGGCCGTCGCGGCGGACGGCGGTCGCGTCGATCCAGCGGCCGAGCGGTGTGTAGTAACCCCGCCACGTCACCCGCTCCGCCACGCTGCGGGCGTGCAGCAGGAAGCTGTGGAAGATCGTGCCGCCGAGCTCGGGCAGCGCGATCCAGATGTTGCGCCCGACCAGCTGGTCCCGCGCGCGCCCGAGCAGCCGGGAGCCCGCCGCGTTGACGTAGACGATCGTCCAGTCCGCGTCGAAGACGGCGACGCCGTCGGGCAGGGCGTCGAGCGCGTCGCTCAGCAGCAGGTCCTCCGACGGCCCCCGCACGGCGCCATCGGTCACGACGCCTCCCCACCGGCCGTTTCCGGACGGAGGGACCCTACGCCAAGCGGCTGGGTCCTCCGGAGGAGCGCACCGGCAGGAGACGCCGGCCCGGTCAGCCGATCACGACACCCCCGGACCCCGTTCCGTCGGCCCCGCCGCGGTCGCCGGTGCCGACCAGCCCCGCATCCGGCCGGCCGGCGTCGGCACCCTCGGCCGCGGTCCTGGGCGCGACGATGTTGGGCAGCTCCGCACCCCCGGCCGCCTCGGCCGCGACCGCAACCTGCTCCCCGTCCAGGTGCGCCGACCCGTACCCCTGCGCGGGCTCCGCGACCGCCTCGGTCGCCGCCGCGCCGACGATCCCGCCGAACGGCACGTCCGCCTCGGGGAGGTCGGACTCCCCGACGTCGACGCCGTCGAAGATCGAGCCGGCGGCCGGGTTCACCATCTCGAAGTCGACGAGTCGCAGCCCCTGGCCGGCCAGCTCCTGCCACTTGGCGGCGAAGCTCTCCCAGGTGACGTTGGCCCAGAGCGCGTGCCCGTCGTTGCCGGGCAGGAACGCGGCGGTGTACCGGGTCTCGTTGCCGACGCGGTGGGAGTTCAGGTCGACCAGCCGCAGCCCCTGACCCGACCACTCCTGCCACTTCGCCACGAAGCTCGCCCAGTTCGCGTTGGCCCACAGCGCGTGCCCGCCGGTGCCGGGGAGGAACACCCCCGTGTAGCGGTCCTGGCCGTTGACGTTGTGCACGTGGATGTCGTGCAGGCGCAGGCCCTGACCCGACCACTCCTGCCACTTGGCCACGAAGCCCTCCCAGCTCGAGTTGGCCCACAGCGCGTGCCCGCCGGTGCCGGCCAGGAAGACCCCGGTCCAGCGGTCCTCGCCGTTGACGGTGACGACGTGGATGTCGTGCAGCCGCAGACCCTGACCCGACCACTCCTGCCACTTGGCCACGAAGCTCGCCCACGGCGCGTCGACCCACAGGGCGTGCCCTCCCGTGCCTGGCAGGAAGACGCCCGAGTAGCGCAGGCCCTGCCGGGTCGGCCGGACGTGGATGTCGACCAGGCGCAGGCCGTCGGCGCTCCACTGCTGCCACTTGGCGGAGAACCCGTTCCACTCGTCGTTGGCCCACAGCGCGTAGCGCCCGCTGCCGGCCCGCCAGACCCCCGAGTACCCCTTGGGGAAGAAGCGCTCGTAGATCTTGGCGACGGTCTGCCGGTCGCCGAAGCTCAGCCCGTTGCGCTGCCCGATGACCGCGCCGGCCTGCCGGGGAACGATCGTCGGCTTCGAGGTGTCCTTGGCGAACGACTTGGCGTGGTAGTGCATGACCGAGCCGTAGTCGTAGTCGAAGTAGTCGACCGCGTCCGGCTTGGTCTGGAAGTTGCCCCGGGCGTCGATCTCGCCGGCCGGCGGCGGGCCGTCCTGGATGTTGTCCCACTTGATCTCGACGAACGCGTCGCGGTCGGAGCGGGACTGCTCGTGATAGACGCCGAGCGCGTGCAGGAACTCGTGGGCCAGCACCGGCCACGGATGCGCGTCTGCGGCGCGGAGGTCCTGCATCCCGCCGCGCCGGCCGATCGCCGAGGAGCTGAAGGTCGCGGCCCCGTTGCTGACCACCCGGATGTAGTCGGGCAGGCTCCCCGCGTTGGCCGCCGTGCGCAGGGTGAACCGGATTCCGGTGTTCGCCTCGATGTGGGCGATGGCGTCGGTGACCCGGCCGGGGTTCGGCACGCCGCCGTCGATCTCATAGGCGACCCGGCCGTTCTCCCAGAGGAACGTCGAGTCGCCGGGCAGCCCGATGCCGGCCTGGAGGTCCGGGGACCCGGACAGGTCTCCCTCGGTGCTGCCGGCGAAGGCCGTCGTCAGCCGGAGCGCGCGCCGCGCCCCGATCCGCTCGGCGTCGGCGGCCACCTCGTCGGCGGGGCCCATGTCGATGCAGCCCTCGTGGATGGCACGGCCGTCGACGACGGCGTAGACGACCGGGTGCTCGAACAGCCCGGGCCCGGTCAGGTAGCCGAGCGCGGTGACGTCGCTGCCGGCCATGTGGTCGATGACGCCGAGCTGCATGTCGTCCTGCGGGTTCATCGTGGTCATCTCCGGTTCGCTGGGAATGCCCGGATCACCTGATCCGGGACAGCACGACCTGCACCGGGCCGGCCGAAGGGCCGGTCAGGGGCGTCGCGCCGGTGTTGAGGAACTCGACGAGCTCGTCGCCGGCGGTGCGCCCCCGCACGCGCACCAGGAGCCCGGGCTCGTAGCCCGCGTCGGCCGTCGGCAGGTCGACCGTCACCCGGACGGCCGGGTCCGCCTCCGACACGGAGAACCGCGGCGCGGTGGCCGTGGCGGTATCCGCCGGGGCGTCGGCCATCGCCAGGTCCAGGACCCGGACCTGCACCTCCGCATCGACGACGTCCCCGGGAAGGCCGTCGAAACGGAGGTCGAGGTCCATCGCGCGCACTCCCGCCTGCCGACGTCCCGTGCCGCGATCGTGAGGGGCCCGGCGTCACACGGCCGTCACCGGGATGCCGGGTCGTGCCGCGCTAGCGTCCGGGGATGGCCATCGATCCCCGCGGCGCCGACCTCAAGCGCTACCTCCAGGAGGACCCCGGCGGTCCCGTCGTGATGCTCAACCTCCTGCGGTTCGCCGACGGCGGCCGGGAGGCGTACGCGCGGTACTCCGGCGCGCTGGAGACGACGTTCCTCCCTCGGTACGGGGCCGAGGTGCTCTACGCCGGCGACGGGTCCACGCCGCTCGTCGCCGAGGCCGGCCAGGCCTGGGACGCCGTCCTGCTCGTGCGCTATCCCTCCCGCACGGCGTTCAGCCGCATGGTGGCCGACCCCGAGTACCAGGAGGTCACCGCCTGGCGCACCGGGGCACTGATCGAGGCCGTCCTGCAGGCGACCGTTCCCTGGTGACGGTCCTCTGCTGACCGGTCAGGCCGGGGCCTGCACCCGTCCGGTCACCTCGCCGAGGCAGATGCGCCCTCCGCCCGTACCCGGGGCGGTCGCGGAGATGGTCACCTCGTCGCCGTCCTCGAGGTAGCCGCGGGTCGACCCATCGGTCAGGGTCAGGGGCTCGCGCCCGTCCCAGGACAGCTCGAGCAGCGATCCGCGCTGGTCGGGCCGGGTGCCGCTGACGGTTCCCGAGGCGAACAGGTCGCCGGTTCGCAGCGCGGCGCCGTTGACCGTCAGGTGGGCCAGCTGCTGAGCCGCCGTCCAGTAGTGCGTGGCGAAGGGGGGCCGGCTGACCACCTCGCCGTTGATCCGGATCGCCAGCTCGATGTCGAGACCCCACGGGTGCTCGTCGTCGCGGAGGTACGGCAGCAGCTCGACGTCCCGGTCCGGCGGCCGGACGCGGGCCGCCGCGAGGGCGGCCAACGGCACCACCCAGGGCGAGACCGAGGTGAGGAAGGACTTGCCGAGGAACGGGCCCAGCGGCTGGTACTCCCAGGCCTGCAGGTCCCGGGCCGACCAGTCGTTGACCAGGCAGACGCCGAACACGTGCTCTTCGACGTCGGCCAGCGGGACGGCGGTCCCGAGCGCGGAGGGCACGCCGACGACGAACCCGACCTCCGCCTCGATGTCGAGCTTCCGGGACGGGCCGAAGGTCGGTGCGGCGTCGGCCGGGTCCTTCCGCTGGCCGGCCGGGCGGACGACGAGTGTCCCGGACACGCGGATGGTGCCGGCGCGGCCGTGGTAGCCGATCGGCACGTGCCGCCAGTTGGGCGTCAGCGGCTCGGCGTCCGGGCGGAAGATGCGGCCGACGTTCTCGGCGTGCACCTTCGAGCCGTAGAAGTCGACGTAGTCGGCCACCTGGACGGGCAGGTGCAGCTCCGCCTGCGACAGGGGCACGAGGTGCGGCTCCACCCGCGGCCGGTGCTGCGGGTCGGTCAGCCAGGCGGTCACCTGCTCGCGCAGCTGCCGCCAGGCGGCCGGGCCGCGCTCCAGGAACGCGTTCAGCGAGCCGGTCGCGTGCACCGGGTCGCCGGTGGCTCCAGCGAGGTCCAGGACGTGCGTGCCGATCGCGATCCCGGTGCGCGGCGCCGTCCCCGGGGTCGAGAACACGCCGTACGGGAGGTTGTCCGGGCCGAAGCCGGTGTCCGGCGGGAGGTCCAGCCAGGTCATGCGGAGGGTCCGCGCCCCGACCACGACCAGGCATACCTCCCGTCGTCCACCGCCGTGCCGCCCTCGCCGAGCCCCAGCGGCCGGAAGGTGTCGACCATGACGGCCAGCTCGTCGAAGAACTCCGCGCCGAGCGACCGCTCGACCGCCCCGGGCTGCGGGCCGTGCGAGTGCCCGCCGGGGTGCAGCGAGATCGAGCCCTTGCCGATGCCCGAGCCCTTGCGGGCCTCGTAGTCGCCGTCGACGTAGAACATGACCTCGTCGGAGTCGACGTTGGAGTGGTAGTACGGCACCGGGATCGCCAGCGGGTGGTAGTCGACCTTGCGCGGCACGAAGTTGCAGATGACGAAGTTCTGCCCCTCGAACACCTGGTGCACCGGCGGCGGCTGGTGCACGCGGCCGGTGATCGGCTCGAAGTCGGCCACGTTGAAGACGTACGGGTAGAGGCAGCCGTCCCAGCCGACGACGTCGAACGGGTGCTCCGGGACGACGTGGATCGACCCGGTCAGGCCGCCGGGCCCGTCACCGCGGTGCTTGACGTACACCTCGACGTCGGTCCCCTCCGCGAGCAGCGGCTCGGCGGGGCCGCGCAGGTCGCGCTCGCAGTAGGGGGCGTGCTCCAGCAGCTGCCCGTACCTGGACAGGTAGCGCTTCGGCGGGGCGATGTGGCTGTTGGCCTCGATGGCGTAGGTGCGCAGCGGCTCGTTCCCGAACGGGACCCACCGATGGGTGGTCGCCCTGGGGATGATCACGTAGTCGCCGGGACCGGCGGTCAGCGCGCCGAACACGGTCTCGACGGTCGCCGTCCCCCGCTCGACGAAGACGCACTCGTCGCCGGTGGCGTTGCGGTAGTAGGGGCTGGGCAGGCTCGAGACGGCGTAGGAGATGCGCACGTCGGCGTTGCCGAGCACCAGCCGCCGGCCGGTCACCGCGTCGACGGCCTTGTGCTCCTCGCCGGGGAACAGGTCGTGCAGCTTGAGGTGCCGTGGCATCAGCGGGCTGTTCGGCGTCACCGTCTGGTCGGGGAGCTCCCAGGGCCGGGCGTCGACCATCGCCGAGGGGATGCCGCGGTGGTACAGCAGCGAGGAGTCCGAGGAGAAGCCCTCCTCCCCTATCAGCTCCTCGGCGTACAGCCCGCCGTCGGGACGCCGGAACTGCGTGTGCCGCTTCGGGGGGACCTCCCCCACCTGCCGGTAGTGCGCCACGTCGTCCTCCTTTCCGCAGTTATGGCCATAACTGCGGAACTCGGGCTAAAAGTTGCCGCGCTTCTCCTGCTCGCGCTCGATCGCCTCGAAGAGTGCCTTGAAGTTGCCCTTGCCGAAGCCCAGGGAGCCGTGCCGCTCGATCAGCTCGAAGAACACCGTGGGCCGGTCACCGATGGGCTTGGTGAAGATCTGCAGCAGGTAGCCGTCCTCGTCGCGGTCCACCAGGATCCCGCGCCGCTGCAGCTCCTCGATCGGCACGCGGACCTCCCCGATGCGGGCCCGCAGCTCCGGGTCCTCGTAGTAGGAGTCGGGCGTGGTGAGGAACTCGATGCCCTCGGCGCGCATGGCGTCGACGGTCGTCACGATGTCGTTGGTGGCCAGTGCGACGTGCTGCGCACCCGGGCCGCCGTAGAACTCCAGGTACTCGTCGATCTGCGACTTCTTCTTGCCGATCGCCGGCTCGTTGAGCGGGAACTTCACCCGGTGGTTGCCGTTGGCGACCACCTTGCTCATCAGCGCCGAGTAGTCGGTGGCGATGTCCTCACCGATGAACTCGGCCATGTTGGTGAAGCCCATGACGCGGTTGTAGAAGTCGACCCACCGGTCCATGGCGCCGAGCTCCACGTTGCCGACGACGTGGTCGACGGCCTGGAACAGGCGCTTCGGGGCGCCCTCGCGCCGCACGAAGGACGACGTCCGCGCGACGTATCCCGGCAGGTGCGGGCCGTCGTACCGGGACCGGTCGACCAGCGAGTGGCGGGTGTCGCCGTACGCGGCGATCGCCGCGACCCGCACGGTGCCGTGCTCGTCGGTGAGGTCGTGCGGCTGCTCGAGCACGGTCGCGCCCTGCGCCGCGGCGTGGGCGACGCAGCGGTCGACGTCCGGGACCGAGAGCGCGATGTCGACGATCCCGTCACCGTGCCGGCGGTGGTGGTCGGCCAGCGGGCTGGCCGGGTCGTAGGCGCCCATGACGACGAACCGGGCGGCGCCGGACCGGAGGACGAACGCGTGGTGGTCGCGGTTGCCGGTCTCCGGACCCGAATAGGCCACCAGCTCCATGCCGAAGGCGGACTGGAAGAAGTGGGCGGACTGCACGGCGTTGCCCACCACCCACACCAGCGAGTCCCAGCCGGACACCGGGAAGGGGTCGGCGGAGGCGTCGTACTCGACCAGCCCGACCAGCTGCTCGAGCTGGCGGAGGTCGAGTCCGGCCAGGCGCTCCTCGTCGTTGAGGGTCTGTTCCAGGCTCATGCGACGATGCGACACCCGACCGGCGCGATGCGCAACCAGTGTCGCTGAACTGGTCGAACTGCACGTTCGGGGCACATGGCCGCCCGTTCTACTGTGCACCATGCATAGTTGGCGCATGGTCGAGCGACGCAGACTGGACGCCCTGGACGTGGCGCTGCTCACCGCCCTGCGGGAGCATCCCCGGGCCGGCGCGCTGGAGCTGTCCCGGATCACCGGCGTCGCCCGGGCCACGGTCTCGGCGCGCCTCCAGCGGCTGGAGGACGACGGCGTGGTGACCGGCTACGGCCCGGACGTCGACGTGAGCGCCGCCGGGTTCGGCGTCGAGGCCTTCGTCACGCTGGAGATCGCCCAGGGCGCGATCGAGGACGTGCAACGCGACCTCGAGGCCATCCCCGGGCTGCTGGAGGCGCACGCGACGACGGGCAGCGGGGACGTGCTGTGCCGGGTGGCCGCCAGCTCGCACGAGGGCCTGCAGCAGATCCTCGTCGACCTCAACCGGTCACCGGCCGTCGTCCGGTCGACCAGCGTGGTGGCGCTGTCGCAGCTGGTGCCGTGGCGCACCCTGCCGCTGCTCCGGTCGGCGGCGGCGCCGGGCTCGGGCCGGGCCCGGCCGGACCGGAACCGCTGACGGTCCTACCCCTGCGGCTGCAGCACGAAGTCGTAGCGCCCCTCCAGCCAGGGCTCCCCGATCGTGCCGCCGTCCGGGGTCGGCCCCGGCTCGCGCGGCTCGAACGGAACCACCAGCTCCTGCTTGGTGCCGAAGACGACGTCGCTGTCGAGGTACTCCGCACCCTCCTGGAACAGGTGCGTGATCAGGGGCTCGAACCCGGGCACGTTGATCAGGAAGTGGACGTGCGCCGGGCGGAAGTGGCTGATCGCGGTGCGCGAGATGAGGTCGCCGACCGGCCCGTCCATGGGGATCGTGTAGCCCTTGGGCGCGATCGTCCGCGAGCAGTAGCTGCCGTCCTCGCGGGTCGTGTACTTCGCCCGCAGTCGCGCCTCGTCGACGTCGGGCACCTGCGACTCGTAGGCGCCCTCGGTGTCGGCCTGCCAGACGTCGAGGACGGCTCCGCCCACGGGGTCGCCGGCCAGGTCCCGCACGGTGCCGTGCAGGTACAGCGGCGTGCCCGGCACGCCGTCGGACATGTCGCCGCCGTAGCCGAACTCCGGCGAGCCCTCGATGTGGAAAGGCCCGAGCACCGTCGCGGGGGTCGCCTTCTCGTCGAGCCGGTGGTTCATCTGGACGACGAGCATCGACAGGCCCAGCACGTCGGACGCGAGGATGAACTCCTCCCGCTTCTCGTCGCTGATCTGCCCGGTGCGGGTCAGCCACTGGATCGCGGCCATCCACTCGGCCTCGGTGAGCCGCACCTCGCGGGCGAAGTCGTGGAGGTGCCGGACCAGCGCCGTCATCAGCTCGGCCAGCCGCGGGTCGAGCGCGGTGGCCCAGCGCTCCGCCGCCAGGTCGGTGATGTTGTCCTCGGTGACCAGCTGCACGATTCCTCCTCGCTGTCCGCGCGGCCCGGCGGGCGCCGTCCGCGTGCCCGTCTCAGGGCGTGAGCACCAGGCGCACCCCTGCGCCCTCCCCGGTCTGCCGCTGCCAGGCGTCCTGCACCGAGCTCAGCGGCACCTCCTCGTAGGCCACTCCCAACCGGCCCGCGGCCGCGTGCTCCGCCAGCGCGGTCAGCGCCTCCCGCCGCTGCTCCGGCGTGATCGCGTTGTTCGTGTAGCCCAGGACGGACGCCGTCCGGCTGCGCAGCACCGCGGAGGAGAACTCGGCGACGTCCCCCGACGCCCCGCCCAGGTTCACCAGCCGCCCGTGCTCGGCCAGCACCCGGGACGCCGCGGTCGCCGCGACGCCGAACACGGGGTCGAGGACGACGTCGACGCTGCCGTTGCACGCGTCCTGGATGCGCGCCGTGAGGGAGTCGACGTCGCCCTCCAGCGGGACGACGGCGTCCGCGCCGGCCCGCTGCGCCCGCTCCCGGGCCTCCTCCGACCGGCAGACCGCCACCACGCGCCCGGCGCCCAGCACGCGGGCGATCCCGATCCCCGCCTGGCCGACGGCGCCGCCCGCACCGAGGACGAGCACCCGCTCCCCCGGCCGCAACCCGGCCCGCCAGGTGAGCGCCATCCATGCGGCCACGCCGGACAGGCCGATGGCGGCGAGCGCGGCGTCCGGGACGTCGGCAATCACAGGGACGACGTCGACGTCCGGGACGACGCATCGCTCGGCCAGGCTGCCGTCACCGGGCGCCATGCCCGCGGTCGTGGCGAACCAGACGCGCGTGCCGTGCGGCAGGCTCTCGGACTCCTCCACCACGCCGACGCCCTGCACCCCGGGGACGTAGGGCACCGCCGGCCGGCCGAAGTAGGACCGCCCCGAGGCGCAGAGCAGGTCCAACGGCACGATCGGCGCGGCGGTCACCGCGATCACGCTGGTGCCCTGCACCCAGAGCGGCTCCGGATGGGTACCGAGGACCGGCGCCTGTCCCGGCTCGTGGAGGACCGCTGCGCGCACGACCCCGCCCTTCAGTCGGTGGGGTCGACGTAGACCGCGTTGCGGTCGACGGCGAGGTAGGCGTCCATGCCGATCGGGCGGCGGCGTTCCTCGGCGATCTGCCCGAGCAGCCCGGCCGCCCGTGCCAGCAGCGCGAAGCCGCGCAGCAGCTCCACCGGCAGGCCGAGATCGGCGAGCGCGGCGCCGCACACGCCCGCTCCGTTGAGCGGCAGCCGGCGGCCCAGCACCTGCTCGTGCACCCGGCCGATGGCCTCGAAGAGCCGCAGGTGCGGGCCGCGCAGCCCCTCGTCCTCGGCGATGCCGATGAGCACCGGGGTCCTCGGGTCCTGGACCTTGTGCACCGGGTGCCCGAGGCCGGGCACGAACCGCTTTGCCGCCCGGGTCGCGGTCACCGCCTCGAGCGCCAGGGCGTCCCATGCCTCGTCGTCGGCGGGCAGGTCGCCGTCCACACCGGCGAGGACCTCGTGCAGATAGGTGCCGCAGTCCTCCGTGACCCCGAGGAACCGGGAGCCGCCGCCGAGCAGACCGGCCGCCAGCGCGCCCTGCAGCGAGTCGGGTGCCGACAGGTAGGTGAGGCGGGCGGCGATCGCGGTCGGGGTGAACCCGTGGTCGGCCAGGGCCACCAGCACCGCCTCGAACACCCGGGTCTCCGACGGCGTCGGCCGGCGCAGCGCCACCAGCCAGAAGGCGAGCTCGCCGAAACTCACCTTCCCCATCAGGTCGGCGGTCAGGTCCTGGCCGAGCAGCCGGATCTCCTCGGCGGTCGACGTGCCCAGCGACGTCGGGAACGAGAGGCCGTCGGAGATCATGCCGAGCGCTCCTCTCCGACGGGCTCGGCCAGCCAGCGGCGCAGCTCGTCGCCGTGCTCGTCGAGGGTGGGCGGCGGCAGCCGGTACTCCGGCGCCGTGGCCGAGAAGGTGATCGGGTTGCGCACCGACGGCACGGCGCCGGCTCCCTCGCCCACGGTCACGACCGGATCCAGCCCGACCTCCTCGGCGAACGCAACCCCCTGGTCGATGGTGTTGATCGGCCCGCAGGGGACGCCGGCAGCGATGATGTCGCGGAACCAGTCCAGCTTGGACCGGGTGCGCAGCCGTTCGACGAGCAGCGGGCGCAACTCGTCGCGGTTCGCGGTGCGGTCCTCGTTGCGCCGGAACCGGGGGTCCTCGACGAGCTCCGGCACCCCGAGCACCTCGCACAGCCGGCGGAACTGCCCGTCGTTGCCGGCCGTGATGATCAGCTCCCCGTCGGCGCAGGGCAGCGGCTCGTACGGGAAGAGGCTCGGGTGGCTGTTGCCCATCCGGAACGGGACGACCCCGCCGGCCACGAAGGCGCTCGTCTGGTTCACCAGCCCCGACAGCGCCGACGACAGCAGGTTGACCTCGACGTGCTGCCCCTCCCCCGTCGCGTGCCGGTGGTTGAGCGCGGAGAGCACCCCGATGGTGGCGTGCAACCCCGCCATGACGTCGAACAGGGCGACCCCCGCACGGTAGGGCTCCCCGTCGGTGTCCCCGGTCAGGCTCATGAACCCGGAGATCGCCTGCACGATGAGGTCGTAGCCCGGCAGCGACGCTCCGCCGGGGCCGCTGCCGAAGCCGCTGATCGACGCGTAGACGAGACCAGGATTGGTGCGCGCGACGGAGTCGTAGTCGAGCCCGAAGCGGGCGAGGCCGCCGGGCTTGAAGTTCTCGACGAGGACGTCGGCCCGGCGGGCCAGCTCGGCGGCGAGGGCCGCATCGTCGGGATCCTTGAGGTCGAGTGCGAGCGACCGCTTGTTGCGGTTGACCCCCAGGTAGTACGTCGCGACGCCGTCCCGGACCGGCGGCTGCCAGGTGCGGGTGTCGTCGCCCGCCGGACCCTCGACCTTGATCACCTCGGCGCCCAGGTCGGCGAGCAGCATGGTGGCGTAGGGCCCGGCGAGGATCCGGGAGAAGTCGGCGACCAGCAGCCCGGCCAGCGGTCCCCGGCCGGGCGCTGGAACCGGTGCCTGCCCAGCCGACATTCCCCGCGCCTCCTGCGTGTGGCCGCTGTCCGGACGGACGTCCGCCGCGAGTCTGGTGTCCATTTCGGGCCGGTGTCAACGTGGGGTGGGCGCGCCCCGAACGTTCCTCTTGACAGCCGTTCCGCTCCGGCACGAGGGTGACCCGCGCGCCGGTGTGACCGCTGTGCGGACGCCGGTCCGTTCGTGCCGCCGAAGCCACGAGGAGACGATGACCATGTCCGACGCAGTCCCCGCAAGCGGCCGCCCCCTGGTGTTCCGCGGCGGCACGGTGCTCACGCTGGACGCGGCGTCGACGGTCCTGACCGACGCCGACGTGCTCGTCGTCGACGACAGGATCGAGGCCGTCGGCCCGAACCTCGACGTCCCCGAGGGAACCCAGGAGATCGACGCCACCGGCGGCATCGTGATGCCGGGCATGATCGATACCCACCGGCACATGTGGCAGACCGCGATGCGCGGCTACGGCGCCGACTGGACGCTGACCCAGTACTTCGTCTGGTACTACCTCGAGCACGGCAAGAAGTTCCGCCCCGAGGACATCGCTGCCGGCAACCGGCTCGCGGCCATCGAATCCCTGGACGCCGGGGTCACGACGACGGTCGACTGGTCGCACAACCTGCAGAGCGTCGAGCACGGCGAGGCGGCGGTCGAGGCGCTGCGGTCGGTGCCCGGACGGTTCGTCATGGCCTACGGCAACATCCAGGCCGGCCCCTGGGAGTGGAGCGCCGACCCTGCCGTCCGCTCGCTGCTCGAGCGGCTGCGCGACGCCGCCGACGACATGATGGGGGTCCAGATCGCGTTCGACGTCACCGGAGACCCGGCGTTCCCCGAGAAGGCGGCCTTCGAGGTGGCCCGCGAGCTGGGCATCCCGGTGACCACGCACGCCGGCGTCTGGGGCGCGACCAGCGACACCGGCATCCAGCAGATGTACGACGGCGGATTCATGACGCCGGAGACGACGTACGTCCACGCCTCGACGCTCACCCGCGACTCGTACCAGCGGATCGCCGGGACCGGCGGCTCCATCTCGGTGGCCACCGAGTCGGAGTGCAGCGCCGGCCAGGGGCACGCCCCCACCGAGCAGGTGCTGCAGTACGGCATCCCGGTGTCGCTGTCGATGGACACCAGCGTGTGGTGGAGCGGCGACATGTTCTCGGCGATGCGCTCCACGCTGAACGCCGACCGGATGTCCGAGCACCTGACCGCGCACCTGAAGGGCGACACGATCACCCACCTGCGCCTGCGCGCGAAGGACGTGCTGGAGTGGTGCACGAAGGGCGGCGCGCACGCCATCGGCCGCGACGCCGACCTGGGCAGCCTCGAGGCCGGCAAGAAGGCCGACGTCGTCCTGATCAAGAACGACGCCTCCCCCGTGTCCTTCCCGCTGCTCAACCCGGTCGGGCACGTGGTCTTCCAGGCTCAGCGCGGTGACGTGCACACCGTGGTCGTCGACGGCCGGGTCGTGAAGTTCGACGGGAAGCTGGTCGGCATCGACCTCGCGCCGGTGCGGACGGAGATCGAGAACACGATCGACTACCTGAAGCAGGAGTGCGGCGAGGAGGTCTGGCAGGCGGGGATGTTCCCGGAGAAGCCGGAGGCCGAGGCCGCGATCCTCGACAACCCGTACCAGTACTCCGACTTCAAGGACGAGTCGAAGCGGGCGGGCGGCGAGGAGCGGGTGCTCGGCCGGTAACGGCATCCCCGGAGGAGGGGGCATGGCAGGGCGCGGTGCGGGGCCGGACTTCGTCGAGGCGCTGGCGCGCGGCCTCGACGTCCTGGCCTGCTTCGACGCCGACCACCGGCGGATGTCGCTCACCGACGTGGCGACGGCGGCGGGCCTGGCCCGGCCGACGGCCCGCCGGCTGCTCCTGACGCTGGAGGAGCTGGGGTTCGTGCGCTCCTCCAGCGGGGTGTTCGAGTTGACCCCGAAGGTGCTCACCCTCGGCACCGCCTACGTCGCGTCACTCGGGTTGTGGGACATCGCCCGGCCGCACCTCGAGGCTCTGGTCGCGCGGACCGGCGAGTCCTCGTCGATGGCGCAGCTGGACGGCAGCGACATCGTCTACGTCGCGCGCGTGTCGGTGCCCAAGCTGATCGCGCTGCGGGTCGACATCGGCACGCGCTTCCCGGCGGCGCAGACCTCGCAGGGCAAGGTGCTGCTGGCCGCGCTTCCGCCCGACGACCTCGAGGCGACTCTCGCCGTGCCCAGCCGTGCCGGGTTGCCGCCCTACATCGGGCGCTCACGGGAGCAGCTGCGGGACGAACTGATCGAGGTGCGGGCCCGTGGGTGGGCGGTGGCCGACGAGGAGCTGGCCCCCGGGGTCCGCTCGGTCGCCGTCCCGGTGCGGGACGGGACCGGCGCCGTGCGCGCGGCGATGAACGTGACGGTGCACGCGGCGGAGACCTCGCGCGAGCAACTGCTGCACGATCACCTGCCCCTGCTGTTGCGGACGGCCGGCGACGTCAGCGCGGAGTGGGCGCTGTGGCAGTCGCGCCCGCACGTCGAGGTGGCCCGGACCGACGGCTCTGCCACCGTCTGACGCGCGACATCGACCGCCACCGCGACAGGAGATCCGCATGCCCGCCGAGCTGCCGCCGCTGCCCACGATGATCGTGGGCAGCCTGCCCCAGCCGGAGTGGCTCATCGACCGGGACCGGCTGAGCCATCAGTTCCCCCCGCGCGTGCGGGCGGCGGAGCTCTGGCGGATCCCGCCGGCGTTCCTCGAGGAGGCGCAGGACGACGCCACCCTGGCCGCCATCCGGTCGCAGGAGGAGGCCGGGCTGGACATCGTCACGGACGGGGAGATCCGCCGGGAGTCCTACTCCAACCACTTCGCCACCGCGCTCGGGGGCCTGGACCTGGAGCACCCCGGGACGGTGCTCAACCGCTCGGGCCGGGAGATCCCGGTGCCGCGCGTGGTCGGTGACATCCGGCGGCCGGAACCGGTGCAGGTGGACGACGTCCGCTTCCTCCGGGCGCACACCGACCGCGCCGTCAAGATCACGGTGCCGGGGCCGTTCACGATGGCGCAACAGGCCCAGGACGAGCACTACCGCGACGACCGGGCGCTCGCGCTGGCCTACGCAGACGTCGTCCGCGAGGAGATCGCCGACCTGTTCGCGGCCGGCGCGGACATCGTGCAGCTCGACGAGCCGTGGCTGCAGGCGCGGCCCGAGGTGGCTCGACGCTACGGCGCCGAGGCGCTGACCCGGGCGCTCGAGGGCGCTGCCGGGCCGGTGCACGTGCACCTGTGCTTCGGCTACGCCGCGATGGTCGCCGAGCGCCCGGAGGGCTACTCCTTCCTGCCCGAGCTCGCCGACACCCCTGCCGACGCCGTGTCGGTCGAGACGGCGCAGTCGCATCTGGATCCCGCCACCCTGCGCCCGCTGCGGGACAAGGGCATCGCGCTCGGCGTGCTGGACCTCTCGACGCCCGACGTCGAGACGCCGCAGACGATCGCCGACCGGGTGCGGCGGGCGCTGGACGACGTCGACGTGGACAAGCTCATGCTCTCCAGCGACTGCGGCCTGAAATACCTGCCGCGGGCCTCGGCCGCGGGGAAGATGCGCTCCCTGGCCGAGGCCGCGGCGATCCTGCGGGCCGAGCTGTAGGGCCGGCCGACCGGGAGGCGTCAGCCCCGGTACGTCCCTCCGAACCTGGTCGGCACCAGATCAGCCTGCTCCGCACCCGAGCGGATCAACTCCAGGATGACCTCGGCCACCGTCTCGGGTGGCTGCGGCTGCAACTCAGGCGGGACCTCCTCCGATGACGCCGTCGCCTGTAGCCCGCCCGCCCGTAGCGACCGGTGGAACTCGGTGGCCGTGATGAAGGGGTAGACGGTGGATACGGCGATCCCCGCGCTTGCCAGCTCGAGGCGGGCAACGCTGGACAGCATGTTCAGCGCGGCCTTGGAGGCCGCGTAGGCGCCCGCTCCCGGTCGGACGACGAGCGTCGTGCCAGAGCTGACGTTCACGATGCTGCCCGCTCCTTGACTCCGCATGATGGGGATGACCGCCTGCATGGCGGCCAGAGGGGCAACGACATTCAGGTCCAGAACAGCCCTGAAGTCGGCTGGGTCCACGGCCTCCAATGGGATGTGCAGCCCCTGCCCCGCGTTGTTGACCAGCACGTCGAGGCGGCCGTACACGTCAACTGCGGTCCGAACCGCGGAGGCCAACTGCTGGGCATCGGTCACATCACACGCCACGGCGCGGGCATCCGGCAGCTCCTCGGCGAGTGCCCTGATCCGCTCCTCCCGGCGAGCTGCGAGTACGACGCGGGCACCCGCAGCGGCGGCCGCCCGCGCAGTGGCGGCGCCGATCCCGGACGACGCTCCAGTCACCAGTACGACCGAGTTCCTGATGTCCACGAGACATCTTCCTTCATCTGCGGAAACGACGGCGAGGCCGAGAGAGGCCGCAGGGGCCGGCCGGGTCAGCGTGAGCCGGCTCTGCGCCCGGGCATGACGTCCAGGCTCGTGTCGCGCCGACGGCCGCGGCTCCGGGGAGCCGCGGCCGCCGGCGCGTGGTTCCAGTTGCCGTGCGAGGTCAGTGCCCGGCGAGCGCCGGCTCCGCCGCCTGCGTGGGACGGGCGAACCGGACACCGACCGAGGTAGCCACCGCGACGACGCCGAGCACCAGGATGGCGGTGCCCAGGCTGTCCAGGGCCCCGGAAATCGCGAGCACCACGAGCGGGCAGACGAACTGGCCGACGAAGAACGCCGACGTCCAGACGCCGGTGCCCCGGCCCCGCTGGTCGAACGTGAGCGGTCCGAGGGCCCAGGTCAGCAGCGAGGGCAGGAGCAGGCCGTTGCCGAAGCCGGTGAGGACCGCGAAGACGACGACCAGCGGAACGGCCGATGCCAGGCCCATGCCGATCAGGCCGACGCCCGAGAGCCCGAAGGCCAGCGGCACCGTCGTGGCGGGCCCGAGCTTCGCCAGCCGGCCGAACAGGAAGCCGCCGACCGCCGTGCCGAGGGAGGCGATCGCGCTGGCCGCGCCGATGGTCGCGGTCGACTCCACGCCGATGCTGTCGAGCTTGAAGGACAGCTCCACGATCAGGACGTAGAAGACCAGGCCGCCGATCAGGGTCACGCCGACCGGAGCAGCCAGCGTGCGCCACGGCAGAGGGGCGAGCTTCTCGGTGCGCGCCGCGGCCTGCGCCCGCGGCGCCGGCTGCCAGATCCAGCGGGCGGCGGCCAGGGCCAGCGGGATGCTGACCGCGTAGAGCCAGAACGGGGTCCGCCAGTTCTGCGCGCCGAGGGCACCGCCCACGCCGAAGAAGATCGTCGCCGCGACCGTCGTGAAGACCACCTGCAGCCCGAAGTAGCGCTCCCGCTGGGAGCCGTGGAAGTAGTCGGCCAGCAGCGTCGTGCAGCAGGTCATGATCGCGGCCTCGGTGAGGCCGACGAGCACCCGGCTGACCACGATCAGCTGCAGCGACGGGAGCCACAGCGGGGCGGTCCCGACGATCGCGTAGACCACCAGCGCCCCGACGAGCAGCCGCTTGCGGCCGAGCCGGTCGACGATCCGGCCGGCGACCATCGCCGTCAGGCCGATGACCAGGGCGGGCGCGGTGAGCACGATCGGGGTGAGCGCCTCGACACCGGGGGTGCCGGCGAACGCGTCCTCGATGGCGGGCAGCACCGGGGCCAGCAGCACCGCCCCCAGGACGGCGAGGCAGCTGGAGAGCAGCAGGACGAGAGCCTGCGCGCGGCCCGCGGGGCGGCCGGTCGCGGGATCGACCGCCACCTCCCCGGCGAGCGGCTCCTCGGTGGACCGGTCAGTGCTCAGCACGTCTTCCGACACGGGCGTCTCCGTCGACTCCGAACCGGTCCCGGTGACCGGCATCACTGGCGGAGAAGTGTCAGGTCAGCGACCCCCGAGCGGAAATCACTTCCGCCGAAGGGTGATATCCACCGGGTTTATGCCGTGGCCGCGGGTTCGAGCGCGAGCTCGGTCGCCCGGACGATGAGGTCGCGGAGGTAGGCGTGCTCGGGGTCGTCGTCGTAGACCGGGTGCCACCACATCGCCTCGACCAGCTGGCCCACCTCGACCGGAGGAGCCAGCGCGCGGATACCGAGGTTGAGCGGGAGCAGCTCCACCAGCCGGCGCTGCAGCAGCGCGATCCGCTGACTGCCCGCGACCAGGCCGGGAACGGTCAGGAAGTTCTCGGTGATCACCTGCACGTTCGGCTCGATCCCGCGCATCCGCATCTGCCGCGAGGCCGGTGTCGCCGCCGTCGGCCCGTGGAAGGTGACCACCCACGGCAGGGTCTCGAGGTGCTCGACGGTGAGCTCGTCCTCGACCGCGGCGTTGTCGCTGGAGACGACGCACACCCACTCGTCGCGGTAGAGGTCACGGTGCGACAGGTCGGAGACGAACCCGTGAGGGAGGATCAGCAGATCGGAGCTGAGCAGGATCTGCTCGGCGCGGTCCACCGCGGTCGGTGAGTTGGCCGTGAGCCGCAGCCGCGCGCGCGGCGCCTCCTCGGCGAGCAGCGAGGCGATCGTGTCGCCCAGGACGGCGACGACGTAGTCGCTGACCAGCAGCGAGAACTCGCGCCGCGACGAGGTCGGGTCGAAGCCGGGCTGGGCGGTGAACACCCGTTCCACCCCGGACTTCGCGATCCGCACCAGCTCGGTCAGCTGCACCGCCAGCGGCGTCAGCCGGTACTCGTTGCC
>DATHAK010000109.1:0-56687 GCA_035296685.1 Blastococcus sp.
ATGCCGTCGGCGGCGACCAGCGTGTACGAGGAGGGCCTGATGGTCCCCCCGATCAAGCTGTGGGACCGCGGCGTGCCCAACGAGTCGGCGCTGAAGATCATGACCCGCAACTCGCGGATGCCCGACTCGCTGGCCGCCGACCTCGACGCCGAGTGCTCCGCCTGCCTGGCCGGCGCCCGCCGGCTGGGCGAGCTGTTCGACCGGTACGGCGTCGCCGCGGTGGAGGCGTGCTTCGACGCGATCCTGGCCAACTCCACCGAGGTGTACCGGCGGGAGATCCTCAGCCAGATCCCCGACGGCAGCTACGTCTGGGAGGACTACGCCGAGCACGACGGCGTCGAGGAGCCGAAGCTCCACCGGCAGCGGATCACCCTGACCATGGACTCCTCGAAGGAGACCCCGCTGGTCATCGACTTCACCGGCACCGGCCCGCAGGCCAAGGGCCCGATCAACCACTGCGGCGACTACGCCGACGGCAACTTCCTGAAGAAGTGGCTGGCGCCGATCCTGCGCAACCTGGCCGAGACGCCCGAGCGGATGGCGCAGCTGGACGTCAACGAGGGCGTCGTGCCGCTGATCGAGATGCGGTTCCCCGAGAAGGGCACCCTGCTCACCCCGATCTTCCCGGCGCCCACCAACGCCCGGACCTTCGTCATCCTGCGCCTCCTGGGGGTGCTGGCGGGCGTGCTGGCCAAGGCGACCGGCGGCCGGATGCCCGCCGACCAGGAGACCATCCGCTACACCGGCGTCTACGGCACCGACCTCGACGGCCAGCCCTACCTCATGCGCGAGGTGCTCGGCGGCGGCTCGGGCGGCCGGTACTACGCCGACGGCGAGGACACCATCCACGTCGTCCCCGACTCCCGGAACCTCCCGACGGAGTTCACCGAGGGCCGCTTCCCGCTGCGGGTCGAGCGGCTGGGGCTGGCGCTGGACTCCGGCGGCGCCGGGCGCTACCGCGGGGGCTGCGGCTACGAGAAGCACATCCGGGTGCTGCGCGACGCGCACTTCATGTCCATCGCCGACCGCTCGATCCTCGCCTGCTGGGGCGTCAAGGGCGGCAAGGCCGGGCGGCCGTTCCAGGTCACCGTCGACCCGGGTGGGCCCGACGAGCACGACGTCGACGCGCTCGCCGACGCCGAGCCGCTGAAGGCCGGCACCGTCGTCCGCATCCGGACGACGGGCGGCGGCGGCTGGGGCGACCCCCTGGACCGCCCGGTCGACGAGGTGCTCCGCGACATCGCGTGGCGGAAGGTGTCGGTGGCCGGCGCCCGAGAGGACTACGGCGTCGTCGTTCGCGACGACGGCACGGCGGACGACGACGCCACCGAGGAGCTGCGGGCCTCGATGCGGGCCGCCCGCACCGGCGACGAGCCGTTCTTCGACCGCGGCCCCGGCTACGCCACCCTGGCGGGCGGCGCGGCGTTCAACGAGTTCGACGTCCTCTAGGCATCATCACCTGGCGAACCTCGTGCTCTGCATACCCAGCGTATGCAGAGCACAAGGGTCGCCGGTGCTCGGCTCGGGCTGCTCTCATGCCGTGAACAGGCCCAGCGACTGGCACTCGGCGAAGTCGATGCTGACGTCGTCGGTGTGCACGCCGTTCGTGTACTCCCGGCGGAGGCAGTCGTACGGCGCCACGTACTCGTCGAGCACCTGCTCCGTCCCCCAGGTGGTGGTCACCGGTCCGTTGCCCTTCTGCGTCTGGGTGACGGTCGTGCCGGTGACCACGACGCTGTAGCGCAGTCCGACGTACTCGTAGGAGTACGTCGAGTCGACAACGACCAGGCCGCCACTCTTCTCGATGCGGGGTCCGCCGTACGACGCGCGATAGGTCCAGGTGCACGTCTTCACGCCCTGCGCGCGGGTGAACGTCCCGTGGTAGGTCGCCTCGCACGTGCGTTCGCTGATCTCCGGGGCGGCCTGGGCCGGCGCGGCCGTCAGCAGGGTGAGCGCCAGCACGGCTCCGGCGACGATGGTGCTGCGCATGTCTTTCCTCCTCGGATCCCCGCGTCCGCGGGCAAGCCACCCGGCACGCCGCCGGCACGCATCGATCGTCGGAGGGCAGAAAAGCCTGCACATCGGCCGGACGGCGGATCCTGGTCCGCCGGACGGACGACTTCCGGGGAGACGCAGCGGGAGCTCAGTCCTCGATCCGCCATTCGCCGACGACGGTGTAGTCGCTGTCGGAGCAGTCCTGCCGGGCACCGGGGACGAGATCCATCTCCTTCATGTAGCCGCCCCAGTAGCGCAGGATCCGGCCGATCTCGGCGCCGCGCGCCTCCCCCGCCAGCGCACCGGCGTCCAGGTCCAGTTCGAGCACGAATCGCATCCGCTCATCGTGCGCGGTGCCGCCACCACCGCCGCCGGGGACGGGCCGGGGCAGGAACGGCGGGCGGAGGCGCGGGCGGCTCCGGGCGGGCCAGTCGCCACTGCTCCACCAGCGCCTCCACGTCGGCCAGCCCCGGGACCGGCGACCAGCGGCTCTCCTGCGGCCGGCGCCAGAACGCCTGCACCCGCTCGTTGTAGTCCTCGGCCAGCGCGCGGACGGCCGCCTCCGACGGCAGCTCCGCCGCCCGCCGGGGGAGGTCGTCGCGTTCCTTCCGCAGCGCCAGACCCGGCGGCAGCATGCCGAGCAGGTCGAGGTTCTCCTGCCGCGCCTTCTGCACGACCCACTCGTAGGTGTCGTCGGCCGCCGAGCGACGCGGCAGGGGCTTGCCGGCCCCGTCGAGGCCGTCGAAGTCGCCGCGGGCCTGGGCGCGGGAGATCTGCGACTCCACCCAGCTCTCGAACGACATCCCGGCCGGCTTGCGTTCGGTCATCGCTCCCCATGGTGACACCGGAGCCGGCTCTGCCAGGGTGGGCACCGTGCGGACGACGAGCAGCCGCGAGGCCTACCGCAACCCCTGGATCCGGGTGCGCGAGGACGTCGTGGAACTCGAGGACGGCTCGACCGGTCTCTACGGCGTCGTGGAGCGGCCCCACTTCACCCTCGTCATCCCCGCGGAGCGCGACGGGTTCTGGCTGGTGGAGCAGTTCCGCTACCCGATCGGCCGGCGGTCGTGGGAGTTCCCGCAGGGCACGTGGAGCCCCGGCTCGGGGGGCACCGCGGAGGACCTCGCCCGCACCGAACTGGCGGAGGAGACCGGCCTCCGGGCGGCCGGGTGGCGGCACCTGGGCCACCTCGAGCTCGCCCCGGGTCTGTCGGACCAGGAGTTCGATGTCTGGCTGGCCACCGACCTCACGTGCGGGCCCACCGCCCGCGAGGTGACGGAGGCCGACATGCGGCAGGCGTTCGTGCCCGAGGCCGAGCTGCGGGCGATGGTGCGCGACGGCCGGTTGTCCGACGGACCGTCGCTGGCCGCCTACAGCCTGCTGCTCGTCGGTCTCCCGGAGGCCTGACCAGCGCACCCTGCGTGGTGAGCGGCCCACGAAGGGGTGACGCCGCGTCCGCGCGGGCTGCGGGAGCCCCGGCGAACCAGCAGGCTGTCCCGGTGCGCCTGACCGTCCCCGGCCTCCCCGATCTGCCGCCCGACCTGGCCGGACCGGTCGCGGTGCAGCTCGCCAAGCCGGTGGCGGCCATCCCGGCGGCGAACGCACTGCCGGGCGGGTGCCTCTACGAGCCCAAGTGGGACGGCTACCGGCTGGTCGTCGTCCGCACCGGTCGTTCGACCCGCGTGTGGTCGAAGCAGGGCCGGGACCTCACCGACCGGTTCCCCGACATCGCCGCGGCGGCCCTGGCCCAGCTGCCGGCCGGCACCGTGCTCGACGGCGAGGTGGTGATCTGGAACGGTAACCGGCTCGACTTCGGGCTGCTCCAGCGCCGCATGGTCACCGCGCCCGGCCGGATCCCGTCGCTGGTGGCGGCCACGCCGGCGAACTATGTGGCCTTCGACCTGCTCGCCGCCGGCGGCGCGGACCTCCGGGGCCAGCGGCTGTCCCGCCGCCGGGCCGAGCTGGAGCGGCTGGCGCAGCAGTGGGCGCCCCCGCTGCAGCTCTGCCCGGCGACCACCGATCCCGCGGAGGCGCGGCGCTGGTTCGACGACTTCCGCGCGGCGGGCGTCGAGGGGCTGGTCGCCAAGGGGGCGGGCACGCGCTACGCGCCCGGCCGGCGCGACTGGCTCAAGGTCAAGTCGTGGGAGACCACCGAGGTGCTCGCCGGCGGCGTCATCGGCGACCTCGACCGGCCGAGCCAGCTCGTCGCCGGCCGCTACCGGGACGGCGAGCTGGTCGTCGTGGGCCGCACCAGCCCGCTCACGCCGGCACAGGCCGCCGAGCTGGCCGCCGTCCTGCGCCCGGCCGGGCCGGAGCACCCGTGGCCCGACCGCATCGGCACGGGCCGCTTCGGCGGCGGACGGCTGTCCGTGCCGCTGACCCGCGTCGAGCCGGGCGTCGTCGTCGAGGTCAGCGCCGACGCCGCGCTGCAGGCCGGAGTCTTCCGGCACCCGCTGCGCTACCTCCGGGTGCGGCCCGACCTCGAGCCGGACGACCTCCCGCCGCTGCCCTAGGGCTGCTGCGGCACCCGTCCGCGGGCGACCAGCAGCCGGCGCAGCAGGTCGGCCAGCAGTTCGCGGTCGGCCTCGGGGAGCCCGTCGAGCAGGTTCCGCTCGGTCTCCAGGTGGTCGGGCAGCGCGGCGTCGAGGGCCGCCCGGCCGGCGTCGGTCAGGGTCACCACGACGGCGCGGCCGTCGTCCAGGCTGCGCTCGCGGGTGATCAGCCCCTTCTCCTCCAGCCGGTCCAGCCGCTGGGTGATGGCCCCGGAGGTCACCAGCGCGGTCTGCATCAACGCCGTCGGCGTCAGCTGGTAGGGCTTGCCGGCCCGGCGCAGGGCCGCCAGGACGTCGAAGGACGGCGCGTCGAGCCCGTGCCGGGCGAAGGTCGCGCGCTGGGCGAGGAAGACCTCCCGCTGCAGTTGGGTGATCCGGCCGATGATGCCCATCGGGGAGCAGTCGAGGTCGGGACGCTCCCGGGCCCACTGCTGCAGGATCCGGTCGACGGCGTCCTCCACGTCGCTCACGGTAGTTCGACCGTCGCGACCGGCCGGTCCAGCGTGGCCAGCCGGTCGGCGAAGGTGCGCGGTGGCCGGCCCAGCAGCGCGGTGAGGACCCGCGGGCTGCCGGGAAAGCCGTGGGCACGGTAGTGGTCGAACATGAGCCGCGCGCAGCGGGACGCGTAGTCCTCCGGGACAGGACCGTCGGGGACGGCGTCCGCGGCGCGTACCTCCCGGTCGAGCCAGGCGCCGAGCAGCTCGGCGATCCGCGGGGCGTCCAGCGGCTCGGGCCCGGCGGCCTCGAACGTGCCGCCGTCCAGCCCGTCCTCGGTGAGCAGCACCGCCGCGGCCTCGGCGACGTCGGCGAGGGCGACCAGCGACTGCGCCCGCTCCAGCCCCCAGGGGCTGCGGAAGACGCCCGTGGCGGCCACCTCGGCCAGCTGGCCGTCGAGGTTGTCGGCGTAGGCGCACGGCTGGAGCACCCGCCAGGTCAGGCCGCTCGCGTCCAGCGCCTCCTCGACCCGGTCCTTGGCGGCGTGGTGCGGCATCGACCGGGCCTGCGGGCGCAGCACCGAGTGGTAGACCACCCGCCGGACACCCGCGCGCCGGGCGGCCTCGAGCAGGGCGGTGGCCCCGGCCGTCTCCGCCGGGTGGAAGTTGGGCCAGATCAGGTACAGGGCCTCGGCGTCGGCCAGATGCGGGAGCACGGCGTCGGGATCGGTGAGATCCGCGGCCACGACGTCCGCGCTCAGGGCGGTCAGCTCCGGATGCGGCGAGGAGCGGCCGACGACGGCCCGCACGCGGTGGCCGCGGGACCACAGCGCCCGCACGACGGCCGAGCCGGTCTTCCCACCGGCCGCCGTCACCACGATCACGGCGGTAGCTCAACAGTGAGACATCTGCCCGTCAAGCGGACGGGCCGCCGCTCAGCGGAGTCGCGTGCTGAGCCGGACCGACAGCCCCTCGGGGGCGGGGAGGACGTCGACGTGGTCCCAGAGCTTGCGGGCCAGCCACAGCCCCATCCCGCCCCGCGAGAGGTCCATCCCGTGGGCGGGCACGAAACCGCTGAACGGATCGCTGTAGCGGGTGCCTCGGTCGGAGATGACGCAGATCAGGCGATCGCCGTCGGCCCAGATCCGCGCGGCCACGGGCCGCACGCCGTGCCGGAACGCGTTGGCCGCGATCTCGCTGGCGGCCAGGTGCAGGTCCTCCTGCTGGTCCCCGTCGTCGACCAGCGAGGCGAGCACCGCGCCCAGCTGGTGGCGCAGCCCGGCGAGGGTGCGGGCGTCGTCGACGGCGAAGACCGGGTCGCCGTCCTCGACCGGTGCGCGCGGCAGCGGCAGGGAGGGGATGTAGACGCCCGGGTCCTGGAAGTCGGGGTTCGCCGCCCAGGAACGGCGGGAGACGAGCCCCGGATGGGTGGCCGCGGCACTGTCCACCACGGCCGCGGGCAGCCGGCGACGGTCGTAGACGCAGATGCAGTCGATGGGGGCGTCGCCCATCAGCCGGTTGTAGACCGACTCGAAGCGCTGACCCTCGCGCCAGTCGGCGGGGTCGGTTCCGAAGTCCACCTCCGCGAGGATCCGCAGCCGGCCCGAGCCCGACGCGGTGGCCCGCTCCAGGTAACGGCGGGCCATGGTGAGCGCGTCGGGAGCGCGGGCGCCGAGCAGGCTCATCCGCGGCTCGGACTCGACCGCCGTGGCCCGCTCGCCCAGCTCGTCGCACAGCAGCGCCACGGTCTCCGGCGGGCAGGTGAGCGCCACGAGGTCCCCCGCCCGCAGGCCCGCGTCCAGGAACGGGAGGGCGACCGCGAGCAGCTCCGCATCGGAACCGATCACCGCCGCGGCGTGCCCCCCGCTCACCGGTCGTTCACCGGCCGCCCTGGACCGGCCTCGCTGGGCCGGTACCGGACAGTCCGTCGCCGTTGCGTCCACCAGCCCCTCGACCTGTCCGGAGCCGGTCAGCGCCGGCCGCATCGACGGTCATTCTGAGACATGAAGGCCAGGAACTCGTCACCGGGGCGCTCACGCGTGTCAGCTGCGGGCCCGCTCGCCCAGCCGGCCGGCGCAGGACGCCGAGCCGAGCCAGGTGTGCGGAGCGCCCTGGTAGCACCAGCCCAGCCGGGGGCGGCGGGCGCTGACCCACAGTGCCGGCACGCGCTTGTCGCCCGCCCGTGAGCCCAGCAGGGAGAAGCAGTTGCGGCTGCGCAGCACGCCCGGATCGGAGACCAGCACGGCCAGGCCCTCGGCGACGGTGAGCGGCGACCGCCCCGCAGCGGTCAGCCGGGGCAGCACCTCGGCGGGCGGCTGGTTCAGGCTGCCGGCGCCCGGATCGACGTCCAGCAGCAGGTAGGGGCCGGTCGGGATCTCCAGCTCCGGCAGCGGGCGGAACCGGGCCAGGTCGTCGTCGGTCATCGTGCTGAAGCCCGTCCCGCCGACCGCGTGCACCGACTCGAGCACCGGCCGCACCGGCAGGCCCGGGACGACGACGGCGAAGGGAATGCCCGGACCGTCCCCGACCGGGGGCAGGAGGTCCCGCAGCGGCTCCAGCGAGGCGCGGAAGCAGGACTCCTGGAGGTCCAGCAGCTCGGGCAGTCCCGTCAGCGCCAGTGCGTCGACCTGGCGGTCGAACTCGAGTTCGGCCTCGGTGGGGCAGGCAGCCACGGGCAGCGCGGTCATCGGGTCCCTCTCGTGCGGGCCCGCCGTCGAGCCTGGCGGGCCGAGCGACGAAACGACGTCCCTCAGGATCCCCCTGGCCGCCGTCCGGCCAGCCTATCCAGCACCGGCCGCTCCGGCCCACCGGCCTCCCGGACCTCGTCGTCCCCGACGGCACCGCAGTCCAGCCCGCGGAGCAGGACGCCGGCGAGCGCGCGGGCGGTGGCCGGCTCGTCGAGCACCCCGGCGTCGGTCCGGTCGAGATAGGCGGCGAGCCGGGCGACGGCGGCCGGCAGGGCGGCCCGGAAGAACGCGTAGGTGGCGACGTACCGGGTGAGAAGCTGCGCCGGGTGCAGGTCCCAGCCCTGGTAGAAGCCGCGCTCCAGCCCCCGGCGCACCAGACCGGCGTGCAGCCGCCAGGCCGCGTGCACCTGTTCGCGGGAGCCGACGGGCAGGACGTTGGTCGAGCCGTCGACGGCGTGCGCACCGGTGCCGGCGACGGCGACCTGCATGAGCTGCTTGGCGAAGTCGGCCGCGGGGTGGTCCGAGGCCTGATGGGCCGCGGCGATGCCCAGTGCGGCGCTGTAGTCGTAGGTTCCGTAGTGCAGGCCGATCAGCCGGGGCCCGGCGACGTGCACCATGCGGGCGAGGGTCGCCGCACCGTCCGGGCCCAGGACCGCCTGGGGGGTCTCGATCTGCAGCTCGAGGTCGAGGGCCACACCGTGCGCCGCCTCCAGCGCGTCGAGCACGGGCAGGAAGGCCGCCACCTGCTCGACGTCGGTGACCTTCGGCAGCGTGACCACGGCCCGGCGGCCGCCGAGCGCGCCCAGGAACAGGTCGAGCGACCGCACCCCCCGGTGGCGGGTCGGTGGCTCGAGCGACTTGCCGCGGATGCCGGCCGACGGCGGTGCGGTGCCGGCGTCACGGTCGGCCGCCACCAGCTCCGCGGCGCGCCGCACGTCGTCGTCCTCAACATCGGGGGCTCCGCGGTAGCCGTCCTCGGCGTCGACCCGGAGGTCCTCGACCGGCTCGGACGCGAGCTTCCGCCGCACCCGGGGCAGCAGCTCCTCGACCAGCGCGGAGTCGAGACCGAGGTCGGGCAGGCCGTGCTCGTCGAGGGAGGCCAGCGCGGCCGCGCCCCAGGATGCGGCCAGCCCGGGGACGACGGCGTCGGCGGGCACGTAGCAGGTGTGCACCGGCTGCCGCTCGGGCCACTCACCGGGATACCTGGCCAGGCGCAGTGCGTCGGTCGGGGTCAGCCGCCGGTCCAGCTCGGCGTAGACCGTCTCGGGCAGGGTCATCGGTCGCGCACGTCCACCACTGGCCGCCTCCGTCCGCTCGGTCGGGCTGGCATCCTCTCACCGTGGCCGCCCTCGACGACTTCAACGACGGGCCCGCCGACCAGGCCGTCCAGGCGCTGCGGGCGTGCAACGCCGCCCCGCGGTTCGCCGTCGAGCTGGTCGCCGGCCGCCCCTACCCCGACGCCGAGACGCTGGTCGCCCGCGCCGAGGAGGTGGCCCGGGCGCTGCCGTGGGAGGAGGTCTCCGTGGCACTGGCCGCCCACCCGCGGATCGGCGACCGGGTCGACGGCGCCTCGACGGAGGCAGCGGCGTCGCGGCGCGAGCAGAGCTCGATGGCGCAGGCCGACGCGGACACCCGGACGGCGCTGCTCGACGGCAACCGCGCCTACGAGAAGCGCTTCGGCCACGTGTTCCTCATCCGCGCCGCGGGCCGGTCGCCCGAGCAGATGCTGGCGGAGCTGCGCCGCCGGCTGGACAACGACGACGAGGCCGAGCGCGCCGAGGCGACCGAGCAGCTGGCCCAGATCACGGCGCTGCGGGTGAAGGGGATGGTGTCGTGAGCGTGTCCACGCACGTGCTGGACTCGGTGGCCGGGCGGCCGGCCGCCGGCATCGCCGTCCGGCTGTTCGCCGGCGACGATCTGCTCGCCGAGGGGGTCACCGACCTCGACGGCCGGTGCCGGCTCGTCGAGGAGGCGACCGGCGTGGGCACGCACCGGCTGGTCTTCGCGACCGGCCCGTGGTTCGCCGAGCAGGGCCGCGACGCCTTCTACCCCGAGGTCGTGCTCGCCTTCGTCGTCCAGGAGCCGGCCGAGCACCATCACGTGCCGCTGCTGCTGGCGCCGTTCGCCTACTCGACCTACAGAGGGAGCTGAACGTGGCGATCGTGCTCGGGCCCAACCAGTACGGGAAGGCGGAGGTCCGTGTCGTCGCGGTCGACCGCAGCTCACCGCGGCACACCCTGGTCGACCTGAACGTCAGTTCCAGCCTGCGCGGCGACTTCACCGCGGCGCACACCGAGGGCGACAACGCGCACGTGCTCACCACCGACGCCCAGAAGAACACGGTGTTCGCCTTCGCCCGCGACGGCGTCGGCGCCCCCGAGGAGTTCGGCCTGCGGCTGGCCCGGCACTTCGCGGGCTCCTACGAGTGGATCACCGGCGCCCGGGTGGCCGTCGACTCCTACGGGTGGGACCGGATCACGGTGGGCGGCACCGAGCACGACCACGCGTTCGCGCGCAACGGCGGCGACGTGCGCACGGCGGTGGTGACCGTCGACGGGGACGACGTCCACGTGCTGGCCGGCCTCACCGAGCTCACCGTGCTCAAGACGACCGGCTCGGAGTTCTGGGGCTACCCCCGCGACCGCTACACGACGCTGCCCGAGACCCGGGACCGGATCCTCGCCACCGCGGTCACCGCGCGCTGGCGGTACACGGCGACCGACCTGGACTTCGACGCCACCTTCGCGGGCGTGCGGACGACGCTGCTGGAGACCTTCGCGTCGACGCACTCGCTCGCCCTCCAGCAGTCCCTCTACGCGATGGGGGAGGCGGTGCTGGAGAAGTTCCCGCACGTCGCCGAGGTGCGCATGTCGATGCCCAACAAGCACCACTTCCTGCAGGACCTGTCCGCCTACGGGCTGGACAACTCCCTCGACGGCGACGGTGCGGTCGTCTACCACGCCGACGACCGGCCCTACGGACTGATCGAGGGCACCGTGCTGCGCGACGACGTCCCGTCCGCCGAGGTCGCCTGGCAGGGCACCCCCGGCTTCTGCTGAGTCCCGCGGGAACGACGACGGTGCCGCGCTGCAGCGCGGACGCGACCACCACACCGCGGACGCGGGCTGAAGAACCGGAGTCGCGCTCAGCCTGTCTCGACCCCGATGCCGCCGAACAGGACGTCGGCGTGCACGCGCAGGTCCGCGGCGTGCTCGTCGTGGGTGCGCTGGACCGCACCGTCGCCGCCGATGCCGCCCACCCCACGGAACCGCCACCACACCCGCCAGTCCGGCGGCACCCGGATCGCCAGGCCGGCCATCAGCACGCGGGCGGTGAGATCGATGCCCTTCTCCGGTCGGCCGACACCGGTCAGGTCGATGTCAGCGCCCGCCATGGCCAGGTCGACCCGTACGCGGCTCAGCCGCGGATTGGTGGGACGCAGTTCCAGCCCGTGGTGGGTCAGCACGCGGCGGATGCTCGTCGAGCTCTCGTCCCCCTCGTTCTTCCGCCAGGCCAGCAGCCACCCCCCGACGGCGACCAGTGCCTGGAAGGCGGCCCAACCGGCCAGCCAGGGGAGCAGTCTGCGCACGGCGGGCGTCCTCATCCGTACAGCGTCCTCCGACCCGCGGCTCACGGCAGCGGACGCAGGAGGCCGGGACCGCGAGCCGGGAGCTCGCGGAGCAGGAGAAGGACCTCCCCTGCCCCCCACCACTCGCAAGCTCGCGGCGGGACCCTGCAGGGAGACCTCGGGGGGTCATGAGACGGCGACGGCGGTGGGAAGCCCCCCACCGCCGTCGCGTCTCAGGCCGCTCCGGTAGCGCGTCAGTACCGGAATCGCGCGACCGAGCTGTGGAGCGAGGTCGCCATGCGGGCCACCTCGTCGATCGCCGCCTGCGCGTCGTTCATGGCGCTGGTCGTGGAGCTGGTGGCCGCGGCGACCGCGTCGATGTTCTCCGCGATCTGCTGGGCCGACATGGCGGCCTCGGCGACGTTGCGGTTCATCTCCGTGGTGGTCGCCGTCTGCTCCTCGACCGCGGCGGCGATCGTGCTCTGCGAGTCGTTGATCCTGGCGATGACCGAGGAGATCTCGCCGATCGCCCGCACCGCGCCCTCGGTGTCGGACTGGATGGCGGTGACCCGGTGGGCGATGTCCTCGGTCGCCTTGGCCGTCTCCTGCGCCAGCTCCTTGACCTCATTGGCCACGACGGCGAAGCCCTTGCCCGCCTCACCGGCCCGCGCCGCCTCGATCGTCGCGTTCAGTGCCAGCAGGTTGGTCTGCTCCGCGATCGACGTGATCACCTTGACCACGCTGGCGATCTCGAGAGAGCTCTCGCCCAGCTTGGCGACGGTGGCGGTCGTGGCGTCGGCCACCTCGACGGCCTGGGCGGCCACGTGGGAGACCTCGGTCGCGTTCTGGGCGATCTCGCGGATCGAGGCGCCCATCTGCTCCGAGCCGGCGGACACCGTCTGCACGTTGGTCGAGACCTGTCCGGCGGCCGTCGCGACGATGCCGCTCTGCACGGACGACTCGTCGGCGAGCCGGGCCATGTCCTGGGCGCTGGCCGAGAGCTCCTCGGTGGCCGAGGCCAGGGTGGTCGAGCTGTCACCGATCGCCGTCATGACCGCCCGCATGTGCTCCATGGAGGTCTCGAGCGAGGCGGCCATCTGGCCGACCTCGTCCTTGCTGTCGACGCCGGTCGAACCCCGCAGGTCACCCTCGGCGAGTCCGGCGAGGACGGTCTGGACCCGGCGCAGCGGGCGCACGACGGAACTGGTGATGAACCAGCCCAGCAGAGCGAGGACGGCGACGCCCACGCCGGCGACGACGAGCGCGAGTGTGATCGCCGTGCTCCGCTGGTCGGTCGTCTGCTGCTCGACCGCGGTCGCCTCGGCCGCGATGGCCTCGCCCACCGTGGGCAGCGACTCCTCGAGCGCCGAGAAGGCCTCCCCGAACTCCGGGTAGGCGGCCACCGCGTCGGCCCGTTCCGGGCCGGCGAGCCGAACGATCTGGTCGGCGGACTGCAGATAGGCCTCGACGTCCGGCGCCACGCCCTCGGCGGCTGCGGCGATCTCCGGGGTCGCCGCCTCCGCGCTGATGGCCGCGAGGATGTCCCGCAGGTTGGCCGAGTGGTCGGCCAGATCGGTGACGGCCATGTTGTAGTCGTCGGCCGTGCTGCTGAGCAGGGCGGCCAGCACGTCGCCGCGGACGGCGTCGTGCATCATGTCGGCCTCGAGGGCCTCCGCGGTGGAGTGGTTGGCCGCCAGCAGGTCCGCCGCCCGGTCACCGGTCCCCTGCAGGGCCTGCACCGTGACGACGGCGAACGCGGACAGCGACACCGCACCCGCACCGACCAGGACGGCGAGCTTCACGCCGAGCGGACGGTCGGACCAGACATTGCTCGCCATTACTGCTCTCCCAGAAACCGGGGCCGACGGTGACCAGCGGTGCACCTGACGTGAGCATCGGCACAGAGTGGAGCGGCTACAGCGGAACTGCTTGAAATGTTGAGTCTCTATGGAATCGAGATCCGCCCTGCTCATCGCCCTCGGGGCCGGCGCTCCGAGACGGTGACGGTGAACTTCGGGGTCTGCTGGGCAACCGCCGTCGGGCCGATCAGGCGGGTGAGGGCCGGCTTGTAGCGGAGGGCGCTGTTGTAGACCGTCCAGAGCTCGCCGCCGGGACGCAGCACCCGGGCGGCCGCGGCGAACAGCCGATCGGCCGCGGTGGTCACCACGGCCGCGCCGACGTGGAACGGCGGGTTGCAGACCACCAGGTCCACGCTCCCGTCCGGCACGGTCGCGGCGGCGTCGTCGCGGACGACCCGGACCCGGTCCTCCAGGGCGTTGGCCGCGGCGGTCGCCGCGGCGGAGGCCACGGCGGCGGCCGACTGGTCGGCGGCGACGACGGTCAGGCCCGGCCGGCTCCGCGCGAGGACGGCGGCCAGCACACCGGTGCCGCAGCCGAGGTCGAGCGCGGTGTCGGCCGGCCGCATCCGGTCCAGCGAGCCGAGCAGCACCCGCGTGCCGACGTCGATCTTCGTGCCGGCGAAGGCGGCGCCGTGCGCACAGACGGTCAGGTCCAGGTCGGGGTGCCGCTGGCTGCGCGGGAAGGAGCGACCCCTCCCCGGCCGGGGCCCCCGCGCGACCAGCACCCGCGACTTTTGGCGGGCCAGCGTCGCCGTCACGTCGGTGAACGAGTCGCGGAGGACGTCGTTCATCGCGTGCGTCATATGCTTGACCCGGCCGCCGACGAGCACGGTGACGTCCGGAGCCGCCGCGGCGGCCACCACCTCGGCGATCTCCCGCAGCGCGTCCAGCGCTTTGGGCGCCTGGACCAGCACCACCCGCGCCCCGGCGGCGAGCTCCGGCCCGAGCGGCAGCGAACAGTAGGTGCCGGCCAGGCCGGTCCTCTCGGCGTTACGGGCCAGCGCGAGCTCGCCGACGAGCAGGTCCTGCGCGACGCGCACGTCGCGCGCACCGTGCAGCGCGACGGCGCCGAGGGTGAGCGCCCCGTACGCGTCGTCGGCGACGGCCAGCTCCCCCGGCCCGCACCCGGCGATCAGGTCGGCTGCGGTGTCGAGCAGCAGCCGGTCGGTGGCGTCGACCGCGACCAGTTCCGGCGCCTCGACGTCGGGCGCGCGCCTCAGCAGCGAGAAGAGGTCGCTCACACCCCAGGCAGGCCGACGGGGCAGGAGACGCCGGTCGAGTGCACCGGGCAGTAGCCGTTGGGGACCTTGTAGAGGTACTGCTGGTGGTAGTCCTCGGCGTAGAAGAACTCACCCAGCGGCGCGATCTCGGTGGTGATCTCGCCGTAGCCTGCCGCGGTCAACCGCTCCTGGTAGGCGTCCCGCGTGGCCAGCGCCGCCTTCTCCTGCTCCGGCGAGGCGTAGTAGATCGCCGAGCGGTACTGCGTGCCGATGTCGTTGCCCTGCCGCATGCCCTGCGTGGGGTCGTGGTCCTCCCAGAACACCTTCAGCAGCTGCTCGTAGGAGATGACCGCCGGGTCGAACACGACGAGCACGGCCTCGGTGTGCCCGGTGCGCGCCGAGCAGACCTCCTCGTAGGTCGGGTTCGGCGTGAAGCCGCCCGCGTAGCCGGCAGCCGTCGAGTAGATCCCGGGCGTCTCCCAGAAGACCTTCTCCACGCCCCAGAAGCAGCCCGCCCCGAACACGGCGGTCTGCATGCCCTCGGGGAACGGCGGCTGGATGCGGTTGCCGTTCACGGCGTGCACCTCGGGCACGTGCGGGAGCGGGTCCGGGCGGCCGGGCAGTGCGTCCTCGGCCGTGACCGCCTGCGTCTTGAAGCGGGAGAACAACATGCTCCGAGCCTAGTTGAAGGACCTCGCTGTCCCCCACTGCTCGCAGGTTCGCAGCGGGACCCTGCAGCGAGGCCACCGTAGGCGGAGCAGGATCGCGGCCGTGACCATCAGAACGCGTGAATGGCAGCTGGCGGCCCGTCCGCACGGCGAGCCGACCCCCGAGGACTTCCGGCTCGTCGAGACCCAGCGCCCCGACCCGCAGGACGGGCAGATCGTCGTCCGCATGCTGGCGATGTCGGTCGACCCGTACATGCGGGGCCGGATGCGCGCGGCCCGGTCCTACGCCGCCCCCTGGGAGGTCGGCGAGACGATGAAGGGTGGCGCGGTCGGCCGGGTCGTCACCTCGCGCTCCGGCGACGTCCCCGAGGGCGCCCTCGTGCTCACCGACGCGGGGTGGCGGGACGTCGCCGTCCTCGACGCGGGGCACGTCCAGGTGCTGCCGGAGCGGCCCGGCGTCTCGCCGACCTACTACCTGGGCGTGCTCGGGATGCCCGGGCTGACCGCCTGGGCGGGGCTGTTCCGGGTGGCAGCCTTCCAGCCGGGCGAGGACCTCTTGGTCTCCGGCGCCGCCGGCGCGGTGGGCAGCCTGGTGGGGCAGTTCGCCCGCCTGCGCGGAGCCGGCCGGGTCGTGGGCAGCGCGGGAACGCCGGAGAAGGTGGCCTGGCTGACCGGCGAGCTGGGCTTCACGGCCGCGTTCGACTACCACGACGGGCGGGTCGCCGATCTGCTCTCGGCGGCGGCGCCCGACGGCGTGGACGTCTACTTCGACAACGTGGGCGGCGAGCACCTGGAGGCCGCGATCGGTGCCCTGCGGCTGCACGGCCGGGCGGCGATCTGCGGCTCGATCTCGACCTACAACGCCGTCGAGCCCCCGGCCGGGCCGCGCAACCTGTCGCTGCTGGTGGCGAGCCGGCTGACGCTGCGCGGCTTCCTCGTCAACGACCACACCGACCTGCGGCCGGAGTTCCTGGACACCGTCTCGGGCTGGCTGGCCTCGGGCGAGCTCGTCGTCCGGGAGACGGTGCGGAACGGGCTCGAGGACGCCGTCCCCGCCTTCCTGGACCTCCTGCGCGGCGGCAACACCGGCAAGATGGTCGTCCGCCTGGCCGATGCATGATCACCACGCGCTGACTGCTGCTCCTCAGGGGGACAGGGCCGCCCTGAGCGCGTGATGATCTTGGTCGTCGGGCACAGCCAGGCCATGTGGCTCTTCTTCACCCGCCGGCTGCGCATGTGGCTGATCCTGACCGTCGTCCTCCCGCTCACCACCGGCGTGGCCCGGCGCCTCGGCCGGCGGCTCGAGGCGCGACGCGGCCCGTCCGGGCTCAGTCGTGTCCTGCTGAAGGCCGGTGACCTCGGCGACCGCGCACGCAGCACCCTGCGCGGCGGCCGCAGGCGCGGGTGACTTTCGGCGCCGAAAGTCCGGAGAGGGGCAGATGTGCTGCGGTCGGAGGCAGCCGGACTGCTCGCCGCGGGTGGGTCGGCGGCCTAGCGTCGGGGCCTTGATCGACTGGGCCCCGGCCGCCGACTCCGCCGCGCACTTCGCCTCCCGCCTGGCATTCGAGACCGACGTCAGCGACGCGTAAAAGGACCCTCCTGCCCCCCACCGCTCGCAAGCTCACGGCGGGCCCCTGCAGGCGGGCCGAGGGCATGTGCCGGGCGCGGTCCACCTGCCCACGCGGGAGATCCCGGACCGGGCGGCCGCGGAGCTGGACCGCGCCGTCCCGGTCGTCACCATCACACTGTCGCCTCCGGGCGACACCGCGGCCAGGTGCCGTGCCCCCGCTGAAGTGAGCACCCCGTCCCTTCTCGGGGAGCCCTCCGGGCCCCCCTCGTCGGAACCCACGCTCGTTCCCGAAGGACGGCGTCTCCCGGCCCGCCGTCGACCCCCTCACCGCGCCCAGCTGCGGCTGCTGAGCGGCGCCGCCCGCGCCGGGTGTCGACCTGCGGTCCTCTCGTCGCCCTCGAGACGGCAGCAGGGCGACACTCGGCGAAGGGCTCAGCGGCGGGGGAGCCCCGGCGGCGGGTCGTCGGAGAGCCGCGACCACAGCAGCTCGTCGTGCTTCACGCCGTCGCCGTAGCGGTACGAGCGCCGCAGGTGGCCCTCGTAGGTGAAGCCCGCCTTCTCGGCGACCCGGCGGGAGGCCGTGTTCTCGAGGGCGTGGGCGAGCTCGATCCGGTCCATCCCCAGCGCGGCGAACACCCAGCGGCAGGCCGCGTCGACCGCGGCGGCGGCGACGCCCCTGCCCCGTGCGGCCGGAACGACCCAGTAGCCTACCTGCGCGTCCTGCGACTGGCCGATCGAGTGCACCGAGACCGAGCCGAGCAGCGCTCCGGTGGCCGCGTCGACCACGGCCCAGGAGACGTGGTCGCCGGTCCAGAGGCTCCGTCTCGACAGCAGCGCGACGGCGTCCTCCCGGGTGCCCACTCCTCCGGAGTTCCACAGGCGGATGTCCGGGTCCTGCAGGGCCGCCCAGACGTCCTCGATGTCGTCGGCCCTCCACGGCCGCAGCCGCAGGGCGCCCGTCGTCAGCTCGACCGGCTCGACCCGGGAGCTCGCGTCGGCCATGGACGGATCGTGCCGGAGACGTCCATGCTATGAGCGCGGTCGGACGCGCCTAGGGCCCCGGTAGCGGGGAGCGGGGCCTGTGGGCGCTCGCCGAGACGACGGCGCGGAAGTCTTCGTCTGCCAGTTTGCCGACGATATTCACGACCTCGAGGTAGTCGACCGTCAGGCTTGCAGCCCGAACGCCGGTCGGACGCACCAGCCCGGCCTCAGCCCAGCCCTTGATCTCGTGGTAGCCGGGCAGCTGATGACGGCGGATCGACGTCGTGCATGGCAGCAGAACAACGTCCCGGCCGTGGCACGCCAGTACGACTGCAGGCCGCGTCTTCTCAACATCCATCTCGGCGAAGGGGATGTGTGCCCATACGACTGCGCCCGGGCGCAGACAGTTCCGGGGGACGATGCAGAGGCGACCTGCGGTGGCGGGGCCGGGGCGCTCGACAGTGGGGTGGATCCGCCAACGACGCACACCGACGTCACGCTTGCACCTGTGGTCCCGCTTCTGCCGAGGATTCTTGTACACTGGCGTCGTCCTTCTGCTACTGGGAGGTGTTCTACGCTCGTAGCATCAGAATAATGCAGAACGCGGCAAGCCACTAGGTCTGTCGACATAGGGTTCGCAGGAGGAAGAGTCAGATGCCGACCGATGGCGGCCTGGGTCGAGCGATCCAGGTCCGTCGCGCCGAGCTAGGCCTCAAACGCAAGGACCTGGCACGAAGCGCTGCGTTGAGCTATCCCTACTTGTCCGAACTGGAGAACGGCTCAAAGGCGCCATCGGCAAAGGCTTTGGCGCAGCTCGCGGTTGCCCTACAACTTTCGCCTGCAGACCTGCTCGCCCGTGCCGAAGCGATCGCGCCTGGAGTGCCCGAAGGCGAGATGCGCTTCGCGTCCGCCGCGGACGCCTACCGCGCAGGTCCCGGTAGACATGCCCAAGCGGAAGTCATGGATTTGCCAGCGGATAGTGCGATCTTGGAGCGGATCGCCGACCTCGTGGCCACCACAGTGCGTGCAGAGCTGAACGCGTGGGCGCGCAACAACTTGCCATCCCTTGCTCGCGAGGAGCTCTCCCGGTTGCTGGCGCCTACCGAAGGAGACCGCCCGTGACCAACCGGTTTGACACCAAGGGCTTCGAACTCACGCCCTGGCAGAAAGAGGCGGTCTCAGCGTGGTCAGCAGGCCCGACGCGTGATCGCCCGTTCTTCGGCACGTTGGAGGTTGTAACCGGGGGAGGCAAGACACTCATGGCCCTTGCCTGCGCAGCAGCCGCCGCAGAGGCGACTCACGACTTGCGGCTGGCAATAGTTGTGCCGTCAGAAGCGCTGGCTCACCAGTGGCGCACTGCGCTGGAGCGGTACACGACTCTGACCCCAGACGAGATTGGACTCCTCGGCGCTGGTGAAAGCGGTGACTTTGACCGCCACCGCGCGTTGGTCGCAGTCATCAACACTGCAGCCAGGCGACTGCCGGAGATGGCTCAGGCAGCTCAACCGCTCATGCTTATCGTCGACGAGTGTCACCGCGCCGGCGCGCCAACCTACTCTCGAGTGCTTCAAACGCCAGCAACGTTCCGGCTCGGTCTGTCAGCCACGCCAGATCGCGACGAGATCGACGAGAGCGGAGAGCCCCTCCAGTACGACGAGCAGGTAGTCGGCCGCCTCCTGGGGCCAGTAGTCTTCCAGTTCTCTCTGCGCGATGCCCGACTGGCAGGGTGGCTCCCGGACTTCGAGCTTCACCACCACGGCGTACCGCTGCTGCCGGAGGAGCAGCGCCGTTACGACGCGATCAGCCGCCAGGTCGACGATGCAGCAGATGCTTTGCGCGCAGTCGGCCTCGATACCAGCAGGGCGCAGCAGCTGCAGTCGCGCCAGGATGAGTCGGGCGAGCTAGCGCGCCGATACTTGGCCCTAACGGCAAACCGAAAGGACCTGCTCTACAGGGCTTCGCAGCGCGCGGGAGTCGTCGAGCGCATTTTGGCTCAGACACTGGACCGCCCTGATGGCGCGCGTCGAGCGTTGTTGTTCCATGAGCGCGTCACCGAGGCTGCAGAGCTGTACGACCGGCTGCGCCATGCGCTTCCCGCAATCCCCATGGCGTTAGAGCACTCACGGCTGACGGACACGCGGCGCGCTGAGGCGCTCGGCGCGTTTCGCACGGGGCTGGTCCAGGTGCTTGTGTCGGTGAAGTCGCTTGTTGAGGGAATCGACGTCCCAGACGCTGATATCGGAATCAGCGTCGCCGCTACCGCCAGCGTTCGACAACGCATTCAGGCCCTCGGCCGTGTCCTACGCCGCGGGTCCGCGAACGGCAACGAGCGCAAGCGGGCGGAAATGCACTTGCTTTACGTCACCGGCACGGTGGACGAGCGCATCTACGGGAAAGAGGACTGGACCGACCTGACGGGGCCGGATGCCAACTTCTACTGGAAATGGTCGCTCGATACTGCTGCGAGTCCCGAGCGCTTGCTCGGCCCCCCCACCTCGCCGAAGCCAACCGAAGAGCAGGAGTGGATACGTCTGCGGGAGCAAGCGCCGACGGAACCGGTTCCTTGGTCGGGAGTCCTGACCGGTCAGGAGTATTCGGTGGACACGGTGGGGACAGTCACGAACATCTCAGGCGCAGTTATCGGCAACCCGCAGGGAGCTGCGGAAGCAGTCGAGAAGGTTCGACGCCGTCCAGGAGGACGGTTTTGGGTGACACCATCACACCGCCTCCTCCTGGTCTACGGCCGCGATGAAGCTGGAGAGAGCGTGCCGTTCGTCGCCGGCCAGATCGCCGAACCATTTGTCGCACTCGAACCTGGGCCGACCGACGAATCTACCGCGGCCGCCACGGAGCCTGGCGATCTTCTATTAGGGCAGCCGGACAAGGAAGGCGGCACCTACCGCCTACGACAAAAGCAAGGCGGTGTCATCGAACGCAGGGCGGCAGATGGCGGGGTCGAGTTCGCAAGCACCACCGGCGAAAACCGGCGTGCTGACAACGCACGGCGCCTACTCGGCGCTTGGCGGAAAGTGACAGATCGCGGTATTACCTTCTTCCTGGATCGCGATGGCGTGGCCTGGTATCTGGAGGCAGGCAGTCCTCGCTTTTTGGCCCATGTAAGGGATGGCTTTTTTTGGCCGTCAGCTGAGGAGGGATCCTAGGCGTGCTCATGCAGTATCCGGGACGTTCGCCATCGAACGTCAGCAGGGACGCGAAGTATTCGGTGGTGCATTCAGCGACCGGAGCGATGGAGATCCGGTTGGTGTATCGAATCAGCAACCGTGAGCGACAGCTCCTTTCCACGGATCATCACCCTGATCTGGTGGAGATGGTCAACAGCGTGAAAGGCCAGTTGCACGGCGTCCCTGGCGGCGCCTTTTACGTCAACGAGTACCGGGACGTTCTCGTGCCGGACACCACTGCTGGCAGGTGCCTGTATGCAGGAAATTATCGGCGTGATCTTGAATTCGACTACAACGGCAGTGTCATTTCGCCGCGTCCGCCCGAGGGACTGCAGCCCAAGGATCCCTGGCCCGGGCCTCACGTTGGCATCAAGTACGTCCTGGTCGCTGGCGGGAATGACATCAAGTATGAACTCAAGTCTGGCCGCACTCGTCTCGAGCACCGACTGTCGGATTACGTGGGCGCGGACTACGCAGGTGAGCTAGCGCGGCGCATCTCGGAAATCAAGGGAAGCGATGGTGGCCGCTTCTATATCAACGAGGCGTGCGAGATGTTCGCGCCGATGAACGGGGCCGAGGGCGGGGTCGAATACATCTACCTCGGTCCACTGGCCGACAATGCGTGGTTCGACGCGCCAGACGTCGACCGAGGCGACGACTGACACAGTCGCTGCTCAACCGTCACAGGATTGGAACTCCGAGTGGTCCCAGCGCAGGTTCCCTAATCCTCGGCGGACCCCGGCTCGGTCATCGGGCGCTTGATCTTCGTGGCCAGCGGCGCGGGGGTGACCGCGGAGAGCCGGCCCATCGCCTTGCTGGCCAGTGAGCCGGCGAAGACCGAGGCCTCGCCCTTCATCAGGCCCTCGAACCCCTGCTGGGCGACCTGCGCGGGATCGTCCTTCGTGTCGGAGGCGCCCAGCCGGGTGTCGGTGAGGCCGGCCCGGTCGAAGAACTCGGTGTCGGTGGGGCCGGGGAGCAGAGCCGTCACGCCGACCCCGGAGTCCTTCAGCTCCTCGCGCAGGGCCATCGCGAAGGACTGGACGAAGGCCTTGGACGCGCCGTAGACGGCCTGGAACGGCTCGGGCGCCTGCGAGGCCACCGAGGAGGTGAACAGGATCCGCCCCTCGCCGCGGGCCGCCATGTCGCGGACCACCGCCTTGGCCAGGTGCACCGTCGACACGCAGTTGAGCTCGACGACGGCGAGCTCGGCGTCCAGGTCGTTGTCGACGAACGCGCCACCGGCGCCGACCCCGGCGTTGAGCGCGGCAGCATCCAGCGGCCGGCCGGCCCCTCGCACCGCCGCCACCAGCCGTTCGACGTCCGCCCGCTTCGTCAGGTCGACGCTCACCGGTGCCACCGCGCCGCCGAGGGCCCGCAGCTGCTCGACGGCGTCGTCGAGCTCGACGTCCTCCGCGGCGACGATCAGGTCGAAGCCGTTCTCGGCGAACTGTTTCGCGAGCTGGAGGCCGATGCCGCTGGAGGCACCGGTGACCAGGGCGAGCGGGCGGGCGGCGGGCTGGGACACGGGACCTCCTCGAGGACGGGTACGGCCCCCTGCTTGCCCACCGCCGGCCACCGTCACCCCTGCGGGCGTTCGCCCTGCGCCGACGTCGGCACGGGACGAAAATGGAGTGGTTGCGGACAGCAACCGTCCGCCGCACGCGATGAAGCGTGGAGGTGCCGACATGGGACGCGTCGATCGCATCGCGGAGCCCTGGGGCTCCCGCACCCCCTACGGGCCGGGGGAGAACTGGCCGATCCGGGTGGACGCCTACCTCGACGGAGGCCTGACCGAGGACGACGTCGACCGGTGGGTGCCGTCGGCCACGATCCTGCACAGCAACGGCGACGGCCTCGACATCGCGGTGAAGGACGGCCGGATCGTCGGCGTCCGCGGCCGCGCGGAGGACCGGGTCAACCACGGCCGGCTGGGCCCCAAGGACCTTTTCGGCTGGCAGGCGAACAACTCCCCCGACCGGCTGACCAGGCCCCTGGTCCGCCGAGACGGGGAGCTGGTGGAGACCGACTGGGACACCGCGATGGACGCCGTCGTCGGGAAGGTCCACGAGCTGCTCGAGGAGCAGGGCCCCAGCGCGATCGGCTTCTACACGACCGGGCAGCTGTTCATCGAGGACTACTACACGCTCGGCCTGGTCGCCCACGGCGGCATCGGCACCAACCACGTCGACGGCAACACCCGGCTGTGCACCGCGACCGCGGCCGCCGCCCTCAAGGAATCCTTCGCCTGCGACGGCCAGCCCGGCTCCTACACCGACGTCGACTCCGCCGACGTCATCGCCCTGTACGGGCACAACGTCGCCGAGACCCAGACCGTGCTGTGGACGCGGATGCTCGACCGGCTGGCCGGCCCGAACCCGCCGAAGCTCGTCTGCGTCGACCCGCGCCTGACACCGGTGGCGAAGCAGGCCGCCGTGCACCTCGCGCCGCGGCCCGGGACGAACGTCCCGCTGATGAACGCGCTGCTGCACGAGATCCTGCGCAACGGCTGGTACGACCAGGCCTACGTCGACGCGCACGCGGTCGGCTTCGACGAGTTGCAGCGGCAGGTGGAGAAGTACCCGCCGGAGGTCGCGGCGGAGATCTGCGACGTCCCGGTCGAGCAGATCCGGGAGGCCGCCCGGCTGATCGGCACCGCGGAACGGTTGCTGTCCACCGTGCTGCAGGGCTTCTACCAGTCGCACCAGGCCACGGCCGCCGCCGTCCAGGTGAACAACATCCACATCGTCCGCGGCATGCTCGGGAGGCCCGGCTGCGGCCTGCTGCAGATGAACGGGCAGCCCACCGCCGAGAACACCCGGGAGTGCGGTGCGGACGGCGACCTGCCCGGTTTCCGCAACTGGGACAACGACGCACACGTCGCCGACCTCGCCCGGGTGTGGAACCTCGAGCAGATCGAGATCCCGCACTACGCGCCGCCGACGCACGCGATGCAGATCTTCCGCTACGCGGAGCAGGGCTCGATCCGCTTCCTGTGGATCATCGGGACCAATCCCGCCGTCTCGCTCCCGGAGCTGCGGCGGATCCGCTCGATCCTCGGCCAGGAGCGGCTGTTCGTCGTCGTCCAGGACATCTTCCCGACGGAGACGACCGAGCTCGCCGATGTCGTCCTGCCCGCGGCGACCTGGGGCGAGAAGACCGGCACCTTCACCAACGCCGACCGGACGGTGCACCTGTCGGAGAAGGCGGTGGAGCCGCCCGGTGAGGCGAAGGCGGACCTGGACATCTTCCTGGACTTCGCCCGCCGCCTGGGGCTCGAGGACAAGGACGGCGAGCCGCTGGTGAAGTGGAGCGACCCCGAGGGGGCGTTCGAGGGGTGGAAGGAGTGCAGCCGCGGCCGGCCGTGCGACTACACCGGGCTCAGCTACGCCAAGCTGCGGAGCCGCAACGGCATCCAGTGGCCCTGCAACGAGGAGAACCCGGACGGCACCGAGCGGCTCTACGCCGACGGGAAGTTCTGGGCCGCTCCCGATCACTGCGAGGAGTACGGCCGCGACATGGTCACCGGCGCCCCGGTGACCGAGACCGAATACAAGGCGCTCAACCCCGACGGCAAGGCGATCGTCAAGGCGGCCGAGTACCTGCCGCCGCACGAGCTGCCCAGCGAGCAGTACCCCTTCCAGCTGATCACCGGCCGGACGCTCTACCACTTTCACACCCGCACCAAGACCGGCCGGGCCCCGCAGCTGCAGGCCGCTGCCCCGGAGGTCTGGGTGGAGATGTCGGCGGGCGACGCCGCCGACCGCGGCCTGGGCGAGGGTGACCTGCTGGAGATCAGCACGCCGCGCGGCCGGGTGGAGGCACGCCTGCGGATCAGCGGCATCCGGCCGGGGGTGGTGTTCCTGCCGTTCCACTACGGCTACTGGGACACCGCCGACGGGGGGCAGCCGGCCGACGGGCACGGGCGGGCCGCGAACGAGCTGACGCTCACCGCCTGGGACGCCGTGTCGAAGCAGCCCATTTTCAAGACGGCGGCCGCGGCGGTCCGCAGGCTCGCCGAGTCGGGCGGCTCGCCGTCGGCCGCGCCGACCACCACCGCGTCCGCGCCCGTGACCGGCTCGCCGCCGCCCACGACGGGCGGCCGCGCAGCCGAGGCCGAGGAACTCGTGGGAGGCACCGCATGAAGCTCGACCTGGCGATCGAGGAGCTGCACCGCTCGGAGAATGAGCTGTACACCGTGCTGCTGTCGATGTCGGACCGGCACAAGGTGGATCACGAGGTCTTCTACGTCACGCGCGACATGGCGAGGTGGTCGGAGCAGCACGTGGCCGAGCTCGCAGAGGCGGGTCGCGAGTTCGGCCTCGAGCTCGATCCGGAGGCCAAGCACCCCGCCGGACTGCTCGAGTCGCTGCAGCACAAGGCGTCGGAGCTGACCGGCCGCCGCTCGGCGCCGGGACTGCTCCTGCTGGCCGATCTGCGCCATCTCTACCGGGAGGCCGGGGGGACCGCGCTGGACTGGGAGCTGTTGGCCCAGGGTGCCCAGGGCGCCAAGAACAAGGAGCTGCTGGACTTCGCCGAGCGCTGCCAGCCCCAGACGCTGCGCGTCTCCACGTGGGCGAAGGCCAAGCTCAAGGAGTCCTCGCCGCAGGTGCTGGCCAGCTGATGAGCGGTGTCGACGACTCGCCGCCCGCGCGGGTGGTGCTGCGGCCGCTCGCCACACCGCTGCCACTCGGGTTCCTCGCGCTGGTGCTCGCCACGGTCGCCTTCAGCGCGGTCCAGCTCGGCTGGGTGCCGCCCACCGAGGGGCGCATCGCCGGACTGACGGCGGTCTTCGCGACGGTGCCGCTGCAGCTGCTGGCCGCCGTCATCGGCTTCCTCGCCCGCGACCCCGTGGCGGCGACCGGCATGGGAGTGCTCGCCGGCACGTGGGGCGTCGTGGGCCTGAGCACCCTCACGTCCCCGCCCGGGACGACGAGTGCGGAGCTCGGCGTCGTCCTGGTCACGGCGGGTCTGTGCATGTTGGTGCCCGCCGTGTCGGCGGGCGCGAAGCTGGTCCCGGCCGCCGTCATGGGGCTGGCCGGCGTCCGCTTCGCCGTCACCGGGGTCCATCACCTGACCGGGTCGGTGGGCTGGAGGACCGCCGCCGGCTGGGTCGGGCTCGCCCTCGCGGCAGTGGCCCTCTACGCCGCGCTCGGCCTGGAGCTCGAGGGCTCGCACTCCCGGACGATCCTGCCGCTGGGCCGCCGGTCCCCGGCCGAGCCGGCCGGGGAACCGGGCATCCGCCCGCAGCTGTGACGCTCAGACGGGGATCGAGACGCCCACGCCGCCGCGGGTCTGCGCGCCGTAGCGCTCGATCTCCCGCTCCAGGTTCAGCGGAGCGGTCATGGCCGCGCCCTCGGTGACCTCGGGCGTGATCAGGTCGGCCGGGAGCAGCCAGGAGACCTCGAATTCCAGGCCGTCGGGGTCCTGGGCGTAGAGCGCCTTGGTCGTCGCGTGGTCGGAGGCGCCGACGAGCGCACCCGCCTGCAGCAGCGCGTCCCGGATGCGGGACAGCTCGGCCAGCGTGTCGACCTCCCACGCCAGGTGGTAGAGCCCGACGGTGCTGCGGCCGGCCTGGGACGGGCCGGCGCCGGCGCCGATCTGGAACAGACCCAGGTCGTGGTCGTTGGTCGAGCCCTCGGCCTGGAGGAAGACCGCGGCGCCGGGGATCTCCATCTTCACCCGGAAGCCCAGGACGTCGCGGTAGAAGGCGAGGCTGCGCTCGACGTCGCGGACGTAGAGGACGGCGTGGTTGAGGCGCTGGACGGGCATGACGGTCTCCCTGCTCTGCGGGTGGTGCTGTCACCTTGCCCCAACTTGCATGAACTCTCAACTATTTCCTCCCGGCCTGATCCGAGTCGCCGGAAGAGGACTAGTCTCAGCGGCACAACAGAAGAAACCGACAGGGGAGCGCCTCGGCGCTGAGAGTGCGGGACACCGCAGACCCTCGAACCTGATCCGGGTCATGCCGGCGCAGGGAGTCTGGAGGAGACATGGCCGAGCAGGCCGTTCGTCCGTCGTTCACCGACGAGTCCGATGCATCCGGTCCGACCCGCTGGCGGACCGTCGACATCGTCGTCACCGCCGTCCTCGGCGTCGCCTTCGGCGTCGTGTTCTGGGCCTGGGGCCTGCTGTGGAACGCCACCGGCGCCGCGTTCACCGCCTTCCCGCCCGCCCAGGCGTTCATGTACGGGGTGTGGCTGCTCCCGGCGGTCGTGGCGCCGCTGATCGTCCGCAAGGCCGGCGCCGGCCTGTTCGCCGAGTTCCTCGCCGCCGTCGTGTCGGCACTGCTCGGCTCGGCGTGGGGTGCGCAGGTGCTGCTCTACGGGCTGCTCCAGGGACTGGCCGGCGAGGCGGGGTACGCCGTCTTCCGCTACCGCCGCTTCGGCTGGCCGCAGGCGCTGCTCTCGGCCGTGCTCGCCGGAGCCATGGCCGCCGTGCTCGACCTCGTCTACTGGTACCCGCTGTGGTCCGCCGGCTGGAAGCTGACCTATGTCGCCCTCGTCGTGGCGAGCACCGCGGTCGTCAGCGGCATCGGCGGACGCGCGCTGGTGCGGGCCCTGGCCCGCACGGGCGCACTGAGCTCGTTCGCCTCGGGCCGCAGCCGCGCCTGACTCGGCGGTGACCAGCACCTCCGGCGCCCGCGCGGCGCCGGACGCCACCGCCGGCGGCCCGGTCGGCGTCGTGGCCCGCGGGCTCGCCGTCCGGCACGGCTCCCGCCGCTCCTGGGCCCTGACCGGCGTCGACCTCGTCGTGGAGCCGGGCGAGCGGGTGCTGCTCACGGGCGCCTCGGGGTCGGGCAAGTCGACGCTCCTGGCCGCCGTCGCCGGCCTCCTCCACGACGAGGGCACCGAGGTGACCGGCGAGCTGACGGTCGGCGGCCGCCCGCCCGCCGCGTCGCGCGGGCGGCTGGGCATGCTCGCCCAGGATCCCGACAGCCAACTGGTCATGACCCGCGCCGGAGACGACGTTGCGTTCGGGCTGGAGAACGCCGGCCTGCCGCCCGAGCAGATCTGGCCGCGCGTGGACGAGGCGATGGCCGCCGTCGGCTTCGTCCACGGCCGGGACCGGCCCACGCACGCGCTCTCGGGCGGGGAGAAGCAGCGGCTGGTGCTCGCCGGTGCGCTGGCCCGCCGGCCGGGTCTGCTCCTCCTCGACGAGCCCACCTCGCAGCTGGATCCCGGGGGCGCGGCGCTGGTGCGGGACGCCGTCGCCCGCGTCGTCGCCGACCGCGCCGCCACGGTGCTCGTCGTCGACCACGACGCCGCGCCCTGGCTGCCGCTGGTGGACCGGGTCGTCGAGCTCGTCGACGGCGGGCTGGTCGAGCACGGCACCGGCTGGCGGCCGGCACCGCGAGCGGCCGGCCTGCGCCTGCCGGCGGCGACGGCCGGGCCGGTGCTGCTCGCCGCCGACGCCGCCGGGTACACCTACCGGGGGACGGCGGTCCCGGCGCTGCGGCCGACCGACGCCGCCCTGCGGGCCGGCCGGGTGCTCGCGGTCACCCGCCCCAATGGGACCGGGAAGTCGACGCTGGCCCTGCTCCTGGCCGGTCTGCGGGCGCCGACGACGGGCCGGGTCGATGCCGCCGCCGGGCTGGCGAGCGGTGTCCGGCGCGGCGGGACCGCGCCGCACCGCTGGCGGGCCGCCGACCTGGTCACCCGCATCGGGACGGTGTTCCAGAACCCCGAGCAGCAGTTCCTCACCGGACGGCTGCGCGACGAGCTCGCTCTGGGGCCGCTGCGCTCCGGGGAGCACGCCGCCGCGGCCCGGGCCACCGCCGACGGGCTGCTCGAACGGCTGGGCCTCACCGAATTCGCCGACGCCAACCCCTTCACGCTCTCCGGGGGACAGAAGCGCCGGCTGTCCGTGGCCACGGCGCTGGCCACCTCCCCGGAGGTGCTGGTGCTCGACGAGCCGACGTTCGGCCAGGACGCCCGCACCTGGCGCGAGGTGGTGACCCTGCTGGCCGAGCAGCGGGCGGCCGGGCGCGCGATCGCGATCGTCACGCACGACGCGGACCTCGTCGACGTGCTGGCCGACGAGCGGATACGGCTGTGACGTCGCTGGCGGTGGGGCCGGCGCCCGACGTCGCCCTGGCCCGGATCAACCCGGTCACCCAGCTCGCGGCGATCCTCGTCGTCACCGTCGTCCTGCTGTCCAGCCTCGACCTGGTCACCCCGTCGATCGTCGTCGCGGCCGAGCTGTGCCTGCTCCCCGCGGCGGGCCTCACGTCGCCCCGCGCCGTCTGGTCGCGCACCTGGCCGCTGCTGACCAGCGCCGCGAGCGTGGGCGTGGTCAACGTCCTGCTGTCCGACGACGCTCCGCCGCTGGCCGGTGCCGCGCTCGCCCTGCGCGTCGTGGGCCTCGCCCTGCCCGGCGTCCTCCTGGTGGCGTCGACCGACCCCGTCCTGCTGGCCGACGCGCTGACCGTCCACTGGCGGGTGCCTCCGCGGTTCGCCTACGGCGCGCTCGCTGCCCTGCGGCTCGTGCCGCTGCTGGTCGTCGAGTTCGAGTCGGTGCGGCTGGCCCGGCGGACCCGTGGGGTCGAGGGCGGCAGCAACCCCGTGGCACAGGCCCGGCTGTTCGCCGGCACCGGGTTCGCCCTGCTGGTGGGTGCCGTCCGGCGGGGGTCCCGGCTGGCCACCGCCATGGACGCGCGCGGCTTCGACTCCGGCGTCCCCCGGACGAACGCCCGCGGGTCGTCCCTGCACGCCCGGGACGCGGTGTTCCTCGCCGGGACGGTGCTGGTCTGCGGGGTCGCCGTCACGGCGAGCATCTCCACCGGCGCGTGGCAGCCCTTGTTCGGCGGCTAGCCTGCGCGACGTGACCGCCCCGAGCACCCGGTACGTCGCCCTGCTGCGCGGGATCAACCTGGGCAAGGCCCGGCAGGTGAGCATGCCGCGGCTGGCCGAGATCCTCACCGACCGCGGGTACGGCGACGTGCGCACCCATCTCCGCAGCGGCAACGTGATCCTGGACAGCTCGCGCGCGGAGGCGTCCCTCGCCAAGGACCTCGAGAAGGCCATCGAGGCCGAGTTCGGGTTCGAGGTACCGGTCGTCGTGCGCACGGGGAAGGAGATGGCCGCCGTCGTCGCCGGCGACCCGTTCGCGACCGTCGCCACCGATCCCGCCCGCTACCTGGTCACGTTCCTCCCCGGACCGCCCGCGCCGGACAAGGTGGACGCGTTGCCCCCGGCCGAGGTCGGCGAGTACCTCGTGCGGGGCCGGGAGCTGTACCTGTGGCTGCCCGACGGTATCCAGAACACGCCGCTGGCCTCTTGGAAGTGGGACCGTCTGCTGGGCACGCCCGGCACGGCCCGCAACTGGAACACGGTCGTCAAGCTCGCCGAGCTCGCGGCGTGACCCTCACCCCTCCGGGGTGACACGCGTCGCATCAGGTTTGCGCGGGTCCTGCGCAACCCATACGGAGTTGTTCGGCATGCGAGGACCGCGGCCGCCGAGACGCAAGGGGACCAGCGCGTGAGTGGGCAGGTGGCCGGGCCGATCTGGCCGTCCGCGTCCCCACCCGACGCCACGCCGGCCCTGACCTGGCACCTGCACGACGTCGCCGAGCTCCCGCGGGTCCGCGCCGAGCTGCGCCGGCACATGACCGCGGCCGATGAGGCCGCGCTGAGCCACGATGCCCGCGACCAGCTCATCCTCGCGCTGGACGAGATGGCCTCGAACGCGCTGCGCCACGGCGGCGGGCAGGTGCGGGCCGCCGTCCGGCGGACGGAGGACGCCTACCTGATCGAGGTCTCGGACCAGGCCACCGGTGCGCCTCCGTCGCCCGCGGTGGGCCGGGACCCCAGCGAGGGCGGCCTCGGCCTCTACCTGATCGCCGAGATGGCGACCGGCCACGGCTGGTACGTGCGCGGCGGGCAGAAGTTCGTCTGGGCGCTGCTCCCCCGCAGTTGAGGGTCACCGCCGGAGGCAGCTGAGGGTCACCGCCGGGGATCGACGCGCTCGGGTACCCGCTCGGGTCCGGCTTCGACCGGCCGGGGCCGGTCCTCCGGGTGCAGCCGGACCGCCACCAGCGCGACGTCGTCCTGCAGGCCCTCCGGTCGCAGCCGGCCGATGACCTCGTCGCAGAGCTCGCCCAGCGGCCGGTCGGCCAGCTCCTCGAGGGCGGCCCGCAGCCGCGCGATCCCCTCGTCGAGCATCAGGTCGCGCCCCTCGACGAGGCCGTCGGTGTACAGGAACAGCGTCGCCCCCCGCCGGACGGTGACGACCGCATCCGTGCGCCGCGTCCCCGGGTCCACGCCCAGCATCAGCTCCGCGCGCCGCGGCGCCAGCTCCTCGACCCGGCCGTCGTGGTGGATCAGCAGCGGGGGCGGGTGACCGGCGTTCGACCAGCGCAACCGCGCCGTGCCCGCGGCCTTCTCCTCGGGCGTCTGCTCCACCCGGGCGATGGTGGCGGTGGCCATGGTCCCCATGCCCAGCCCCTGGATCGCGACGTCCAACTCGGTGAGGACGGCGGACGGCGGAGCCGCGTCGCGGTAGGCGATGCCGCGCAGCATGCCGCGGAGCTGGCCCATGGCCGCCGCCGCCTCGGTGTCGTGCCCGACGACGTCGCCGATGACCACCATCGTCGCGCCGTCGGGCTGCAGGAACGCGTCGTACCAGTCGCCCCCGACCTCGGCGGCCTGCATGGCCGGCTGGTAGCGCACCACGATCTCGGCGTGGTCCGGCTCGGGCGGCGCGGTGAGCAGGCTGCGCTGCAGTCCCTCCGCCAGCCGCCGCTGCTGCTCGTAGAGCCGGGAGTTGTCCAGGGCCAGCGCGACCCGGTCGGCCACCTCGCGGGCCGTGGCGACGTCGTCGGCGTCGGCGGCGGACCGGCCGGCGGACCGGTAGATGCTCAGCGCGCCGAGGGTGCGCCCGCGGGCCCGCAGCGCGAGGGCGACCGCGGTGCGGGGCGCGAGCCGGTCGAACACCGCCCGGACCTCGCCCTGCAGGGTCCGTCCCACGGCCGCCTGGACGTCCGCCACCACCATCGCCTGACCCGAACGGAGCGCCTCGACGATGGGCGCGGTCGAGGTCATCGCCGCCAGCCGTAGGCAGGAGTAGAGCTCCGCTGCCTCCCGCATCGCCGGATCGGCGTGCCAGCTGGCGACGTCGTGCAGCCGGCCGTCCTCGCCGACCAGGCTGGCGATGACCCAGTCGCCCAGCACGGGGACGACGGCGCGGGCCATCCGGCGCACCGCCTCCTCCTCCCCCGCCGGGTCGCCGAGCGCGTCGGAGACCGTGGAGGCGACCTCGGCGATCACCGCCAGTCGTTCGGCCCCGCGGCGGGCGCTCTCCTCGGCGGCCCGCCGCTCGCTCACGTCGAGGAAGTAGACAGAGAGCCCGTCCGGGCTCGGCCAGGCGCGCACCTCGTACCAGGCGGCCAGGGGCGGGAAGTAGGCCTCGAAGACCCGCTCCTGCAGGGAGGCCGCGGCGCCCCGGTAGTTCTCCTCGAACTCGGTGCCCAGGGCCTCGGGGAACGTCGTCCAGATGGAGTTGCCGAGCAGTTCCTCGCGGGGCCGCTCGAGCAGCCGCTCGGCCTCGGCGTTGACGTAGGTGAACCGCCACTCCGGGTCGAGGGCGAAGAAGGCGGCGTTCATCGTCTCCAGCACGCGGGCCACGCGGGCGTCGTCGCCGCGCTGCCGGGTGGTGTCGAACGCGGCGCCCAGCAGCCGCACGGGGTTGCCCCGGTCGTCGGCCAGCCCACGCCCCCGCGCCTGCACCCACCGGGTCTGCCCGGACGGCAGGACGATCCGGAACTCCGCGTCGTACTCGCCGCTGGTCTCGACGGCGTCCCGCATCGCCTCCAGGGTGCGCGCCCGGTCGTCGGGGTGGAGCCGGGCGGTGAAGGCGTCGATCGTCTCGTCGAAGCTGTCCCGGTCGTAGCCGAAGATCTCGACCAGCCGGTCATCCCACACGAGCCGGCCGCTGACCAGGTCGTAGTCGAAGCTGCCGATCTCCGCCGCGTCGATGGCCAGCTCGACACGCAGCCGGTGCGCTTCGAACTCCCGCGCCAGGGCGGAGAGCTCGAGCTCGGTGGCGGCCGAGTCGGCCAGCTGCCGCAGCAGGGCGACGTCGCTGGGGGACCAGGCCTGCGGCTTGCGCCCGTACACCGACAGGGCGCCGACCGGCGACCCGTCGAACACCACGAGGGGCATGGCCAGATACGCGCCCACCTGGCCCGAGGCGACCGGGAAGCGGCCGGCCAGCCGCTCGTCACGGCGCGCGTCGGCCACGACCAGCGGCTCGACGCCACCGTCCATGGAGACCGCGGCGAGCGACTCGGACAGGGGCACCTGGCGGCCGAGACTTCCCGAGGGCAGGCCGGAGCCGCCGACGACGGTCTCGACGTCCCCGACGAGGGACACCGCGGCGGCGTCGGCACCCAGCAGCCGGGCGGCGAGGCCGGTGAGGCGCTGCAGCGCCCGGGATCCGAGCGCGGTCGACTCCAGCCGCCGGACAGCGGCCATCCGGCCGTCCGGGGTGCCGGTTCCGTCCTCGGGCCCGCTCACGGGGAGTTCCTTCCACGGGGACGTACCGGGCACACGCGGTGCCAGCATTCCGGTCGGGCCGGGAAGGGGAGACACCGGGGGACGTCGGCCGCGAAGAAGGGGTCTGGGAACCGGGGCGGGCGCTCCCGGGAGTCCGGGAGCGCCCGCCGTCCGGCGGAGGTCCACGTACCGGGCGACGTCGTCCAGCGTCGCGCCGCACCCGGATCGGTGCCGGACCGTGGACCGGTCCCGGTCGTGCCGAGCGTGTCCTGCCGTGGGCGCCTGCGTCGCCGCCCGGCCAGGTCGATCCGGTCAGAGACCCGGGGAACGGGTACCGGATGGTCCTGTGGTCCTCCCGGGCGACGGATCCGGGAGCCGGACCGGCGCCGCGCCGCACGCGTCTGCGCCTCCCGGGAGGGTCCGCGCGCTGCCCGGGGGGCAGTCGGCGGTGGGTCGAGGCGAGAACGGTCGTGCGTCGAGGTCGGTCGGCGGCGGAGTGCACCGTCGGGGGAGAGCCAGGCGGCGGCCGTGGTCGGCCGCGTCGTGCGGACGTGCTCGGGAGAACCGGGGCGTCGGTCACGGTCACCCGGGGAAGGGGGCGACCGGTCTCGGCGGACTCGGGGGCGGAGCGGAGGACGGCGTCCAGCGGCCGGCTGCCGTGGTCGCGCAGTGCTGCTTCGGTCGGGCGGGGAGCCCAGCTCGGATCGGCGACCGGTCCGTTACGGGAACGAGCTCCAGACGGAGCCCGGGGACCGGGAGCGCCGGGCCGGCGGGGGAGAACCCCGTGCCGGGGAGACCAGCGGGTCCCCCCGTGTCCGGATCAGCCCGGTCGCCGCGGACGACGATCGGGGGGAGGCCGGCCAGCCTGTTGCCGGACGGCCCTGGCCCGCGCGGGGGCTTCCGCTGGGGCCTACCTCGGTGCCACGGGGCGTCAGTGGGAGCGAGGGAACCACCCGCGCCCGGCCGGCGGCCGGAGCGGGCGGAACGAGCGCCGCAGCGGGGGAAGTCGCCGCGGGCTGGATCGTGGGGGTGCTGGGCAGCTCGCGCAGCACCACGGGGCCGTTCGCGTCGGTGCGAACCGGCGGACGGGCGGGGCGGCCCCAGGCCAGGTGCTCGCCCTGCGGCCCGGCGCCCCACAGTGCGGCGCGGCGGACGACGCGGGTGAGCAGCGGGGTGCGCCGCGGGCGCGCGGGCGCCGGTGCGCTCGGGATGGCCACGGCCCGCACCGGGACCTGGACGGCGGGCCGGACGGCGGACTGCCACGCGAGGTACTCGCGCCGCGGGCCGGCGCCCCACAGCGCGGCCCGGCGGACGAGGCCGTGCAGCGTCGCGCCGCGGCCCGGGGAGGGGACGGCCACCGGGGGGACGGGCGGGACGGCGCGCAGCGCGCCGGGCACCGGCCGCGCGAGCGGAGCGGGCTGCACCGAGCGCAGCGGCACTGTGCGGACGGCGCCGGACCGGAAGCCGGCCGGGCCGTAGAACGTCGCCCGCCGGGCCGGGCGCGGGCGCGCGCCGGCAGCGGCGCCGTCGGCGCGGTCCAGGACGTCGATCAGGCCCTCCAGCGAGCGCCTCCCGCCGGACCGGTCGGAGGGCATGCGCGCAGCGGCCGCGGAGGTCGCCGGTCCGCTGCTGGTCATGGCACCTCCCGAAGTCGTGTCCGCAGCCGGGGAAGGTGCCGCGGACAAGGAGAAAAGTAGGGACCGCCGGCTCCGCCGCCGCGTTCCTGGGACACCCCGGCCCGGGCGCGTGACCGAACCGTTGCGCAGGCTCGGCGGGACGGGTCGTGACCCCTCCTTCACAGCGGTCACTTGTCGACAAGCCGTGCGCCCCGAGCGTGGAAATCCCCGGTCAGGGCGTCGGTCATCCCGGAGCGGCCGGGTGCACGCGGCGTGTCGGACGGCCCGGCTGCGAGGATCCGGGCGTGGCGCCCTCCCCCTCGACCCGCATCCCCCTCGTCATCGACACGGACCCGGGCATCGACGACGCCCTCGCGATCCTGCTGGCCCTGGCCAGCCCCGAGGTCGACCTGCGCCTGGTGACCACCGTGCACGGCAACGTGGAGCTGGCGCAGACGACGGACAACGCGCTGCGCGTGCTGCACCTCGCCGGCCGCTCCGACGTACCGGTCGCTGCCGGCGCCCGCGAGTCCCTGGTGCACCCCCAGCCGGAGCGCGCAGGCCACGTCCACGGGTCGGCCGGGCTGGGCGGGGTCGAGCTGCCGCCCTCGCCCGCCGGCCCCGACCCGCGCCCGGCGGTCGTCGTGCTCGCCGAGCTGCTGCTGAGCTCCCCGGTCCCGGTGACCGTCGCGGCCGTCGGACCGCTCACCAACCTGGCCCTGCTGCTGCGCGTCCACCCGGACGCCGCGGCCCGCATCGGCCGGCTGGTGATCATGGGCGGCTCGGCGGCGCGCGGGGGGAACGTCACCGCCGCCGCCGAGTTCAACGTCTGGGCCGACGCCGAGGCGGCCCAGGCCGTGCTCACCTCGACCCTGCCCACGCTCCTGGTCGGCCTCGACGTCACCCTGCCCACGGTGCTCGACGAGGCCGGCATCGCCCGGTTCGCCGCCGCCGGGCCGATCGGCAGCAGCGCCGCCGCCATCCTGCGGCAGTACCTGGACCACGCCCGGTCCGCCTACGGCACCACCGGGGTGGTCGTGCACGACGCGCTGGCCGTCACCGAGGCGATCGTCCCCGGGACGCTCGGGACGGTGCGCCGCGACGTCGTCGTCGACACCGGGCTCGGTTTCGGCCGGGGCCAGACGCTCGTCGACCGCCGCACCGTCTCGACGGCGCCCACGGCGGTGGAGGTGGCCGAGACGGTGGACTCCGCGGCGGCGGTCGAGTTCCTGGTCGCCCGGCTGGCCTCGCTCGACGCGCCGGCCGCCGACCGCCGGGGCTGACCGGCCGTCAGCGGGGCCGGTTGTCCTGGGTGGACTCCACGATGCCCAGGGCGATGTCGCGCAGCTTGCGGTTGTAGCGCTGCGAGGCCTCCCGCAGCATCTCGAAGGCCTGCTCGGCGGTCAGGTGCCGCTGCGACATGAGCACCCCCTTGGCCTGCTCGATGACCGACCGCGACTCCATGGCCAGCCGCATGTTGCGCGCCTGGTCGAACAGCTGGGCATGGGCGTCGGCGTTGGCGACCGCCACGGCCACGGCCTCGGCGACGTCGAGAGCGGCGCTGAGCGACTCGGGGGACGCGAACGCGTGCGGCTGGGTGGAGTAGTTGTTCAGCGCTCCGATGCTCGAACCCTGGTAGGGCAGCGGAACCGACAGGGAGCTGAGCACGGGGCTCGTTCCGAGCAGGTGCGCGACGTAGTCGGGCCAGCGCTCCTCGGTGCGCATGTCGTCGATCCGCAGGGTCACTCCGCCGCGGCCGGCGTCCATGCAGGGCCCGTACCCGTGCTCGTACTGCAGTTCGTCGGCGGCCAGCGCCATCTCGCCGTGGTGGGCGGCGGTGAACGCCTTCTCGCCCCGCAGCAGGGTGATCGAGGTGGCCTCGGCCCCGGGGATGCCGCGCGCCGCGATCGCCGTGATCTCGGTCAGCACCTCCTCGAGCGTGCGGTCCACCAGGACGACGCGGCTCAGGTCCCGCAGCAGCTCCTCCACGACCACAGTGTGCCCCGTCGTCCGCACGGAACCAGCCCGCCTTCGCGCGGTTCCCGCTGATCGGTCAGGATGGAGTCGGCCGGGCCGTGCGCGCGGCCCCGCCTGCGGGTGCGGACGCGAGGGGGTGGCGATGGGCGAGGGGATGGCCGACGAGCCGGCCTCCGGCGACCCCCGGTCCTGGCCCTGCGCGCCCGTCCCCTCCGTCCCCGGCGACGTCTGGCACTGGCAGCTGGAGGCCATGCACGTGGTCTCCCGCGTCCGCAGCGACCTGCGGGCCCGTATCGCGCACCCCTCGGTGTCGTCGGCCTCGACCGAGGACGCCCGCGACGGCCTGCTCCTGGTGTTCGAGGAGCTCGCCTCCAACGCCCTCCGCCACGGCGGTGGTGACGTGCGGGCCCTGGTCGTCGCCGGCCCCGGTGGCTGGCTGCTCGACCTCAGCGACGAGGCGCCCGACCGGCCGCCCGTCCCGGCGATCGACCGCGACCCGGCGCTGGGCGGGATGGGCCTGCACCTGGTCGCCCAGCTGTCCACGGTCTACGGCTGGGAGAAGCGGCCGGGCCGCAAGCACGTGTGGGCCCGGCTGCCCTCGGGGCGGACCGAGCCCGAGGAGCGTCGGCGCAACCAGCTGCCGGAGCCGCGGTCCCCCGAGATCCACCGCGACTGAAAGGACCCCGTCCTCCCGACCCTTCGCACGCTCAGGGCGGGTCCCGGGACGGGCCGCAGGTCGAAGCGGAGATTCCGGTTACTTGCGGGCGCGGTCCACCGCTGAGCGGAACCGGTCGGCGTCCGCGCGGACCTCCGCCATGGGCTCCAGCACGTCCTCCTCGGCGACCACGTCCACGGCCGCCCGCAGCCGCCGCTCCGCCGCGCGGGCCCGCCGGCGCGCCCGCAGCGCGACCAGCGGCCGGGACACCACCGCCAGCAGGAGACCGGCCAGGAGGCCACCGGCAACCAGCAGCGTCGGCAGCGGCAGCCCCTCCACGCGGGGCAGCGGGACGACGTCGTCGAGCTGGAAGAAGCCCAGGACGACCAGCACCAGCAGCCACAGGGCCCCGGCCAGCGCCACCGCGGCCAGGAGCCACTGCAGGCCCCCCACCGCCCGCTGCCAGAGCGGCACCCGGTCGGGGCCCAGGTCGGTGCCGGCGACGGCGCGGTCCAGCCGGTCGGCGAGGTCGGCCTCCGTCACCTCCGCGGTGCGCCGCAGGTCGTCCCGCCACGCCTGCGGCAGCCCCTCCCCCACGACCTCCCGCGCCCGACGCACCGCCGTCGTCACGCCGGCCAGCTCCGCGGGGCCGGCGGGCGGCAGCGAGGTGCGTGCCCGGTCGTCGCCGAGGTGCAGTCGCTCGAGCGGGTCCGGCCGCAGCTTCCGCGTCCAGCGCACCAGCGGCCAGCCCGTGCGGGCGATCCCGTCGCGGTGCGCGGACCGCTCGACCGCCGCCGTCACCGCGTGGACCCCGGCAGCCGCGGCGAGGGCGTCGCCCAGGTCCTCCACGACCCGCTCCCGCTCCCGACGGCCCAGCGGCGCGGCGCCGTCCGCCGCGGCGTGCTCGGCGAGGGCCGCGGCGGCTCCGCGGACGTCGGCCGCGAGACGGTCGGTGGCCGCACGCCGGGCGGTGACCCGCCGGGCGAGCTCCCCGCGCAGCTCGGCCACGCCGCGGCCGGTGCGCGCCGAGACGGCCAGCACCGGCACCGCCCCCAGGCCCTCACGGTCCAGCAGAGCGCGCAGGTCGGCCAGGCAGGCCGCCTCCGCGGCCGCGTCGAGCCGGTCGACCTGGTTGAGGACGACGAGCAGCACGCCGGCGTGGCCGGCCAGGGGAGCCAGGTACCGGTCGTGCACCGCGGCGTCGGCGTACTTCTCCGGGTCGAGCACCCACGCCAGCACGTCGACCAGCCCGACCAGGCGGTCGACCTCGAGCCGGTGCTCGAGCTTGACGCTGTCGTGGTCGGGGAGGTCGAGGAGGACCAGTCCATCCAGGGCGGGCTCGGGCTCGTGCCGGTGCCGGCGGGGCACCTCCAGCCAGTCGAGCAGCGGATCGGCGCCGTCCTCCCCCCACACGGTCGCGTGGGCGACGCCGGTGGTCGGCCGACGGACGCCGGGGGTGCTCACCTCGCCGCCGGACAGGGCGTTGAACAGCGTGGACTTGCCACTCCCGGTGGCGCCGGCCAGAGCCACGACGGTGGCGTCGCCCAGTGCGGCGCGCGCCCCGGCCTTGGCCAGCAGCGCCCGCGCCCGGCCGACCTCGGGGACCTCGAGCCTGCCGTCGGCCACCTCGACGGCCTCGCGCAGGGCGGCCAGCCGGTCGGCCAGCGGCGCGTCCCGCCGGCTCACCTCGGCGTCCTCATGCGGCGGTCCGGCGGGCGGTGGCCAGGTCCCGGACGGCCGCCCGCAGCCCGTCGGCGGCCGCCGCATCGGGGACCACCCCGTCGACGCGCTGGTCGAACCTGGCCTGCTCGTAGGCCATCAGCTCGTCGGCCCGGCTCTGCAGGTCCTCCCGGGCGCGGTCGGCCAGCGAGCGCACGGCCGCGTCCCCGAACACCGCCTCCAGCACGCGCTGGCCCAGGGCGGTGGTGCCGCCGGCGACCGCGACCTCCCCGCCGGTGAGCCCGCCGGTGTGCGCGAAGACGGCGACCATGACGACCGCCCCCGCGCCGTTGACACCCCAGGACAGGATGCGGGCCTGGGAGCGCTTGTCGGCTCCCTCCGATCGGACGAGGTCCAGCACGGCCCCCTGCCAGTCGCGCACCTGCGCGGCCGCCGCCTCCGGGAAGTCGGGCGAGACCTGCTCGAGCTCCCGGTCGTCCCCCGCCAGCAGGTCCGCGCCGCCCGGCAGGGATCGCCAGGTGGTGACGGTGCGCTCCGCGGCGCGGTCGGCCTCGGCCCGCAGCAGCCGCTCGACGCTGTTCTCCAAGGCTCCCTGCAGGTCGTCGGCCGGGGTGGGGCGCCCCGTGATGGCGCTGACCACCCGGTCGCGCAGCCGGCTCACCTGCCCCTGGAGGGCCCGCATCCACTCGCCGGTGCCGACGAACTCCTGCCAGCGCGCGAGCACCTCGCCGCGCAGCAGGGTGCCGCTGCGCACCCCCTCGTCGACGCCGTCCCGGGCGGCGGCGTAGGCGGCGGCCGCGGCGGCGTGCAGCGCGCCGGCGGCACGGGTCTGCCCGTCGACGGCCGAGGCGATGCCGGCGACCCGCTGCTCGAGGCTGTCGAGCGCGCCGGTCAGCGTCTGCCGGACGACGGCGGCCCGCGCCTCCTGGTCGGCGGCCAGGGCGTGCAGCCAGGCGCGCAGCGGAGCGACCTGGTCCTCGGGCAGCCGGCCCTCGACCAGCGCCCGCTCCTCCACCACGAACAGCCGGGCGCCGGCCAGGCCGGCGCGGTCCAGCATCCCGGCCAGGTCGGCCGCGACCTCGGCGGCGGCCTCCGGCGGCACGCGGTCGAGCACGACGGCGAGAGCGGTACCGCGCTCCTGCGCCGTCCGCAGCAGGTCCCACGGGACGGCGTCGGCGTAGCGGGCCGCCGTCGTGACGAAGACCCAGAGGTCGGCGGCCGCCAGCAGCTGGCCGGCGAGCTCGCGGTTGGACTCCACCACCGAGTCGACGTCGGGGGCGTCGAGCAGCGCCAGACCGGGCGGAACGGCGTCCGAGCCGACGAGCTGCACCGTGCCCGGCCCGCCCGCCGCCCCGGTCACCCGCGGAAGGCCGGGGAGCACGCGGTCGCCGGAGAAGGCCCCGAGGTCGGCCGGGGCGCAGACGAGGACGGGCGAGCGGGTGGTCGGGCGCAGCACACCTGCCGTGGTGACCGGGGCGCCCACCAGGCTGTTGACCAGCGTGGACTTCCCGGCCCCCGTGGAGCCGCCGACGACGGTGAGCAGCGGTGCGCCGAGGTCGCGCAGGCGCGGCAGGAGGTAGTCGTCGATCTGGTGCGTCACCTCGGCAGCCGACCGGCGGGCGGTGTCCCGGTCGGGGGTGGCCAGCCCCAGCGGGGCGTCGGCCAGCCGGTCCCGGAGCGCCTCGAGGGCGTCGGGCAGCCGGAGCGTCGGGGTGGTCACCCCGTTCTTCTGCCCCGGCGGCGGCCCGGCTACCCGCGCAGGTCCGGCGGCGCGTCGTCGGCCTTGCTGGCCCGCTCCTCGCGCAGCGCCTGGAACACGCGGCGGCGCACGCGGTCCTGGTCCTTCTCCTGGATGTTGACGAACCGGATGCTCATGACCCACTCGGCGCCCCGGGCCTGGGTCCGCACGACCTCGGCCCTCGTCCTGATGCCGCCGTCCTCGAGCTGGAAGTCCAGGTCGAGCTTCGCGCCGGCCTCCGGAGGGGCCCCGAGGCCGGCGAACTCGGCGCGCAGGCCCGCCTCGCTCAGGTCGACGGTGTTGCCCCGGAGCTCGATCGAGCCGTACTCCGCGACGACCGGGACCTTCACGCGGCCGCGCACCGCCTTGCGGCGCTGGCTCGCCTCGGCCGGCCCGGTCGCGCGCATGCGCCAGCGGATGACCGCGCCCTGCTCCACGTCGGTGACCTCGGCCGGCATCGCGCGCTGGGCGTCCTCGGTCTTCCAGAAGATCTCGACGGCGTCACCGACCTGGACGACGACCTGGTCGACGAACTCGCCCACCGAGGGCCGCACCGACACGAAGTCGTTCTGCACGACCTCGACCCGCGCGGTCACCGAGATGCCGCGACCGGACAGCGTGATCTCCGCCTCGGTCTGCTCCTCGGGGTGGTCGACCCCCGGGACGCTGCCGGGAACGCTTGTCATTCGTCCTCTCCGATCGGTACCGCGGTGGCCCGGATCCGGTGTCGCCGGATCCTGCGCCCCGCGGTGGCACGGTAGCCGCCGGGGCTGGGGCGGACCACGCCGCCCGCCCCGACGCGCCGCAGCACGCTTCCGTTCCTGCAGTTCCCCACGGGGGTCATCGGCCGGATGTCCGTGGGAAGGGAGCCCGGTCAGCCGGTGTCCCACCCGGAAGGGGGAGCCGGCCCTCAGCGCGGGTGCGGGATCCCGGTCGGCGTGAGGTCGCGCCGGGGAGCGCCGACGGCGTTCCGGGTGATCTTGGCGCGGTAGAGCTGCTGGTCCGCGCGGGACATGAGCTCCAGCGGGTAGGCGTCCTCGCCCTCCGCCGAGGCGACACCGAGGGAGAGGCTCAGCTCGCCCTCCCCGAAGCCGTGCGGCAACAGCTCGGCGGCCTCCCGGCGCAGTCGCTCGGCGAGCTCGACCGCGCGGTCCAGGTCCGCCCCGGGCAGGAGGACCGCCAACTCGTCGCCGCCCAGCCGGGCGACCAGGTCACCGGCGCGCACGCGGCGGGACAGCAGGGTCGCCACCTCGCGGAGCGCCTCGTCGCCGCCGGGGTGACCGTGGCGGTCGTTGATCTGCTTGAAGTGGTCGATGTCGACCAGGACCACACCGACGACCGACCGGCGCTTCCGGGCATCGGTGCAGGCGGTCCCCAGCTCGGCGTCCCAGCGCCGGCGGTTGGCCAGCCCGGTGAGCGGGTCCTCGTGGCTCAGGCGCTCCAGCTGGGCCAGGAGCACGCCCGTCCGCTGCTGCTCCCGCTCGAGCCGCTCGCGGGTGAGCAGCTCGCGGATGTTCAGCCGGTAGCGCTGCAGGTGAGCCAGCACGGCGAGCACCGACGCGGTGCCGAGGTAGAGGGTGACCGACACCAGCTCCTCGAGCGGGAGCTGCCCCGGGAAGGCGAGCAGGGAGAGGGCCAGCGCGACCCAACTGACCCCCACCACCGCGCCGGTCCAGCGGGGCTGGGTCACGAGGATGCAGCCGCTGCCGTAGAGGGCCAGGGTGAAGCCGAGCAGGTAGTAGGCCTGCCCGTGGGTCTGCGGGATCATCCACGCGATCTCGGCCTGGACCACGGCCAGGATGAAGAAGGTCAGCAGCTCCGGCCGGCGGCGGCCTACGGGCAGGCGCCAGAGCGCCCACATGGCCAGCAGCATCGGCACGTCGCAGAGCAGCCGCACCGTCAGGAAGGTGACGGTCAGGTGCGGGACGGCGATGCGGTCGACCACCGTCCAGGCCGGGACGGCGACGACCGCGACCCAGCCGACCAGCAGCCCCGCGAACCGGGCGCGGTCGGCGAGCTCCTCCCCCAGGCCGGGCACGGCGGTGGCGATGTCGCCGAGGCTGGACTGGACCGTGAGCCCCTCCCCGCCGCGACCGGCCACCTCCCGGGCAGCGTCGTCCGCCGTGCCGACGCCCGCCGCGGGGACACCGGGCAGGACGTCGCCCCGGCGCAACAGCCCCACCAGGCGGCGGTACGGACGAGCGAACACCTCCTCCCATCGGCACGTCCGGACGAAAACATGAGGCCGGCGCGGAAGGGTGGAAGTCCGGGTCAGGCGTTGCGGCGGGCCGTCCAGCTGCTGACGAAGTCGCGCAGGCTGCGGGTGGGCCGCAGCCACGCCCCGTCCGGGGGCAGGGCGTCGAGCCGGACCCGGTCCAGCGGCTCGGTGAACGCTCCCGGGACGTCCTCGATGTCGATGAACTCCAGCAGCTCAGAGCTGATGGCGTACCCGGCCACCTCGCTGAAGGCGACGACCACGACGTGCGTGCCCTGGCGGACCAGCTGCTCCAGCGGCTCGGCGAAGTTCCGGCCGTCCCCCGAGAACACCACCAGCCGGCGCAGCCGGTGGCTGTGCGCCCGGACGGAGATGTGGTCGAGCATGTCCTGGTCGATGTCGTCGTCCGGCTGGGTCTTGGGACGGGCGAAGACGGCGAACCCGAAGCCGCGCAGCGCCTCCACCCAGCGCTGCAGCGTGCCCGGCTGCGGCGGGATGTTGGCGAAGACGCACGCCTCCACGTCGGGTGCGTCGGGCAGCGACGGATCCCCCGCGCCCTCGACGAACCAGGCGGCGATGGCGTCGAAGCGCGGGCGCGAGGCCGCGGTGGGCCGGGCGCCGATCACGGTCGACAGGGTCATGTCGATGTTGGGGGCGTCCCAGATGAGCAGGTCGAGTGCCGGCCGCGACCGGCCGTCGCCCGCCGTGGGATCGGGCTCGGTGAGGGTCGCGAGGGCGGCGTCGAGGCTGTCGGACACGGGAGCAGTCTGGCGCGCCGGAGGACTCCCGGCCGCGGGCGGGACCGCCAGCGCTCCGGCGTCGGGGCGCGGCGGCCCCGCCGGTGCCGTCGCCCGGCGTACCTGGCGCCGCCCGATCACCCGGCCTGCGGGAGCGCGCAGCCGGCGACGGCGAGCGCGCAGAGGTCACCGCCGGCCTGCTGCACGGAGCGCACCCAGCCCGGGATCTCCTCGGCCGGCATGGGGTGCCCCAGCAGCCAGCCCTGGGCGAGGTCGCACCCGGCGTCGCGCACCATGCGCAGGTGCTCGGGGGTCTCGACGCCCTCGGCCACCGACCGGATGCCCAGGGTGCGGGTCAGCCCGACGATCGCCGACAGCACCGCGCCGGTCTCCCCCGCCACGGCGCGCTCGGCGGCGTTCAGCAGCGACCGGTCGATCTTCAGGGTGCCGATCGGCAGCGCGAAGAGCTGGGCCAGCGACGACCAGCCGGTGCCGAAGTCGTCGATCGCCACCCGCACGCCGAAGCTGCGCAGCACGTTGAGCTGGTCCTCGGCGCGGGTCGGGTCCTCTGCGACCGAGGTCTCGGTGAGCTCGAGGACCAGGTGGTCCGGCGGCAGGCCCGAGTCGCGCAGGGCCACCCGGACGTCGCGGACCAGCGTCTCGGCGGAGAAGTGCCGGGCGCTGACGTTGACCGACATCCGCAGCGGCAGCCCCTGGGCGGCCCACTCGGCGGCCTTGCGGGTGGTCTCCCGCAGCAGCCAGCGGGTGATCGGGATGACCTGCCCGGTCTCCTCGGCGACGGAGAGGAACGCGTCGGGCGGCAGCAGGCCGCGCTCGGGGTGCTGCCAGCGCACCAGCGCCTCGACGCCCTCCACCTCCCCGGTGTCGAGCCGCACGACCGGCTGGTAGTGCACGACGAGCTGGTCGATGGCGTCACCCCGCAGCCTGGTGGCGACCTCCAGCCGCCAGCGGGCGGCCTCCCGCAGTCCCGGGGAGAACAGGTGCACCCGGTCGCGGCCCGAGCTCTTGGCCGCGAACATGGCCGCGTCGGCGTCGCTGAGCAGCTGGTGGGGGTCGTGGCCGTCCAGCCGGGAGACGGCGACGCCGATGCTCGCCGACAGCGGCACGCTGATCCCCGCCACCGCGAACGGCAGCGAGAACATCGTCTGCAGGCGGAAGGCCAGTGCCGCGGCCTCGGCGGACTCGCAGTTGCGGGCCAGGACGACGAACTGGTCGCCGCCCAGCCGGCCGACCGCGTCCCCGGGGCGCACCTGCTCGGCGAGCCGGGCACCGACCAGCCGCAGCAGCGCGTCGCCGATCTGGTGCCCGAGCGAGTCGTTGACGGTCTTGAACCCGTCCAGGTCGAGCATCAGCAGCGCCGTGCTCGCGCTGCCCGGCCCCCCCGACAGCGCCGCACCGATCAAGTCCAGCAGCGTGGTCCGGTTGGGCAGCCCGGTCAGCTCGTCGTGGCCGGCCTTCCAGGCCAGCGCCTGCTCGCCGCGGACCTGCTCGGTGACGTCGGTGTGGGCGACGACGATCCGCGAGGAGGACTCCACCCGAGCCGCCTGCAGCCGGAACCAGGAGGCGAAGGAGCCGAGCTTCGCCGAGTACTCGTACTCGAAGGACCCGGGGGGCGAGTCGACGTCCTCGGCCAGCAACCGGCGCATCGCGTTGGTGATCGCCGCGTGGTCCTCGGCCCGCAGGCCGCGGGACATGGCCTGCAGGTAGTCGTCCCCGACGCCGCCGGGGCGGATGCCCGCGTTCCGCAGCAGCTCACCGTTGGCGGCCCACGCCCGGTTGGCGACGAGGATCCGCCCGTCCCCGTCCACCAGGACGGTCGCCGACGGCAGCGCCTCCAAGACGGCGGTCAGCTGGCGGAGCTCGGCCTCGCGGTCCTCGTCGAGCCGGTGGTGGGCGTCGACGTCCCGGAAGAGCACGGCCACGCCGGCGTCGTCCGGGAAGACACGGATCTCGTACCAGCGGTTCTGCGGCTCGTGGAAGTACTCGAACTGCCGGGGACGTCCCTCGGCGCACGCCTGGCGGTACTGGTCCTGGGCCGTCGAGCCCCGGGCCTCCGGGAAGCAGTCGACCGCTCGGCGGCCCACCAGCTCCTCGGCCCGGCGCTCGAGCAGGGCCTCGGCCGCTGCGTTCAGGTAGGTGAACCGGCCCTCGCGGTCCAGGCGGTAGACGGCGTCGGGGACGGCGGCCAGAGGGTCGGGGCGACCTTGCCGGGGCCCGTCGTCGTCACGTGCCACGCTGCCCCCCGCTCCCGCGCTCGTGGTTGTCCGTCCCGCCCTGGGCGGCGATGCGTTCCGCTGTCCGGCCGCACCGCCGGAGGAACGTGAACCACCCCGAGAGTAGTCAGTTCGCGGCCGAATCACACAGGTGTGATTGTGGATCGTTCGACGATGCTGGTCACAGGCGTGCCGGAGGGCAGGGTGCCGAGCACGGTGCCCTGATCGCCTCCCAGACGCGTGGCGCAGAACGTGTCCGCGACCGCGTCGGGGGCATTCCGCAGGAGCAGCGAGCCCTGGAGGCAGAGCGCGAGCAGACCGGCGATCCGGCGAGCCCGGAACGGCAGGCCGTCGGGATCGCCGAGCTCGGCGTGCAGCCGCTTGACCGCGTCGTCGAACCGGCTGTCGCTGCCGCGTGCCTGCTCGATCTCCTCTCTCACGGCGGCCAGCGTGTCCGACGACCGGCCCATCGCCCGGAGCACGTCGAGCGCGATGACGTTGCCGGACCCCTCCCAGATCGAGTTCAGCGGCGCCTGGCGGTAGAGCCGCGGCAGCCCGGACTCCTCGACGTAGCCGTTGCCCCCCAACACCTCCATCGCCTCGCCGACGACCCCGGGGGTGCGCTTGCAGACCCAGAACTTGGCGGCCGCGCCGGCCAGCCGCAGGAACGCGGACTCGCCCGCGTCGACCGCCGCCGCCAGCCGGACGGCCAGGGCCGTGGCCGCCTCGCTCTCCACCGCGAGGTCGGCCAGCACGTTCTGCATGAGCGGCTGGTCGACCAGCAGCGCCCCGAAGGCCCGCCGGTGCCGGCTGTGGTGGATCGCCTGCGTCAGCGCGGCACGCACCGTGGCGGCCGACCCGAGGACGCAGTCCAGCCGGGTCATGTTGACCATTTCGATGATGGCCGGCACGCCGCGGCCCGGCTCGCCGACCAGCCAGCCCGTCGTCCCGTCGAACTCGACCTCGCTGGAGGCGTTCGACCGGTCCCCCAGCTTGTCCTTGAGACGTTGCACGTGGAACACGTTGCGGGTGCCGTCGGGCAGCACGCGGGGGACGAGGAAGCACGAGACCCCCTCGTCCAGCTGGGCCAGCACGAGGAAAAGGTCGCTCATCGGCGCCGACGTGAACCACTTGTGACCGGTCAGCCGGTAAGTGCCGTCGGTCTGGGGGACGGCGCGGCTGGTGTTTGCCCGGACGTCGGACCCGCCCTGCTTCTCCGTCATCCCCATGCCCGCGATCAGGCCGCGCTTCCCCGACGGCTCGGCGAGGCCGAACTGGTAGGCGGTCGCGACCAGGCCCGGCTCGAAGCGCGCGGCCAGCTCGGGGGTGCGGCGCAGCGCCGGGACGGCGGCGTAGGTCATCGTCACCGGGCAGCCGTGGCCCATCTCGACCTGGGTCCAGCCGAAGTAGCCGACGGCCCGCCGGACGTGGGCGTGCGGGTCCGGGTCGGCCCAGGGCGCACCGGCGAGCCCGTTCTCGACCGCCGTGCGCATCAGCTCGTGCCAGGCGGGGTGGAACTCGACCTCGTCGACCCGGTGCCCGTAGCGGTCGTGCGTCCGCAGCTTCGGCGGGTTCACGTTGGCCAGCCGGCCCCACTCCTGCGCCTGCTCGCTGCCGGCCAGCCCGCCCAGCCCGGCCAGGGAGTCCAGGGCAGCGGCGCCGGCGTGCCGCCGGCAGGCCTCTGCCAGGACGGCGTCACCGGCGATCGGGTTGTGGCCCACCAGCGGCGGGGCCTGGTTGATCACCTCGTGCGTGGTGCTCATGCCCGGCACCGTACGTGGCGGGGCTCACAGCCAGAAGCTCAGGCGGGAGGCCCGCCGACCGTGAGCACCCGGAGCAGGTGCATGGCTTGCGTGACGGATCGTTCCCGCACGGCCGACCGGGACCCGGGCAGCCGCAGCGCCCGGAGCTCGTGCCCGTCGGGACCGGCGACGCACAGGTGCACCGTGCCCACCGGCTTCTCCGGCGTCCCCCCGCCCGGGCCGGCGACGCCGGTGATGCCGACGCCGACGTCGGCCCCGAAGCGCGCCCGGGCGCCGTCGGCCAGGGCGACGGCCACCTCGGGGCTGACCGCGCCGTGCTCTTCCAGCACGGCCCGGGGAACTCCGAGGAGCTGCTCCTTCGCCGAGTTCGCGTAGGCGACGACCCCGCCGAGTACCCAGGCGGACGACCCGGGCCGCTCGGTGAGCCGCCCGGCCAGCAACCCGCCGGTGCACGACTCGGCGGTCGCGACGGTGAGCCCGCGCTCGGCGAACCCGACGGCGACCAGGTCGTCCAGCGTCGGGCCCGTGGAGAACAACGTGTCGCGGTACTCCTCCGCCAGGACGGCGGCGAGCCGGTCGTAGCGCGGCTGCGCGGCGGGCGCGTACCGGGTCACGATTTCGAGCTCGCCGTCCTTGAGGCAGGTGGTGATCTCGAGCCCGGCGAACTCGTCCTCGTGTTCGCGCAAGGTGGCGGCCAGCTGCGCCTCCAGCGTCCGCCAGAGCCGGACGGTCTCTTGCCGCAGCTCCTCCCGACCGTCCAGGGCGCGCCGGGTGGGTTCCGCGGCGACGGCGGCGTCCCACATGCCCTGCAGCTCGGCCGGTGGGCCGGGGAGGACCAGCACGGTCGGGCCTTGCCCGCCGGCCGGCGGGACGACGAGGCCGGGCGCCGTGCCGACCGGCTCCAGGACCGTGGCCCCTTGCGGCACCATCGCCTGCTTCCGCACACCGGCCGCGGTGGCCCGCGGGTCCGCGCGCCACCCGCGGCGGGCCATCAGGCGCTCGACGACGGCGCCGATGCGCTGCTCGAGCTCCGCGTCGAGGACGAGCGGCCGGCCCTGGAACCCGCCGACCACCTCGGCGGTCAGGTCGTCGGCTGTCGGGCCCAGCCCGCCGGAGGTGATCACCAGCGCGACGCCGGTGCCGGCCACGAAGCCCAGGGCGCTCCGGAGGTCATCGGGCCGGTCGCCGACGACCACGACGTGCGCGACGTCCACCCCGAGCAACCGCAGCTGCTCGGCCAGCCAGGGGCCGTTGCGGTCGGCGACCCGACCGGTCAGCACCTCGGTCCCGGTCACGACGACGGCCGCCCGCACGCTCACCCGGCCGACCCTAGGTCGCCGCCCCCCGGGGTGCCTGGCCGACCGCTCGCGCCGTCGCCGTTACGGTGCTGGGCGAGGCGGCCCCGTCGCCCCGCACCGGAGCGCGCAAGGAGGATTCGTGAGTTCGCCGTCCGACCCTCAGCCGCCCGTGGACCCCGCGGAGAGCCCCGCCGGGGAGCGACAGCTCAGCACGCAGGAGATCCCCGTCGTGCGGCCCACCGGCGCCACCGCCGTTTCCCGGCCCCGGCCGCCGCACCCCGGCGCCACCCCTCCGGCGCCGGTGCCCGCGGCCCTCCCGGCCGACGCCCCGCAGCCGACGGGACCGGTCGACTTCGTGCCCGGGCCTCCCGCCGCCGGCGCGCCGACTCCCCCGCCCGAGCCTGCGCCCGAGCCGGAGCCCGTGCCCCAGCTGCCCCCAGCCGTACCGGTCGCGCCGGTCCCGCAGCCGGCAACCGCGGAGCAGCCCCTGCGCCAGTGGCCGGACACCCTCGAACCCGAGGAAGCGCCTCCCGCCGGCCGGCCCCGCGCGGGACACCGGATCGGCGCCGCGGGTGAGCCGCGGAACCGGGCCGCGCTGATCGGGCTCGGCCTGGTCGTCCTGTCGGCGGTGCTGCTCGAGCTCGGCTTGCTGCTGGACTTCGGTTCCCGGTCGTACTGGTCGCTCGTACCGCTGTGGTCGGCGTTCGCCTCGCTCTGCGTCCTGCTCGCCCTCCTGGCCTTCGCCGCGTTCTACCCGGCGGGCAACCGGCAGCGTTCCGGGCCGGCCTGGCGGGTGGCCGCCGGGGGCCTGGTGGGGCTCGCCGTCTTCTGGCTGCTCGTGGTGCTCCCGACGGTCGCCACAGATCGGGGCTTCGTGCTCACCGCTGCCCTGGCGTCCCTGGGCGGCGCCCTCTGGGTCGGGCCGCGCAGCCGCAAGGACTGATCGACACCGTTCGGACGGTGCCCGCTGCCCGGCTACGGGGAGTCAGGGGCCGGTTCCGTCGCCGGTTCCGTGGCCTCCGGCGAGCTGCTGGCGGTCGACTCGGTCGCGGTGCTCTCGGCAGCGGACGAGGAGGTCGCCGTCGGGTCCACGCCCGTGGTCGGGCTCGCGGGCAGCGTCGTCGTCGCCGCGGTGTCCTCGGCGACGGTGGGGTCGCTCGCGATGGTGGGGCCCGTGTCCGCTTCGCTCCGGTCGGCCGACGTGCCACCGCCACCGGCGGCGCCGGTGACCGCGGTCCCGCTGCGGCGGTCGTAGCCGTCGTCGCCCGGGGCCAGCGCGTAGGTGACGGTCACCGTGTCCCCCGACGACAGCGGCTCGCCGACCGGATCGACGTCGGTGACCTGACCGGGGACCACGTCGTCGCGCTGCTCTCCCTTCAGGTCGACGTCGAGGCCGAGGTCGCTGAGCGCCTGGACGACCTCGTCCGCCGGGTGACCGACGTAGTCGGCGGCGTCCAGGACGACGTCCTCGCGGTCCCGTTGCTCGGCGGCCGCCGCGGGCGAGGCCGGATCGCCGTCGGAGAGCGCCTGCAGCAGCGCCACCGCGATGCCCGCGCCGGCCAGGAGGCCCAGCAGCGGTAGGAGGACCATCGCCACCTTGCCCCGGTGCCGCGCGGGTGGCCGGGCGACCGAGCGGGTCGCGGAACCGGACGAGCGCGGCGCGGGGACGGCGACGGACACCGTGGTCGGCGCCTCGGGGACCGGACGGCCGGCCAGCACCTCGTCGAGTGCCGCGACGAACGCGGCGCCGTCCGGGAACCGTCCAGCCGGGTCCTTGACCACCGCCCGGCCGATCAGCCCGCGGATCGGGGCCGGCAGCTCGTCCGGGAGCGGCTCCGGGTCCTGACGGACCTGCTTCAGGGCGATGGTCACCGCGTTGTCGCCCTCGAACGCGGGGCGGCCGGTGAGGCACTCGTAGCCGATCAGGCCGAGCGCGTAGACGTCGCTGGCCGGCGTGGCCAGCTTCCCCTCGGCCTGCTCGGGGGACAGGTACTGCGGGGTGCCGATGACCTGGCCGGTGCGGGTCAGGGCGACGCTGCGCGCCGACCACGCGATGCCGAAGTCGGTGATCTTCACGCTGCCGTCGGGCCGGACCAGGATGTTGCCCGGCTTCACGTCGCGGTGCACCATTCCCGCCTGGTGGGCCTCGCCCAGCCCGAACGCGGTCTGCCGGAGCAGCGAGAGCGTGGTGGCGGTGTCGAGCGGGCCCTCGCGCGCCACGAGCGCCGACAGCGGCTCGCCCTGGACCAGCTCCATGACGAGGTAGGCGAGCGTCTCGCCGGTGCCGTCCTGCGCCATCTCCTCGCCGTAGTCGAAGACGGCGGCGATGTTGGGGTGGCTCAGCGACGCGGCATGCTGCGCCTCGGCGCGGAAGCGCGCGACGAACGTGGGGTCACCGGTGTACTCGCTGCGGAGGACCTTGACGGCCACCGGTCGCTGGAAGGCGAGGTCGAGTGCCCGCCACACCTGCCCCATGCCGCCGGCCGCTATCAGCTGGTGCAGTTCGTAGCGGTCGCCCAGGCACCGTCGTCCTGGTTCGACCAACGGAGATCACTCCTCGCTCGTCCGGCCAGTCTGCGTGCGGGCCGCTACGTTGCCGCCCGGGGGTGTCGCGGATCCCCGTCGTCCATTTCTGTCCATTCCAGGGCAGGACTACACATCGTGAACACCGGCCGAGCGCGGACCTTCCCGTCCACCGGGGCCTGCGGCGCGCCGACAGCGCTGAGTGGCCGGTCCGCCACGGCAGACGCATCTCCCCAGGCCCGGGTCGCGTCAGTCGTCCAGCAGCGGGCGGCCCCAGCAGCCGCCGTTCCCGGCGACGCCGGCGGGCAGGGGTTGCGCTGCACCTGGACGAGGCCCGCCACCCGGGCGTGGCAGGGTGGCCACCAGCGGCCGAGCACCGGAGAGAGGCGGGACGACGATGTCCGACACGGTCACCAGGGACGACGCGGGCGGGGTCGCGACCCTGACGCTCCAGCGGCCAGGGCTCTCGCACGCCCTGCGCGGCGACCTGCTGGCTGCGGTGCAGGCGGTGGGAGCGGACGAGTCGGTGCGCGCGGTGCTCATCACCGGCACCGGACGCGCCTTCTGCGTCGGCCAGGACCTCGCCGAGCACGTGGAGTCGCTGCGCGGGAACGCGGAGACCTCGCTGAACGTGGTCGCGGACGAGTACAACCCGCTGATGGTGGCGCTGGCCGCGCTGCGCGTGCCGGTCGTCGTCGGCATCAACGGCGCGTGCGCGGGCGCGGGCCTGGGCATCGCCCTGGCCGGGGACCTGCGCATCGCCGCCGCGGGCGCGAAGATGACGACCGCCTTCATCGGCATCGGCCTGTCCAGCGACTCGGCCCTGGCCGCGCGGCTGGTGCACTCGGTCGGTGCCTCGCGGGCCACTCAGCTGCTGTTGATGCCCGAACCGTTCACCGCGGAGACCGCGGAACAGTGGGGCCTGGTGCACCGCGTCGTCCCCGCCGAGCAGGTGCTGACGGAGGCGCAGGCGCTGGCGGCGCGGCTCGCCGCCGGGCCGACCGCCGCCTACCGCGGGGTGAAGACGGTGCTGGCGACTGCGGCCACCGACTCCCTGGAGGACACGCTCGCGCTCGAGGCGCGGCTGCAGGCCGAGCTGGGCCGGACGGCCGACCACCGCGAGGCGGTCGAGGCCTTCCTGGCCAAGCGGGCGCCGGAGTTCACCGGCCGCTGAACGGGCCCCGCTGCCCCCCACCGAGCTCGTCGGCTGGAGCGGCCCCTGAGGGGCCCGCCGCGAGCCTGCGAGTGGTGGGGAGCAGGGGGTCCTTCACCTGCCGTCGGGGCGAGCTCCCCCACCCGGCGACAGGGCGTTCAGTGGGAGATCAGCGCGCGAGGACCGCGCACGCCGGGCAGACGTCGCGGGCGGCCACCGGCCACCGCTCCTCGGTCGAGACCCGGGCGAGCGACCCGCACAGGGTGAGCTCGCACGCGCCGTCCACCTCGCTCGGCGAGCGGTGCACCTCGACGGCGTGCCACAGGGCCGCGGTCGGGCCGTGGGCGCGGCTGCGGGCGGCGGTAAAGACGGAGCTCTGCACGATCATGCAGAGACGGTCGGCAGATCGGCGCCGCAGGGTTACGGCCGGGCCTGCTGTTCTCCCCCCGACGGGGGAGCCGCCAGACCGGGACGCGCGGTCCCGGGCGGCACGGCAGGATCCCGGTCATGGAGCTGATCAAGCACGGGCACGCCTGTGTCGTCCTCTGCGAGGGGGAGCAGCGGATCGTCATCGACCCGGGAGCGTTCACGGATCCGAACGCCCTCGACGGCGCCTCCGCGGTACTCGTGACGCACGAGCACCCCGACCACTTCGTGGCCGACCGGCTGCGCGCGGCCATGGAGGCCCATCCGGGACTGGAGCTGTGGACGAACGGCTCGGTCGCCGGCCAACTGGAGGGCCTCGGCGGGCGGGTGCACGTGGTCGGTCAGGGCGACACGTTCACCGCGGCCGGCTTCGACGTGCACGTGCACGGCGAGCTGCACGCGGAGATCCACCCGGAGATCCCCCGGGTGAAGAACGTCGGCTTCCTGGTGGGCGGGCTGGTGTTCCACCCGGGCGACGCGCTCACGGTGCCGGACGAGCCGGTCCCCACGCTGCTGCTGCCGCTGCACGCCCCCTGGTCGAAGGTGGGCGAGCTCATCGACTACGTGCGGGCCGTGCACGCCGACCAGGCGTTCGCCGTGCACGACGGACTGCTCAACGACACCGGGCTGGGGGTGGTCCGCGGGCTGCTGGGTGAGCGCGGCCCGGGCACGCCCACCCCGTTCAGCCGGCTGGCCCCGGGGGACTCGGTCGAGCTCTGAGGCTCGGCCGGGTCCCCCGGGGGACGGTTCAGCCGATCAGCGAAGGGCGCGGTTGTTGCGTCCGGTGAGCGTGGATGCCGCCACCACCAGCACCGCCGCCAGGATGATGGAGATGATCCACCTGATCCAGTCGATGCCGGGAGTCTCCTTCACCCCCAACGCGCCGCTCACGTAGTACCCGATGAGCACCCCGCCGATGCCGCACAGCAGCGTGAGCCAGAGCGGCGTGTTGTCCCGCGCACCCGGGGCGACGAACTTCCCCAGCAGCCCGATGATGAGCCCCGCGATGAGCAACCCGATGATCTCCACAGCAAACTCCTCAGATAACCGGTCCGGCGCGCGCGCTCCCGGCCCTATGCCGGGTGTGCCGCCGGTGCACGCAGCAGTCCAGTACCCCCACCGGTCGAACTGATGCGCCGTTCGCCCGATCGTGATCAGGTCTCCACGCGGGCGACATGCGCGGGTACTTTCGCCAGCTCGGCGTCGACGGTCCGCTGCACCAGCCGGCGCAGGGCGCCGCGCTGGAGCCGGCGCACCACGCGCCCGCCCCCGGCCGGCTCGTGCGTGATCGTCATCTCGACGCGCGTTCCGCCCGTCGCGGTGTCGGACAGCTCGATGCGGGTGGTCCAGGTCTCCGGGGTGAGCCGGAGGCGCGTGCCGACCAGCCGCGGCGGGTCCCACGCGACGATCTCGCCGAGCGGTGCGCCCGGGCGGGGCGGGTCGCCGTCGAGCCGGCCCGGGGCGCAGACGAACGTCGTCCCCACCCCCGGCGCGCCGGGCGCCTCCACCACGTAGGAGACGTCGCAGACGGCGCAGTACGGCTCGAGGACCGCCAGTGCGCGCCAGACCTCGTCGCGGGGCTGCGGAACCTCGCGGACCCCGCTGGCGGTGGTCGGTTCGGGCACCTCAGCGGCCGCCCACCGAGACCTCGAACTCGACCTGGCTCACGTCCGGCCGCAACCGCGAGTAGCTGTGCACCAGCGGGTGCCCGCTGCTGTCGCGGACGGTGGTGCGGACGACGAGCAGCGGGGACCCGGCGACGATCCGCAGCAGGTCGGCCTCCTCGGGGGCCGCGGTGCCGACGTCGACGACGATCCGCGCGTGCGCCAGGTCGGCGTGGTACTCCCGCCGCAGGTAGTCGTAGAGCGACCCCTGGCTGAAGTCCTCCTCCGCCGCGCCGGGGTAGAGCGACGCGGGCAGGAAGCTGTGCGCGATGTGGTTGGGCTCGCCGTCGACGCTGCGCAGCCGCTCCAGCTCCACGACGTCCTGGGCGCCCTCCAGCAACAGCTCGGTGGCGACGGCGACCGGGGCGGGCACGATGCGCTGGGTGAGCACCTTAGTGCCCACCTGGGCCCCGTGCTCGCTCATCACCGAGCTGAAGCCGGCGATGCGGTGCACGAAGCTCTCGCGGTACTCGTGCCGGATGGCCGGCCGGGTCACGTAGGTGCCACGCCCCTGCTCCCGCACCAGGTGCCCATCGGCGACGAGACCGTCGACCGCGCGGCGCAGGGTGATCCTGCTGACGCCGTACTCGGCGCACAGGACGGGCTCCGGCGGCAGCAGCGTGTGCTCGGGCAGAGAGGCCACGCGACGCCGGAGGTGCTCGCGGACCGAGAGGTACTTCGGTCCGGTGACGGGGCTGACCACGAGGCAAAGGTACGGGATCGCAAGACGTCTGGACGTCATGTCGTTTGGGACGTCCGCCCGGGCCGGGGCGACACCCCGGTCCACGGAAACATCAGGACGTCATGACGTATCGTCGGAACCTCGCCCATCGAAGGAGCTGCCGGTGCGCATCGGTGTTCTGACCGGCGGGGGCGACTGCCCCGGCCTGAATGCGGTCATCCGGTCCGTGGTCCGCACGGCCACGAACCACTACGGCAGCGAGGTGGTCGGGTTCCGCGACGGCTGGCGCGGCCTGCTCGAGGACCGGACGACGCCGCTCGACATCGCGGCGGTCGACGGCCTCCTCACCCGCGGCGGGACCACCCTGGGTTCGGCCCGCGTCGCCCCCGAGCGGCTGGATGCGGGGATCGCGCAGATGAAGGGCGTCCTCGCCCGGCACGCGATCGACGTGCTCGTCCCGATCGGTGGCGAGGGGACGCTGACGGCGGCGCACCTGCTCTCGCAGGCCGGCGTCCCCGTCGTGGGCATCCCGAAGACGATCGACAACGACATCGACGAGACCGACCTGACGTTCGGCTTCGACACCGCGGTCAGCATCGCGACCGAGATGATCGACCGGCTGCACACGACGGCGGAGTCCCACCAGCGGGTGCTCCTGGTCGAGGTGATGGGCCGGCACGCCGGCTGGATCGCACTGCACGCCGGTCTGGCGTCCGGAGCGCACCTCACGCTGGTGCCCGAGGAACCGTTCGACGTCGACGAGGTGTGCCGGCTGGTGTCGGCCCGGTTCGACCGCGGCGACTCACACGTGATCGGCGTCGTCGCCGAGGGAGCGACGCCGCGCCCCGGCACGATGCCGCTGCGCGACGGCGGGGTGGACGAGTACGGGCACCGGCGGTTCACCGGGGTGGCGCAGCAACTGGGCGAAGAGCTGGAGCGACGGACCGGCAAGGAGGTCCGCACGACGGTGCTCGGCCACGTCCAGCGCGGCGGGACCCCGACCTCCTTCGACCGCGTGCTGGCGACCCGCTTCGGCCTGCACGCCACGATCGCCGCGCACGAGGGCGGGCACGGGCAGATGGTGGCGCTCCGGGGCACCGACATCGAGCTCGTTCCGCT